>CAVHPV010000005.1:0-54949 GCA_963638045.1 Faecalibacterium sp. CAG:74 | reverse complement strand
AAGACAAAGAGAGAAAAGCTTCTCTTCTTAAACTTGAGAAACTTTTGAAGCAGAAAGGATATTCCCCCTCTGAAACCAAAAACTTCCTGAGAGAGTACACTTCTCTGCAGTAATTTCTGATATGAAAAGAAAATGTCTCCTGCTGGGTAGCGGGAGACATACTTTTCTGTTACACAGGTCAGAAAGGCTTGTAGCTTACGCCCAGTATAAGTTGGAAGTCGTGGGCATTATTTCTGCTTATGTTGTAAATGTTGTTCATCATGACGAAGTCAAGCGTTGTATTAATGCTGAGATTGTCGAGAAGTTCGTATTCTGCCGAGATTCCTATATCGAGAGTGTACCAGATTGAATTGCGTTTCTTTGCCTCATCCCCATAGCGGTAGTTGCCAGCGTTGGAGTGGTCTGTTGTGATTCCAGAGTGTTGTTTATTGTATTCTTCTTTGCTAGTGTGAGCGGGAACATTTGTCCAGACCGTCCAGAAGTCATGAGTGCCGTGCATCATGAAGAACGCCTTAGTGCCGAGTGTGAGCTTGTCCCCGGCCCATGTTGCATTTATGTTGGCTACAAATGAATCAGGTCCGTATGTGTAGCCTATGACATACTCATCATAGAGGATATCTGTCTGCGGGGCATAGTTTTCATAGGAGTAAAGTCTGTATTTCACGGCAGCTATATAATCAAGTCCGTAGCCGTCATTTCCATCTCTGAGATAAGTGTATGGCGTGACATATACAATCTCCGGGTTGACTGTAACTGTTCCCTTTGCCAGCTGTGTTATGTACTTGGCACCAATGAGGTATGCCTTTGCATCAGGAGTGGTATCTTCATCTTTGTCAGGTCCCGGTCCGCTTTCAAATCCGGGCATGGCGAAATTATCGAGAAGCATTTGAGCATAGATTGCAAGACCGTTTACAGGAGTCCAGTTCAGCTCGATTCCAAGTGTGGAATTGGTGTTGCTCGGCATATATGCATTATGCATGAAGTATAACGGGGAGAGAGCTCCAAACTGTATACTGTTTGTCCTTGATTCATAAACGAGTGCTTCTGTCACAGCCAGAGACAGTCTATCGTTGAAGAGACGGCCCTCAAAACGGTGGGCTGCATAGAAGGAGATTCCATCAAGTTTACGTGTGCTGTTGTTATAGGCATCAGCGTCATAACCATCTGCTGGAGTTTTACCTCCCTCATTTCCCCATCCGGTATCATAATAATTCATCTTATGCGGGAAGAAGGAGATAAGGTAAGTGTACTTGAATCTCGGGGAATATGCTGTAAAACGCACCATATCGTGGTAAGGGAAATTATCAGAGAGGACAAGATTACCGGTCTTTCCACTTCCCCAATTAAGTCTATCTCGTCCAATTTGAAGGGACCATCTGTTTCCCCCGATTGAGAGGAAAGCACGGGAAGGGAAGTTGATGTCGAGCATTCCGAGGTCAAAGTCAAAAAGATTCTGAAGAGTCGGAATATTCGAGTTGAGTCTTGTTGATCCTATTTCCTTCTTTCCTCTGATAGAGTTTGCAAGATAGGCATTGAAGAATGTGTAGAAATTATTTCCAAGGTATGTATCCCAGTCGACTTCAAAGAAATTGGTGGTTTTTGTAAGGTCTTTGCCAAACCAATATCTGCGTCCGGAAAATGCCGTCTCTTCAATTCCGTTGACATCCTTGCGTGTGATGGAATCTGAATTGTATGTGTGCGCATAGATATCGAGATTGAGGTAACCGTCGAGGTTCATCGCTACACCATCAAAGTCAAAATCTGCACTGGCCCCAAGTTCAGATAGTATTCTCTCGTAGATGGCTTTATAGCTTTCCGGGACATTGTCTTTATTGATGGCCGAAATCATCATTTCGAGTTCACTTCCACTCCATGGGCCTGTCGTTGACGGCATGGCGTGTCCTGTTACAAGGTATATTGTTGAGATATCATGGTAGACAGAGCTGTCTACGCTGTAAATCTTCTGGCTGTTTGTCCCTGCAAAAAGTGCAATGGCAAGAAACAGGGATAGTAGAATACAAAAAGTTCGTTTCATCTGATTTCCTTTTGTTATATTGTTTGTCTATAGAAGTTATATCATACAAATCTGGTTTTGTTGAAAATATCTTTTTCCGGTTCTTTCTGTCATGCACTTGTGAAACCGGCCAAAAGGATGAATGATGATAGAGTGAAGAAAATAGTCTTAATTCCACTGGTGCTGTTTTGCTTTCTTGGTTTATTATCTGCGTCCCCCACGGGTCTTGCTGTAGGGATGGGAATTCCTTCTGACATAGGGCTTGAATACTCCGCCGGCAGATTTGATTCCGGTATCAGGCTAAGTACGTCAATGGGGCTCGGAGGGCTCCTGTCATATTCATTTATGGATAAAATGATGGACAGCGGTCTCTCCGGGTGGGACAGATTCGCATATGGAAACAATTTGATTCACGGGCTTTCCATAGATGCATATTACAGGATTCTTGACAGCAAGGCCTGCTATCTGTCTCTTGGAGGGAGTGTCAGTGCATATCATGTTGCAAGCAGGGAAGGGATAATAAGCCATTTTACGAAGGGGGACATGGTACTCTTCAGTCTCAGCACAAAACTCGGTTTCAGACCGGGCATTTACCTCCAGGCAGGTTTCCCTCTCCTGGGTTATTTCTATTATGGTGGGGACAGCAATAATTATAGCTGCTCACCTTTTGATTTCTGGGCTTTTGTCCCGGTGGCAATCAGGGATGCTGAAGAAGGTGGATGGATAGATGTAACGGCAGATAAGTTTGTACTTCTTTTTCTTATGCTTGATCTGCGTATCGGGTACGTTTACCGTTTTTGAGGAGGACGAATGAGAAGAGTGGTATTGTTGTTTCTTCTGATTGTTCTTACCGTGTCATGTAATCCATATTCTGTCAGAAGAGATGAATGTGAAGCTGATTATGACAGCGTTGTCTTTATAGGCGTTGACGGAGTGGGAAGTTACTTCGAGAGTTTCAGTGATGAGTTTGAGATGATTTTCAATGAGAATTCGGCATTTACTTTCCATGCTACAAGCGAGACTCCATCTGTCAGTGCAGAAAACTGGGGATCGTATCTCCATGGAGTAAGCCCGGCTGAGCACAAATGCACTAACGGCAGTATTGCCTGTGAGCGTTTTCCATACAGACAGTATCCGAGTGTATTCAAGATAATCAGAGATATATATCCGTCATCGTCACTGGTGTCCTTTTCAGAGTGGAATGCCATCAACTACGGGCTCGTTGAACCTTCTGCAGGCGTTAGAAAATCATCAGACAAAAGATTCTGTTCCTCTGTCCATTCAACGTCGGAGATTGAGAAGATGACACTTGAATGTCTTGATTCGGAGACTCCGAAATTCCTTTTTGTGCATCTGGAGAATGCAGATGCGGCAGGGCATTCTTCAGGTTATGGAAGTGAGAGGTACCTGGAGGAAGTGAAGAAGAATCTGGCATTTATCCGTGAGATTGACAAAAAGATAGATTACAGCCGTACACTTTTGATTGTTGCAACAGACCATGGTGGGATTGGTGATAACCATGGGGGAAACACGAAGGAGGAGATGGATATAACTATAGCCGTAAAGGGGTACACAGTTACATCCACAAAATTGTCTTCTTCTGTAACTCCGAAAGATATTGCTGTTGTCATCCTGAAAGCACTTGGAATAGAGGAACCGGATTTCATGGAAGGGAGTGTGCCGGAAGAATTGACTCTCTGATATAAGTGCAGCCTGCTCTTTTACGTTGTATACGAATCGGATTTGCTTTAGAATTTTTCTAACGAAAATTAACAGGAGGAATATATGAGACCGACACTTGTTGTGATGGCTGCAGGAATGGGCTCGAGGTATGGTGGTGTCAAGCAGATTGATGCTGTTGGCATGCATGGTGAGACTCTTCTGGACTATGGTGTCTATGATGCTTACCATAACGGATACGGTAAGGTTGTATTCATTATAAGGAAAGATATCGAGAAAGACTTCAGGGAACGTTTATTTGACAGGATTGCCAGGAATATGGATGCCGAGTATGTCTTTCAGTCCCACGACAGTCTATTGACGCCTGAGGAGGTCAGACTCAGTGAGGGGAGGACAAAGCCGTGGGGAACTATCCATGCGGTACTCTGTGCAGAGACTGCCGTAAAGACTCCTTTTACTGTTGTTAATGCAGATGACTACTATGGCCGCAGTGCATATGTGACCATGGGAAAATATCTTTCTTCTCTTAAGAATGATGACACGACTCATGCTATGGTTGGTTTTGTGCTTGAGAATACAATGAGTCCGTCAGGTTCTGTCACAAGGGCCATATGCAACAGCAGGGACGGACTTCTGACATCCCTCAAGGAGACTTTCAAGATTTTCTGGAGAGACGGCAGGGTTATTTCCGAGCTTCCGAACGGAGAAGAGGAACTTTCGGGCAAGGAACTTGTCAGCATGAACTTCTTTGGTTTCTCTCCCAGAGCTTTTGAAAGCTTCAATACCTATTGGGAAGAATTCAAGAGGGATAATATACGTGAGATGAAGACAGAATGTCTTCTTCCAACCGGCGTGAGTGAGATGATCAATAGGGGAGAAGGTTCTGTCAGAGTCCTTTCCTCCAATGACAGATGGTTCGGAATGACCTACCCGGAGGACAAGCCCCAGGTTATGGCGGCACTTAGAAAAAAGATTGAGGACGGTTATTACCCGGTAAAGCTCTGGGAGAGATGAGATCGACTATATTGCCCGGAATGGTTGATATCCGGGCAGTTTTTCATTGCTGTGTTACATCGCTATTGGATGTGAGCACATCCATCGGTGAGTAGCCTTCTCCAAGGACATGATAGGTATCCTGGATAACCATGAAAGCTGAGGGATCTATCTCGGCGACACATCTTGAGAGCTTGATGATGTCTTTCTTGGGAACTGTTGTCATAAGCATGTCCTTGTCTTCCCGGGAGAAGAGGCCTTTGGCACTGATGACCGTACCGCTTCTGTTAAGGTCATTGAGGATGAATTCTCCTATCTCATGAATCTTTGGTGATATTATGAAGACATTCTTGGCATAGTTGGTCCCGAATGGCATGATAACCCTGTCGATTATCAGTGATATCATCAGCGATACAATGAAAGAGTACAATGCATTCTCGATTCCAAAGAAGAAGGCAGACGCAAAGATAATAATGCCGTCGACGATGAAGAGGGCATTCCCGACATCAAGTGGTGTATGTTTCGCTATTATCTGGGCAATGATGTCTGTTCCCCCGGTGTTGGCTCCTGCACGCATCACAAGTCCCATCCCTATTCCGTTGGTTATTCCTGTAAAGAGAGTGCATAGCCATAGAGATGACTCCTTTGTGTAGTCTATAAGTCCGTTTGGAAGAAGGACATTGAAGAGTGTTGTGAACCCTGAAAGTAGCAACGTTCCAAGGAGTGTATTCACTCCATATTCCCTTCCGAAAAGGGCAAGCCCCACAAGATAAATCGGGATTGAAATAGCAAGCATTATGAGTCCCAGATCCAGTGAAAGTCCAGTGTGATCGAGTATAATATGGTAGACGATTGTCCCCAGGCCCGATACCCCTCCGGGGGCAAGCTTTGCCGGGTTCATGAATACAGATATGCCGAAGGCGGTCAATGCCGTCCCGAATACTATATATGCATAATCGTAAATGACATTCTTCAATTTATCTCTCATAGTTTACTCGGCAGCTCCCTTCTGTCCTGTCTGAGATGCGTGATTATGTATTCCGGGTCGTCCGACACGATGAGTATGTCTCGTACGGCCTTCATGAGAAACCCTTCTTCAACTGCCTTGTCGAGAAGAACAAGGAACGGGTTGTAATAGTCATTGACATTGTAGAGTGCAATATTGCCTGAAATGTATCCCAGCTGGCGCCATGTGTAAATTTCACAGAATTCCTCAAATGTCCCGATTCCTCCCGGGAGGGCGATGAAGCCGTCCGCCATATCATACATTTTCTTCTTTCGCTCATGCATGTTTTCGACAATGATTGTCTCGCCTCCGGCTGCACCGCGTGTTACACTTTCGATGTTCATCGCCTTTGGCAGAACTCCTGTTACATGACCGCCCCCGTCTGATACGGTATGGGCGAGTACGCCCATGAGGCCGCGGTTTCCACCGCCGTAGACAAGGGAAGCACCTTCGTTAACCATTGTCTTTCCAAGTTCTATTGTCCTCTCCCTGTATATTTCTTTGTTTCCCATGGTGGAACCGCAGAAAACTGCAATTGTAAAATTATCCTTCATGAGCTAGTTAATACCATAAAGGGGAAAAATACTCAATGAAATGTTATCATGGTAACAGTTTTATAATTATTTTACGTTAAATAGAGAAGGTTATAATTGTCTCATTAACCCAATTGTATTATTGTAGATAATAGAGTTTTTGATTTTTAATTTTTATTGCAAATTAAGACAGGAGATAAATTTTCAATGAAGAAGCTTTCAAAAGTCATCTTTATCGTATTGTTGCTTGCCGCTGTTGTTCTACCGCTTTCTGCAAAGAAAGTTATGGTTGTAAGCTGGCAGTGGATGCTTTCCGACCCTGATGTCACAGAATACCGCTATCAGCTGAACGGTGAGAAGGAAGGCGGCTGGACAGTCGTTGATGCAAAAACTTCATCCTATACGGCAGACGGACTGGACCCATACTCCGATTATACATTATATCTGCAATGCTCCTATGATGGAGTTAATTGGTCTTTAAGCGCATCAAGCACAGCTTATGCCCTCCTTGAGGAGCCTGTGGCTATCGAGGAAGTGACACCTGCAGTGCAGACGGCAGATTTCACTCTCTTTGGAGTCAATTTCCATAACACATACAGTGGAACGACATTCACAAGTTCCATCAATGAAAAGGGATTCGTTACAGCAGATGACATTGTGGGTTTCATTAACTGGGTCAATGGCGAGTATTCATACCTTGTCGACTATGTCACAGTTGATTCAATCACCGATGGTGAGATGGTTCTGACAGTTCCTGCAGGTCTTGATTTCACAAACTATGTTGAGCTTTACAAAGATGAGATTGAAAAGTACATGGACTATCTCATTGCCGAACTCGGGGAAGCAGAAAAGACAGCATCCGCTGCAGTAGAGACAAAGAAAGCTGAAGAGGTTGCTCCTGTTGTTCCTGAAGTTGTTGAGGAGACTGTCCCTGTTGCACCTGAAGCTGTTGAGGCTGCTCCTGTCAAGGAAGAGAAGAAAGAGACCTCAAAGAAGTATAAGGCATCATTCAATCTCGGCCTTACTCTTGGAGCTGAATGGTCATTCCCGTCAATATCTGATTTCAAGAATCCGACATACTCATATCTCCCGCGTGCTGGTCTTGTGCTTGAAGGACAGAACCTTCTTCTTGCCGGTCCTGTAGGCCTCGGTATCAGAAGTGACATCTCGGCTGTTGCACTTCCTGACGGCCTGAACTACAGCAACATCCTTGAGTTCAAGAAGATGGGCTATGACCTCACAGCAGATCTCAAACTCATGGGATATATAAACGGAAGTGTTGCAAACTTCTACCTTGGTGCTGGTATGGGCTACTCCCTTGCTTCAAGTGGTGTCACCTCCTACCACACAGCAGGAGCTCTCGGACCGTTTGATTCAGGCTTTGCACTTACAGCTGTCACCGGACTTGGATTCAATCTTGGAGAGAGGGTTTCCCTTGGCCTTGAGGCTTACGGAAGATATTTCTTCGGTTCTTTCAAGGAATTCAAACTCGGCCAGTTGAGCCTTGCCTCTTCACTTGGTTTGAAATTCAAATTCTGATTGAAGAATCAACTCAATACAGGCTCCGTTCATACGGGGCCTTTTTACTCAAGGAGAACCTTATGGACATAAAGAAGGAGACAATAGATGACTGCATCAGTTTCGTTGAGGAGCGCAACTGGGGACAGTTCCATAATCCCAAGGACCTTGCGATTTCGCTGAGCCTCGAGGCCTCAGAGCTTCTTGAACTCTTCCAATGGAACACAAGTGAGGAGGCAGTAGAGAAGAACAGGGAGAAAATGAAGGATGAGCTTGCAGATGTTATAGTCTATGCCATTGATTTTGCCTCAGTCCTTGGCTTTGATCTCAATGAAATTATCCGCAACAAGATGATTAACAACAGGCTCAAGTATCCAGTTGAGAAGGCAAGGGATTCCAAAAAGAAATACAACGAATTGTGAGAGAGTGCAAAAACCGGTGTCGGTTTATTGTGGTAAATGAAAATGATACCACCGGAAGATGTTAAGAGAATTTCTGCGTACTTCTGCCCGATCTGATTATGAGGGTCTCTTATACGCACTCGATCTTTATGCCATTGTTTTCCAATTCTTCACGGATAGCTATGTCAATATTACTGTCGGTGATGACAGTTTTCACCTTGTTCCCAAGATTGAGTGGTACGGTTCCCTTTTGTGAGAATTTGCTGCTTTCAGTCAATATGACGACTTCTTCCGCCTGGCGTGCCATATCACGGACAGCCTGAGCACGGAGCTGGTCACGGTTGAAGAACCCATAGCGTGGATCATATCCGTCAGTTCCGATGAAGAATTTGTTTACAAAAAAGTTGGATGCACATTCCCTGACCATCGGCCCCACCATAACTCTTGCGTCCTCCTGATATATTCCCCCTAGTAGTATTATCTGGAAAGAAGACTTACCCCTTATGTATTCAGCTATGAATGCACTGTTGGTGATTATTGTGAGGTCTTTCAAACGGGAGGTGAGTGCATCGGCAAGAAGCGCACAGCAGCTTCCGCTCTCAATCATCACCGTGTCCGAGTCATTTACAAGGGAGGCAGCTTTATAGGCTATCTTCCTTTTCTCCTCATAGTGATATGCAAGTCGTCTATTTATGTCATCAGCATCAGAGAGTGTGGCATAACCGTGCTCACGTCTGATTATTCCTTTGCTTTCAAGTGCATCCAGGTCCTTGCGCACCGTCACTTGCGAAACGCCGAGAAGTTCAGAGAGTGTGGAGACTTCAATTTTCCCTCTTTCTGTCAATATTTCCAATATCCTGTTCGTCCTGTCGTTCATTGCTGTCCTCTTAAAAGAATGCCTCTATGCCGTTAGTGAGGAAAACATTCCTGTATTCTTCAAGATCCTCCCTGTGGAGGGATGGCACATCCTCATAGTCATAACTTTTTCCCAGAAGATGATATTTGTTTTCCCCGAATTGGTGGAAGGGGAGAAGCTGGCACTTTGATGCTCCGCTGGCGTGTAGGGTACGGGCAAAATTCACAGCATCATCCTTGGAGTCATTGAAGTGCGGAATTACAGGGATACGTGGTAGCACTGTCTTTCCCGCCTCTATTGCCTTTTTCATGTTGTGGAGCGGAAGCTTGTTGGAGACTCCGGTCCCTTCTATATGTCTATCCTCTTTCCAATGTTTCATGTCAAAAAGAATATAATCGACAAACTCCATGACACGCATGAACTTCTCCTCATTTGCAAATCCGGTTGTCTCACATGCGGTATGGAGTCCCTCCTCTTTTGAAGCGAGAAGAAGTTCTAAGGCAAAATCGGGCTGGGTGAGGATCTCCCCTCCCGAGAGGGTTATCCCGCCACCGCTTTCTTCATAGAAATCCCTGTCCTGGAGGACAGTGGACATAATCTCTCCGACGGTCTTTCTCCCGCCTTCAATTTCCAGGGCTTTACCCGGGCATTCAATGATGCATGCTCCACATCCTTTGCAAAGACTTTCTTCAAAAAAAGGGAAGCCATTTCTGACTGAAACGGCATTCAGGGGACATGCTTTAACACACTTCAGGCACCCCAGGCATTTTTTGCTGTCTTTGAGTATCTGGGGGAATGGGAACTGGCTCTCCGGATTGGAACACCACTTGCAGGAAAGTGGACACCCTTTAAGAAATACGGTTGTTCGTATTCCGGGACCGTCGTTGACACTGAACTTCTGTATATTGAAGATAATTCCTTCCCGGGTTCTGTCAGCTTTTCTCGTCATACTTCTCCCCGTCCTCTTCCAGATAACACTTCAATGCCCCAATAAGATTAGCATCATTGTGAAAAGTACATGTGACGACTTCAGCACGTGGGACACAATAGGGGCATTTCTCGTAGAGAATGCTGAGGTTTTTTTGTATGTAAGAGATGAATGCGGGCTGCTCGCTGATTCCTCCTCCTATTGCAAAGCGTTCCGGATCAAGGACCGTCTGTATGTTGAAGAGCTGCACGGCAATCTCCATAGTAAAGGAGTCAAGGCATTCTATGGCTGTAGGATTGCCTTTTTCAACTTCCTCAAACACCATCTCTCCAGTTACATCCTTTTCGGGTATGTCTAATTTTTTTGCATACATCCTGCAAAGTCCGGATGCTCCCGAGCGGTTTCCCCACACATTGGAGAATGTGGGCATACCGTTTGTGGATGTATTTATATATGAGACTTCGCCTGCCGAGAAATGTTTTCCTCTGTGGAGCGTGCGATTCTTGATGAATGCACCTCCAATCATTGTTCCGAAGATAAGTACAAAACCGTCATCTACATCCTTGAGGCTTCCTTCTGTGGCTTCTGCCATGGCAGCACATTTTGCATCATTCTCCATGACAATCTTCACGGGACACCGTTTCTCGAGGCTCCCTTTAAGAAAGAAACCGTCATTGTAGCGTATGGCACCGCCCATGAGACAGAAGCCTTTCTTTCTGTCAATGATTCCCGGCATCGATATTGCAATGCCGTCTATGCCGGAGAGATTGTCGTAGATTTTCCCTATGGCTTCGATCAGGGCTTCTCTTCCGTCCTGGGGAGTTTTGATCTTTCCCCTTTCCAGGAAAGACATATCCTCTCTCATGAGTGCATATTTGATAAATGTCCCACCTATGTCGATTGTAAGTACCTTCATATCCGCCTTCCTGTCAGCAGGTGAACATTGTCATACCACTCCCCGTGAGAGTTTCAAAATCTCTGACAAAGGCATCGACAGCGCTGTTTATTGCCGCATTATTGACAAAGTTCTCAATAACTGACGGGGATGCTGTTATTGCCCTGATACCATACCGGCAGAGCTCAAGAACTTGCTGGGAATTCTTGAATGAGGCGGCAAGAACACCGGTATTGTAGCCGTTGTTCCTGTAGATATCGTGAATCTCCTTCGCTATTGCTATCCCGTCATATCCCATATTGTCTATACGGTTTATATACGGCGCTGTATATTCTGCTCCGCACTCTGCTGCAAGATATCCCTGGAGGGGAGTGTAGACTGCAGTTGCTGTAACCCTGATTCCATCCTTCTTGAGGAGTTTCATTGCCTTGAACCCTTCCGGTATTGAAGGAATCTTCACAAATGTATTCTCTCCAAGTTCAGATACGATGCGGCGTGCATCATTGACCATACCGTCAGCATCCTTTGCAATGACCTGAACATGAAGATCGGCTTCTTTTCCGATAAAGGAACGGATTTCTTTCAACACCTCATAAGGTTTCCCACCTGCTTTCATGAGGATGGAAGGGTTGGTCGTGACTCCGCTCACCGGGTAGTATTCATAGAGCTTCCTTATGCTTTTTATATCTGCATCATCAATAATAAGTTTCATCTTTTTTCTCCTAAAGTGTCTGTTCTGTTCTTCCTATGATATCATCTTGCGTTTTTTTGGAGAGTACATTGAAGAATGCACTGTATCCTGCAACACGGACTATAAGATCCTTGTGGTTCTCCGGGTGGTTCTGTGCATCAATCAGAGTATCCCTTGAAACAATATTATATTGTACATGGTAGCCGTGGAGACGGTTGAAGAATGTCCGGATCAGAGCTTCCAGCTTCTTTCTGTTCTCTTCTGAGGAAAGCATCTGGGGGGTCATCTTCTGGTTGAGAAGTACGCCTCCCGTGATTTTGTCTGTCCTGAGCTTGGCAACACTCTTGAAGACAGATGTCGGGCCGTTTCTGTCCGTATTGTGGGCGGGGCTGCAGCCTTCAGCAAGGGGCTCGTGTGCATTTCTTCCGTCAGGGGTGGCCATCGTACCCATTCCCTGACCCACATTGGCACTTATTGAGGAAGTGCCTGCATATCTGATACCGCCGATCGGGCCACGGTTATGGCGTGTATTGGGATATTTCTTGATTTCATCAATATAAGAATCGTAGGCTTGTACAATCAAGCGGTCTACTTCGTCGTCATCATTACCGTACTTCGGTGCTTCGTTTATGAGCTTTTCCTGTATCCTCCTGCTCTCCGGGGAGTGGAAGTCATCAAGGATGGCAGCCCAGAGCTCGGAGGGGGTGATTTTCTTCTCGTCATACACCAGTTTTTTTATGGCTGCCAGACTGTTTGCCATATTGGCTATCCCGACCTGGAGACCTGAGATGAAGTCATAGACGGCACCGCCCTCTTTGATGGTCTTTCCCCGCTCTATGCAATCATCGGTGAGTGCCGAGCACAGGATGTCTGGGACATCCCTTTCGGAGGCTTTGTCGATTGCGTTTTCAACAATCACGCTGCAGCGTGTAATCTCCCTGACTGTCCTATCCCAGGCTGAGAGGAGTTCGCTGTATGATTTCATATCGGTAAAATAGCCATAGCCCTTTGCAAAGCGTTTCCCGCTTGTGAGGTCAACTCCGTTGTTCATTGCACAGAGAAGCATTCTCGGGAAGTTGATATAAGACATACCGGTGCAGCGGTAGCCCCACTTTCCGGGAACAGCAGTCTCGACACACCCTATTGCGCTGTAGTTATATGCATCTTCCTCCTTCACCCCCCATGCGATGAATGAGGGAATGATGATTTCATCATTATTAAGGGCCGGCATGCCGAAACCCAGTCTCATGACTTCAATACATTCATCAAAAAAATGTTCATCAATGTTCCTGTGGTAGCGTACTGTCAAGTTGGGCTGCGTGAGCCTCGTTCGGGCAACCGACTTCAGAACAAGGAAGCTCAGCTCATTTACCGCATCCTTTTTATCCTTCGTCTGTCCGCCGATTGTCACATTCTGGTACATCGGAGAGCCTGCGGAGCTGAGTGTATGGGCCTGGGAACGTACCTTGTTTACCGTAAGGGTCTTGATCCAGAGGCATGAGAGGAGCTCGAGTGCATCCTCCTCGGTGATTTTCCCGTCCTTTATGTCTTTGATATAATACGGATACATATATTGGTCGAATCTTCCGTAGCTTAGGGAGTGTCCGTTTGATTCTATCTGGAGGATAACCTGGATGAACCATACAGCCTGCACAGCCTCCCTGAAGGAGGATGCCTTTCTGTACGGCACTATAGAGCATATTCGGCTCATCTCAATGAGTTCGGCCTTCCTCTTTTCGTCACCTTCCTTTTCTGCCATCTCAACGGCAAGCCTGCTGTAGCGGAGGGCGAATCTCTTCACGGCATCTATGGCGATGATAACAGCATTGTAGAAGACATATTTGTCGATGCTGTCCGGATCTGTAAGGTCAAGCTCTTCTTTCTTTTTCTTTGCTCTTTTTCTGTACCCTTCAAGACCTTCGGAGAGCATGCGTTCATAATTTATTGCAAGATGTGCGTCCCCTGCATTGAGCTTGCCTTCCATTCCGAAGACTCCCGTTTCCATGAAGACACCAACTTCCTCAGGAAGGAGTGCCTCTCCTCGTGCTCTGAGATTGTTGTTATCCCAGAAGGGAAAGATCCGCTTGAGTTGATCTTTCGTTTCTTCTGTTATATAGAAGACATCTCCGTCCCTCTTTTCGAAGAGATCCAGTTCATCCATTATGAAGCTCATTGTGTACTCGGGAAAGACGGGGGCATTCCTGTTCTTGGATGCCTGATTCCCGGCAAGGAGTGATTTGTCCTCTATGTAGATAGTCATGTTGTCGAGTATTTTTTCAAGCATCTTTGCTCTAGCCATTACTCTCGGCTGGTTGAGATTCTCTTTGTAAGCTTCTGTTGCCAGAACAGCTCTCTCGCTGTCTATATAAGGCTTCTCGTCAAGAACCTCCTCCCTGAATGCTCTCATCCTCTCCGAGAGAGACCCGAAATGTTCTGTGTTCTCCATAATTTCTCCTCAAATCTTATGTTCGTAATCAGAAAAACTTTCGTTCGTAAATAGATGGTATCATGCATACTTAACTGGTGCAATATAAAAAAGAGGCCGGCATAACCGGACCTCTCAAGGAGAATACTTTCACTCACTCTTCTTCTTTTGCTGCCTGTCTTATTCTCTTTGCCTTCTGTATTGAATCTCTGATTACTGGTCCGGCTGTCTGTATGAGAATAACGATTATAAGAACAAGACCCTGGAAGGTGTCCTGGATGTCGACAGAGAGGGAAGGAATGGAGACTATGATGAAGTTTATGGTTGTGTAGCTCAAAGCTCCGAAGAGTACGCCGAGGATATTTCCACGTCCTCCTGACATATTGACTCCTCCGAGAACGACTGCCGCAATGGCATACATTTCATAGCTCTGCCCTGAGGAAGCAGGGGTGATGTTTCCGATTTTGCATGCCTGGAGAATAGATGCCACCCCAACCATAAGACCGGTTATGACGAAGACTGAAATCTTGACGAATGTCGTGTTTATGCCGGAAAGATGTGCGCTCTTTTCATTTGAACCAACAGCGTAGACGCTTTTTCCGTACTTGGTCTTACGAGTTATGACAATGAAGAGGATAACCATCAGGAAGAAGACGAATGTTATATAAGGGATCGAGAAACTTCCTATTTGAAGTTTTCCCGTGCCGAACTCCATTCTCAGGAAGTTGTACTTACTGTTTGTCCTGAGCATGGCGAACTGGCTTGAGTTGGAGCCCGATATGGAGCTGTCCACTGATCGTACGACAGAGAGGGTTAGTGAGCGGTAAATCAACATCGTACCCAGCGTAACGATAAATGGCGGCATTTTTGCTAGTCCCACCAATAGTCCGTTGATAAGGCCACAGAGACCTCCGACTATGAGGGCAGTAAGAATCATGACAAGGATCGAGTCTGTCAAGTTGAAGGAGACGATTGTGGCACTTGTTGTCAATACCAGGGCAGAACCTATGGAGAGGTCAATCTGTCCGGTAATTATGACCAGGGCCATTCCAAGAGCCATAGTTCCGACTATACAGGTGTTCTGGCTTCCGAGTATTGCGGCGATATGGCTCCACTTGAAGGTGTTGCCATTGGCACTTATCGCAATGGCATAAACAATCATTACGATAAACATGACGAAGATAAAGGAGTAGTGTGACCAGACTTTACCTATTTTATTTTTAAGTGTTTTCGCTTCCATATTTTCATCCTTTAATTGCACCTGTCGAATAAGCCATCACCAATTCTTCAGTTACATCTTTATGTTCAAGTATTTTTACTATCTCCCCCTCATAGAAGACACAGCAGCGGTCAGCCGTCTTCTGAATTTCCGGAACCTCAAGGGTGTTGATTAGTACAGTCTTTCCCTCAGAGGCAAATTCAAGGATCAGCTTGTATATCTCACTCTTGGCTCCGACGTCGACTCCCTGGGTCGGATTGTCGAAGAGAAGGATTTCGCTACCGGTATTGAGCCATCTGGCAAGAAAGACCTTTTGCTGGTTTCCGCCTGAGAGAGAGGATATATTCAGGCTGTGGTCCTCCGCCTTTATGTTGAGGACGTCTTTTTGCATAAGATATTTCTCTTCATCCTTCTTGAAGTCTATTATCTGCCTGCGCTTCGAAATCGAGTGCTCTGCTGTTACGAAGTTCTCCAAGATCGAGAGGTCAGGAATGACTGAATTTTCCTTGCGGTTGGCAGGAAGCATCGAGACCCTGTTCTTCATGAAGCTGCTGATTCCTCCCTTTATTCTCTTTCCATTCACTTCGACGAACCCTCCAAGAATCGGAATAACACCGAAGAGAGCTTGCATCAGCTCGCTTGCCCCGCTTCCCGCTAGTCCGGTGAGAGCAAGGATTTCACCCCTTTGCACTCTGAAGCTTATATTTTTGAATCCTTCACCACGGAGGTTATGTACATAAAGCACATCCTCGCCAAGTGGTCTCGGAATATAGTAATCGGTGTCCTGGAAGGTACTCCCGACCATGTCTGAGGCAATTGAGCGGGGAGTAACATCCTTGATTGCTGCCGAAGAGACAAATGTCCCGTTCCTCAGGACAGTGTATCTGTCGGCTATCTCGAAGACCTCAGGCATCTTGTGGGAAATAAAGATGAATGATTTTCCCTGATCTCTGAGCTTCCTCAAAATCGAGAAAAGATGCCTGACTTCATCCTGTGAAAGGGCAGTTGTGGGCTCGTCAAGGATAATGAGCCTGCTCTCTGCATGGAGAGCCTTGCAGATCTCAAGGAGCTGCTTTTCACTTGTCTTGAGTGTGCTTACCATTGCCTTCGGGTTCATCTTTACACCCAGGCTCTCGAAGAGGGAAGCAGTCTCTTCTATCTCCCTCTTTTCATCAATAAGACCGAATTTATTTAAAATCTCCTTTCTCAGGAAGATATTGTCTGCAACAGTAAGATCGTTTATTACGTTAAGTTCCTGATGAACAAAGGCGATCCCCGCCTTCTCCATCTCTTTGATTGTCGGGGCGATATATTCTTTACCCAGAAAGACAATCTTCCCCGCATCGGCGCTTACGACTCCCGTCAGGATGTTCATCAATGTTGACTTTCCTGCGCCGTTTTCACCCAGGAGAGCATGAATCTCACCTTCTCTTACGTCAAAAGAGACATTTGAGAGGGCTTTCGAGCCTCCGAAGGATTTTGATATATTCTTCATCTCAAGAATTCTATTCATGAGTTATCTCCAATAAGTACACAGACGGATGCAATCGCACCCGCCTGTAAATCCACTCGATTAATGGCCGAGGAAGCCTTCGTATTGATTGACGTTTTGTCTGTCGACGATCCAAACAGGTTCTGTGTCGACGCTGCCCTTAGCATAAGACCAGTTGCCGTTGAGATAGTCCACCATCTTGTCGATGACGCTCTTCATCATTGACGGGCTGAAGTAGACACTCATCATGCTGTCGAAATACTTGTCAGCAATTGCAGACTGGCTTGATTTCCCGCTCATGACATCATAGAGCTCCTGCATACCGCCGATAGCTGAGATATAAACATTGAGAGCTTCATACTTTGATTTTGTGCTGGCATTGAGAGCCGAACCTTCGAGAAGGTTGAGCATACCAAAGGTCATCTTATCATCCATTGAATAGATGTAGAGGTTCTTGTCAGCTTTGTTCACGATCTCGTCGATCTTCTGCTCGAGATAGTCATAAGCACCGTCTGCAGACCAGTTACATACGACTGAATAAGTGTTGAATACCTTATCAAGTTCAGCATCTGTCCAGATCTGGGTTGTGTGGTAGCTCTTTCCGGTTGCTTTATCGGAATAGTCGAGCTCTCCCTTCAGGAACTGTCTGAAGCCTTCTTCTCTGTACTTACATACTGTACCGTTGTCTCCATAGAGTGTGACAACAGTGTCGCCCGGCTGCATACCATTCTTCTGGAGCCAGTAAGCAATACCAGCACCGCACTGCCAGTTGTTACCGGAGTAGTTGAGAATTGCATAATCCATTGTTGATTCGATGAATCTGTCGAATGAGATGAACGGGATGCCTGCTGCATAGAGAGCTTCCTGTCCTGCAGCTGCACTGTCCTCAAGAGCAAACATAACAACGCCGCTAGCGTCTCCGTTAGCTACGATTGTGTTGCACTGGTCAACCTGCTCTTCCCCTGAGGAAGCTGCCATGTAGACTGCCTTGAATGCACCTGATGTGGTGAGTTCCTCACACTTCTGCTGTGCATAGGAACCTGCCTGTGCTGTCCATCCGTGGTCCGGTGTCGGTCCCAGAACATAAATCTTTTTGACATCTGTCTTGCTCTCGCTTGCACCTGATGCAAAAAGGCTGAGTGCTGTGATCATGACTAAGAGAACTACTAATACCTTTTTCATACTGAAATCTCCTTTTTTTATATTCACCCATATGGGTTGATTTAAACTTTTTCCTCTCTTCCGCTTTCATAACTCTTCTGGCATGCAAATACTGCCTTCATCGAAGAGATGATATCGGAGGCATCGAGAATACTCGGCCGTCCTGTGAGGACAGCATCCACGAACTCATCGATGACACCGCTTGAAGCCTGCTGTGCATCGCTGTTCGTCTGGATCCTGTCAAGGGCAAGTTTTTCCTCCCTTCCGTCTTTATGGTAGATGATGAGCGAGTACTCCGGGTCAGAGTAGAGCTTGAGGACTCCTTCCTGACAGAAGATGTTTGTTTGGTTGAATTCTGTTCCGTAGCATGTCCAGCTTGTGGTGACGGTGCCGAATGTACCGTTTCTGAATGTCAGGATCTCCACGGAGTTGTCATCAACCTCAATCGGAGTTCCGTCCTCGAATGTCTTGTCAATGACACGCATGAGAGAGTAGGCGGAAGCTATCTCGTTTCCAATGAGATATCTTATCAGGTCTATCTTATGGATTCCCAGGTCCGCCATTGAACCAAACTGTGCGGCGCCTTTTCTGAAGAACCATGTGTTTTTGCTCTTCTCGACGCTCCAGCTCTCCGGACCACCGTGACAGAACATTGTCGAGAATGAGAGAGTGCGTCCCATCGCTCCGCTGGAGATGATTTCCTTTGCCTTTCTGTGTGCGGGAGTAAGCCTCTGATTTTGGTCGATGAGGAGTCTCATTCCTGTCTTTTCGGCAGTCTCTACCATCTTTTTACATTCTTCAAGTGTGATTGCCATCGGCTTTTCGCAAAGGACATGTTTTCCCTTCTCCATGGCCTTTATTGCGGTCTCAGCATGGTAAGCGTTAGCCACACAGACACTGACAGCGTCAACGCTTCTGTCTTCAAGCACCTCATCAAGTGAATCATAGACCCGGCCACCGAAGATAGAGGCAAGATTTTCCGCTCTTTCACGGCAAACATCGAAAAAACCTGCTACTTCGATATTCTTATTGTGACTGTATTCGTAAGCGTGGCGCTGTTTCGTAATGGAACCGCAGCCGATCATAGCGACTCTCATCTTTCTCCTCCCTATATGACAAAGTTTTCCATGTATTTTTTCGTTATTTTGATCGAATCGAGAATCTTGGTCTTTGTTCCCTCGAATGCCTTATCTTCAATCTCGATTGCCGCATGTCCTGAGTAGTTTATATCAGTGAGTGCCCCGACAAAGGCTGCCCAGTCGACATCCCCATAAGGCGGGAGTTTCGGCGACATATACTCCAGAGGATAAGCCATGATGCCGGCTTTTTTGAGCTTTTCCGGGTAGAGCTTTATATCCTTGAAGTGAACATGGAAAATCCTGTCCTTGAATTCATATACAGCAGAAACATAGTCCAGATGCTGCCAGATGAAGTGACTCGGGTCGAAGTTTATTCCAAGTCTCTCAGACTGGAGAAGATTGAGAACCTTACACCAGTTTTCGGGGCTGGTGAATATGTTCTGTCCTCCCGGCCATTGATCCGGGCCGAAGAGCATCGGACAGTTTTCGATGGCAATGCGGACGTTCTCTTTCTCGGCAAGATTCAGAAGGGGAGTCCATACCTTTTCAACAAGGGGGAGATTCTCCTCAACAGTGAGTCTCTGGTCTCTGCCGATGAAGGTGGTGACCATCCCGACATTCAGCTTTGCGGATGCCTTGATGAGTGCCTCTATGTGCCTGATCGCTGCTGAACTCTTTTCCTCATTACTGTCAAGCGGGTTTGGGTAGTAACCGAGCGAGCTGATTTCAATGTGCCTTGCCTTAGCGTATGAGATTATGCTCTCTGCATATGAGTCGTCATTCAATACTCTCTCTGCATCTATATGGCTTACCCCGGCATAGCGACGTTCAGCCTTCCCCTGTGGCCAGCATGCAACCTCTACAGACTTGAAATTCATTCCGCTTGCGATATCGATAACTTCCTCATAGGACCAGGAATCAAGAATGGAGCTTAAAAGACCAAGTTTCATCTTTAACCACCTTTATGAAATAAAATGAAATAATGAATAACCTTCTTTCTTGATTTTTATTCTCAAGGCGTTTCTTTAAACTGTCAAGGAAAAATTATCTTCTTATTTTTTAAGAAAATATATTTCAATACGTCTCTAATCTGTATTATATATACTGTTTCATTAAGTTTCTGAAATATCATTATAATTTCAGAAACAATTGACAGCAGCTAAATTCCCTGTTATCTTTTATCCATGAAAAGAGCCCAATTGCCTGTGAATAGAATCGCAAAAGATATCTCCCTCTCGCCCGCAACTGTGTCGCGTGTAATCAATCATCCCGAGCTTGTTAACCCGGAGACAAGGGAGAAGGTTGAGACGGCTATCCGCAATGCCGGATATGACATTGAGAGTCTTTTGAAGCGGCAGAAGATAAACAACAAGAGGATCATAGTCGTTGCATTACCGTCCATCGACAACCCCTTCTACAACAGTGTTGTCAAAGGGATAAAGACTTCTGCCCACAACCACAACTATGAGGTTCTGATATACATGGGGAACATCACCACCTCCACATCCGGACAGTTTCTGGATGTATTGAAGATGTCGTCTGCAAGTGGTGTAATCTCGATATCACGTAAGCTCGATGTTGCCTTGTCCGACATGATAGATAGTGAGGTTGCCTTCGTTCAATGCTGTGAGTATAACGCAGAGAGCAACGCAGTATACGTTTCAATAAATGACTATGCGTCGGCAAAGACAGCCACGGAATATATCATCAATATGAACTACAGGCGTATTGCTTTAATAAACGGACCGCTTTCATACAACTATGCGGTGGAGAGACAGAGAGGTTTTGAGATGGCCCTCCAGGAAAGGGGGATAGTCATTCCCAATACATGGAAGATATCGCTCCCGGAGGTCTCGTACTCCCTCGGCTACTCTGCAGCTTCCCAGCTTCTTGGTGCCTCTGAGAAGCCTGATGCCATCTTCTGTGCGGCCGATGTATTTGCAATTTCCGTCATCAAGGCTGCCAAACGCTACAACCTCCGTGTCCCGGAGGATGTCGGTGTCGTCGGCTTTGACAACATTGAGGTTGCCTCAATGACAAATCCCGGTTTAACGACAATAAACCAACCCAGTTACCAGATAGGCTTTACGGCAGGTGAGACCCTCTTTGAGAAAATAGTAGATCCCACATCACGCCCCAGGTCAATTCTCCTGGATACAGAGCTTATCGCAAGGGACTCGATTATCCCGTTTGTATCACGTGGTATTTGAAGATTAGGTGAAATTTCAGGGAAACAATTGTCATATACCGCAATAGATATTATCTTATTTACTGTCCAAAAGGACGGGAATAATAGATATGGTAAAAAGGGTAAAATTAAATCTTAAAACAAATTGTAAGGAGGAGGGTGTCCTCCTCTAAGTGCACGAAGTAAAATCAATAGACATTTTTAAAGGAAGGGATGAGAGCAGCTCAAGCTCTCAGGTTTTCTATAGGTAAAAGCAGGAAGACATGAAGATGTGCTTCAAGCTTTCTTCAAGGTTTTTCCTGTATTGTTGAAAGAAAATCGCAGGTAAAATGCCTGAAAAAGATACATAAAAGGAGAAATAAGAATGAAAAGAGTTATAGCAGTTTCATTGATGACGCTTATGGCACTCTGCATTTTCATTTCATGTAATCCGTCTTCCGGTGTGGAAGATAATGTGAGTGTGACACTCACCGCAAAAAATGATTTTGCAGATCTTGAAAAGGAGAATCTCACCTGGAAATATACAGCAATAAAATCTGACGGACTCAACCCGAAGGATGGTGAGACAGAAAAGGAGAAGAACCTTAATAACGGTAAGACAGATTCTCTCTCTCAGGGAGAGTGGAATTTCACTCTTTACGGTTATAAGGAAGACGGTCTTGTATGCAAGGGAACAAAAGAGAATGTCAAAATAACAAAGGATATTGACACAGTGACAATTGATGTTGATCTCCTCCAGAATTCTGAAGGTACAATAACTGTGAAGGACGACGTGAAGATTGTCAGTGCTGACGGTAAGACATCATACTCCCTCTCTGACAAGTATTCGATGACAGTTGTTATTGCTGATGCAAACGGCAATGTCGTCACAGAAAAGAAGTACAACAATAAGGCTGTATTCACTACAGACAGCCAGACAGTAGCTTCTGGTTCCTACAAGGTTACAATTTCCTTCATAGGAGATGATACAGCAACATACACAAAGAGCGTTGTTGTTTATGACTATCTCGATACTGTGATTTCAGGATCCCTCAACGGAGTTGTCATCAAGGCCGATACAGACAAGAGCGGAACAGAGGCTACAACAATGATAGATGAGGATGCCTTTGAGACAAAGACTACTGAAGACGGTAAGGAAGTGGTTGAAAACGTAAAGGTTGTCGAAGTTGTTGCCCCGATTGCCGCAATAGAAGAGACAGAGGAGTCATCCTCTGCATCCGAGACAAAGGAGACGACAGTCACATTCCCGGCGGGCTCGCTTAAAAAGACGGAGAGCGAGACAACTGAGGCAGTCACTCTTAGTGTCACAGCTGCAACAGCTGCAGTTGCAAGTGCAAGCACTTCCGACTATACAGTGAAAACAGACTCGGACGATGCCGTTATTGCCGGCTTTGAGTTCAAGCTTGAGGGAGCAGACAGTTCTGACCTCTCAGTGAAGCAGACATCTGAGGACGGCAAAACAGAGGAAACTGTCGGTGTTACAGTCACTACATACATAGCCAAGGGACTTGGGACAAAGACCAATATTGAAGTTAAGTATCTTGGCGAAAATACAGGTAAAGCCCCAGAGATTGTAAGCTATGATACAGAGAGCGGTAAGCTTGTCTTCACAGTCTACCACTTCAGTAAGTATGCAATTATTTCTAAAAATGTTGTTGCAGCAGACAGTAACGGGAATATGTACACATCCCTCAAGGATGCACTGGCGGGGGCAACGAAAGGTGCCACTGTAACCCTCCTGAAAGATATCACAGGATTGAGTTCAACAATAGACATTACTCGATCCGTCACCCTTGATCTCAATGGTTACTCCGTTTCGTCGAGTGCGAGAACATTCTTTGTGAAGAACGGTACCCTCACCATCCAGAACGGAACAATTGTGAGTGCAATAGAAAGTAATGCAGAGTCTTCTGCCATCAGAGTAAGTAACAACACAGCCTACAGTGGAACTGATGAAAGAGAAGCACTCGGCCTTGTGATTAAGAATGATGCAACTATCATCGGAACAAGGAGCTATGGTGTCACAGCATTCGGTATGGATGATACCACTGTCGACATCTTCGGAAAGATCTACAGTGCTAACGCTGCAATGAGCGGAAACGGCACTAAAACATTGACTGGTAAGATTACCGTGAACGTTTACGATGATGCAATCCTGACAGCATATGGTGCTCCTCTCACATATTCAAATGGTAGTGTGACTGCCGGTGTTGCTGACTCTTCTACCTATAAGGATGCTTGTGGTATATATCAACCGAATGTTGGTGGTGTTCTGAATGTATACGGCGGAAAAGTAACAAGTAAGACTTTCTCTGCTGTTGAAGTCAGAAACGGCAAAGCCGAAATAAAGGGTGGTACATTTAAATCTGAGGCTACAGCATACAATGCAGATTGCAAGAATGGCTCTGGAGATGGTCCTACGACTACGGGTGCGGCAATTGCTCTCAACTACTATGGTATTGGCGTTGACACAACTAAGAACGGCCTGACAGTTACGATCGAAGGTGGAACTTTTGAGGGTGTTAAACAGCTTGTCCTGGTGAACCCGAGGAATTTGGACTTCTCAGGTGCTGAAGTGAGAGCTCTGGTCGGCGGTGTAAGCCTGGATGACACGAAAGTTGTTGCTAATGTCGAGATAGAAGGCAATGGTTACTATCTGACACTTGAAGATGCAATTTCGGATGTGGAAGATGGTGAGACAGTCAAATTGTTGAACAATATAGTTTGCATATTGGCAGATACTGGAGCTCTTGATGGATATGATTCACGTCTTTGGATTGCCAATAAGAATGTGACAGTGGACTTTAATGGGAAGAAATTGGTGGTAAAGTCCAATTATGGTGGGAGTTGTAATACCCTGAATATATTTGGTTCCGGTTGTACAGTGAAGAATGGAACGATTATTACCTTGACTAAGAGTAAGGACAATTACGGTTATGCCGTTGCTACGGACAGTGCTGACTACGATGCAGAATATCCATATAGAAGTTCATATGCTTTGGCTGCTGAGTTTGGTGATGGTGGAACATTGTTGATAAAGAATATGACCATTGGCTGCGGTGTTGCATTGTATGGAAATATGAACGCTGTGTTTGAAAACTCAACTGTTGATGCTGCAAGATATTATGCACTTTATCAGGAAGGATATAAAAACAGCGGATGTAAAACAACCATTAGACAGAGTACCTTTACTTCGAATGATTCAAGTCCTATTTTTTGGAATGCGGAAGACTCTACCTCAGTTGCAGGACGCATTGATTCGATAGTGATTGAGAGTGGAAAATTCAATGGAAGACTTCTGGGTGGAAAAGGAGTTGGAGAAAAGGAAGGAAAATTGACAGTAACCGGAGGTACATTCTCTTCTGACCCATCTGATTATGTTGATACCACATCCTACAAAGTGACTCAAGATTCCAGTGATAATCCTGCAGGCTGGACTGTGAGTGCCATTGACGGCTGATCAGTCTGATTGACTCTTTGATTCGTTGTGGATTGAAGAGTTTATGAAAAGGTGTTCTCTGCCGCCCTGTTGGCAGTGAACATAGATTTTATCATTTCCCCCGCACTCTCCGGTTTCGGCCGGAGGGTGCTCTTTTGGAGCGGGATTGATGAAGCGGTAAGGTGTTTATATGTTTGTCCAAAGGACAGGCATGAACTAAAATCTATGAGAAGGAGAATGAGTATGACTATCAGGGAAGTGGAAGAAGTATACCTTAAGTATGGGGTCAAGACAGAGAAGAAAAGTGGCAGTCTTTTTCCTCCTCTCCAGTATGAGATGCCTACAGCTTACAGAGATGTCGAAATAGTCACATCAGATTCCTGTTGTGGGGCGAAGCTAAACAGGAAATGACGGTACAAGAAAGGCCATGCGGTTCTTATGCATGGCCTTGAGTTTATCTTCTTTTGATCTTTATCTTTACTTTGTTTCTGATGAGATAGCAATGGTGGATGTTCATGTCTCTCTTGAAGTCATCTCCGATTGTCTTTTCTGTGATATCCTCAACTACGTAGTCAGAGAGAATCTCATCGTCCAGGCGGAAACGTCTGAGGTTGTTCGAGAAGATGAGAGTCCCTCCCGGGGAGAGATGCATTGCTGCTGCCTTGATAAGGCGGGCATGGTCTCTTTGCACATCGAAGTTGTTTCTTCTTGACTTGCTGTTGGAGAAGGTCGGGGGATCGCAGAAAATGAGATCATATCTGTCGTACGTGTCCCAGAGATAGTCCATGACGTCTTCCTGATAGAGGTAGTTACCCATTGTTGATGAGTAGCCGTTGAGCTTCAGGTTCTCTTCAAGCCACTTGAGATAGGTTGCAGATGTGTCGACACTGACTGTGCTGAGTGCTCCTCCCTTTATGGCATTGAGGGTTGCTGTCCCTGTGTAGCAGAAGAGGTTTAAGAATCTCTTGTCCTTTGCCATCTCCTGGATGAGCTTTCTCACCGGCCTGTGATCAAGAAATACTCCCGTGTCGAGGTAATCGGTGAAGTTGACGAGGAACCTTACTCCATTCTCCCTGGCAAGGAGCATTCTGTTGTTGTTTGCAAGCTTTGTGTATTGGTCATTTCCCTTTTGCTTCGAGCGCTGTTTGACATAGATGTTCTCTACATCTATTCCTGTAGCTCTCTCTGTTGCGAGAATCAGTTCGTCCAGCCTCCGTTTTGTATCTTCCTCAGGAATTTCCTTGGGAGCCTTGTATTCAGAGACTACTATCCATTTTCCCATGTAGAAGTCGATAGAGGCTGCGTATTCCGGCATGTCTGCGTCATAGATACGGTAGCACTCAACTCCTTCCTTCTCCATGAGAGGCTTAAGTTCCTTAAGGTTCTTGATAAGCCTGTTGTAGACGAAAGTCGCACCTTCTGTGAGAGGAGTCGAGAGTCTTATGTCTCTCTTCTCCTTCGACTTTCTCATCATCTCCTCCCTCTCTTCATCTGTGAAGACAGAGTAGTGTGCAGCCTGACATTCAATTCCGCCGTTGAAGAGCTTGTTGGTTCTCTCCGGCTTCATGTCGATATTGCTCAATAGATCGCTGTTGCCTGTGAGGATTGTCGCCTTCCAGCCTTTGAACACATTCTGGATAGTCTCTCCTGTTTTCCTGTAGAGTCCGTCGATGTCCTCAACGCTCATTCTCTCGCCGTAAGGAGGATCTGTTATAATACATCCCTTTTCAGCAGGGGCTTCTTTCATCTTTGTAAAATCCTGTATTAAGAAGGAGATGAAATCATAGACACCGGCCTTGAGAGCTGCTGCCTTGCTGATCTCGACTGCCGTGCGGGAAATATCGGAGGCATAAATCGAGATGTCTCTCTCATCTATTGCCTTACGTCTTTTCTCTTCAGCTTCGTCAACTATTTTATTAAAGAGTTCTTCATCAAAGTTCGGAAGTTTTTCAAACTGGTACGGGGTTTTTCTCAAGAGTCCCGGTGCTGTCTCTGTTGCCATGAGGGCGGCTTCTATGGCAATGGTACCCGAACCGCAGAACGGGTCGAGAAGGGGAAGAGGAGAGGTGTCGTTGACACTCTTCTTCCATTCGGACCTGCTGATGAGCGCTGCTGCAAGGTGTTCCTTCAAGAGGGCCTCTGTCTGCTCACCGCGGTAACCTCTCATCGAGAGATTCTCTCCGGAGAAGTCTATATACCACTTCACAGTTTCTCTTTCGATATGGACATGTACAGTCACATCCGGATTGAGTATCTCGATATTCGGCCTTTCTCTGTCGAACTTTTCTCTGATTCTTTCAACTATCCCGTCCTTGACTTTCAGGGCCGCATAGTGGCTGTTGTTTATATACCGGCAGTCCTGGGTCGTGCATGTGACCTTGAGAGTCTTATCAGGTGTTATGTACTCTTCCCATGGCAGGGATTGTGTCGCTTCCTCAAGCTCTTTGTCACTCTGTACATCATCGTCAATATAAAGTCCCCAAAGGAGTCTTGACGATATCCTGGTGTTGAACGTGAAACGGTAGCCGAATTCAAGGCTTCCCTCCATTTCGACTCCGCTTGGGGTTACTCTGACAGAGTCGCATCCACACTCTCTCGCTTCTGCCGCGATCAGGTCTCCCTGGTTTGCTGCACTTGTTGCAAAAAATATCATTTTGTTCCCTCCGTGAAGAGTTCTTTCAATTGCTCTTCAGAGAATTTATATTCAGTGCCGCAATTGAAGCACTGCAATACGAGGGGGAACTCCCCCTTTAGTATTTCATCTTTTTCTTTTTGAGGAAGATTTACAAGATACTTCTCGTAATTTTTCCGGTTGCACGGGCATGAAAATCCGATTGGAGTGTGTCCAAGCCAGTCAACAGAGAAGGATGAGAAGGTGTTATCAACATAATCGCGGACACTCATTCCCTCTCCCAATTTCTTTCCCATAGCGCTGAGAGAGGGAGCAAGCTTTTCAAGCTTCTCAAGTGCATCATCTCCGCATCCCGGTAGAACTTGCATCATAATCCCTCCTGCTCCCCAGACTCTTCCTTCTCTGTCGAAGTCGATTGAGAGGGAGAAAAGGGAAGGAGTCTGCTCCGACTGGCTGTAGTAGAGAGCAAGGTCCTGTGCAAGATGTCCGTACTCCATCATAATCTGCCCGGAGAACGGAGTCTTTGAGCCCTCGAGTATCTTTGTCACTGTCAGGAATCCCGGTCCGAAGAGCGGGGATGTGTCGAGCGAAGCAAGGGGTTTGTCGAGAGGGATGGGATTATTCACGAGGTAGCCGCGGACAGCACCGCATGCCCATGCTTCCACATTCATTCCCTTCACCGGGCCGGCACACTCTATTGAAAGCTGTATTCTGTCATTACCCTTGACTTCACTTGAGAGAAGAGCTCCTGCTATGTAGCCTTGTCCGAGTATATATGTCTCGAGGAGCCCCGTCATATGGTTGGCTCTCATCTCATTGATGGTGCGTGTTGCACTTACCGCGCTCAGCCTGACATTTCCGTCAGCAATGAGAAAGACTTCTCTCCTGTCATCTTCAAGACTCTCTATATGGTCCATAAGAACCTTGTCATCTATTTTCGTTTTTATCATGGTGTCAGTTTAAATTAAGAGGGGACTCTAGTTAAGTGGCCTGGAGGAATTTTGACAATAATTCTCGTAATGAATGAGAAAGAGCCATATAATGGGGGCAATTGGAGTTTTTATGGAAAATAACACAATCCGTCTGAAATTGAATTACAGGAGAACATTCCTGATTGGTTTTGCTTTCTTCGGCATCCTTTTATTATGGCAGGTATACGACTCATGGTGTCCGACATTCCTCACCGATATCTTTGCCCGGAGAATGTACGGCATGTCATCTGCAGCCCTCAAGGCGGAGGGAAACAGTGAACACATTCTCAATGTGCAATGGCTCGTAGGAATCATCATGGCATGCGATAACCTTGCAGCATTGATTCTTCTTCCTATTTTCGGTCGGCTTTCTGACAAGACCAAGACTCCCATCGGAAAGAGGATGCCTTATATCCTCACGGGAACATTCGTCTCTGCAATAGTCTTCCCGTTCATTCCTTTGTTCTTCCACTATAACAATATAGCGGGCATGGTTGCATCCATGGCGCTCGTGCTCATCTTTATGATGATGTACCGTAATCCGGCTGTTGCCCTCATGCCAGATATCACCCCGAAGCCGCTGAGGGCAAAGGCAAACGGGATTATCAACATAATGGGATATCTCGGAGGGGCGTTCGCAACTGTACTCGGGATCTTCCTGCCACTTTCAAGCTATATAAACGTGGCTGACGAGGCTAGAAAGATGTACATCATCGAGATTCCATTCGTCGTCGCATCTGTTCTCATGGTGATCTCCGCCCTTGTCCTCTTCTTCACAATAAAGGAGAACAAGTTGGAGGCGGAAATGAAGGATGAGCTTGAGGAGGGAGAGAGACAGGCTGCTGTCGAGAATCCTATCGATGACTCAAAGCCTATGACAAAGGCCAACAAGAGGATGCTAATTGCAATCCTCCTTGCTGAGTTCTTCTGGTTTATGGCTGACAATGCCATCGGAACATATATCGGCAACTACGTCATCTATTACCTCAACAGTGTATCGAGTGCAACCATGATTCTTACAATTATCGGTGGACTGGGAAGTGTCATCGGGTTTGCCATTGCGGGGTCCATTGCCGACAGGATCGGACGCAAGTGGACTATCTCCATAGGACTGGGGATTACACTCCTGGGATATATCATAATGACGGGTGTCGGACCTTCAGGCAAAGTCGTAGGCGCCAATGGTGAGTTCTCATTCCCTGTTCTTCTCTATGGGGTATGGGTTGTTAAGGGATTCGGAATGGCACTTGTGCATAATTGTTCATTCCCGATGATAGTAGAGCTGTGCTCGGCTAAAAAGATTGGTCAATTCACAGGGTATTATTATGCTTCAAGCATGGCTGCCCAGACAGTCACACCTGTCCTTCTGGGACTTCTTCTGACAAAGCTCAGCCTCTGGGGCATTCTTCCGATATACTCGGCAATACTTCTCTGTGTCTCATTTATTGTATTTACTGTGCTTGTAAAGAATATAAAGGCAAGCAAAGTTCTTAATTCCAAGGGCCTTGAGGCTCTCGGGGCAGATGACTGAGGAGGGCGGTATGGGAACACCACATATAAGTGCTGAAAGAGGCGATATAGCAGAGAGGGTTCTTCTTCCCGGAGACCCTCTCAGGGCAAAGCACATTGCCCAGGATTTCCTGGAGGCTCCTGTGTGCTACAACCAGACGAGAGGGATGCTCGGCTTCACTGGTAAATGGAAAGGCGAGAGAGTATCTGTTCAGGGAACGGGTATGGGAATGCCGTCGTTCTCAATATATTGCAATGAGCTTATAAGCGAGTTCGGATGCAAGACTCTCATACGTGTCGGCACATGCGGGACGAATAGTCCACTTTTAAAGCTGAGGGATGTCTTCATTGCACAGGCTTCAAGCACAGACAGCGGCATGAACACCGACCGCTTCGGCTCCACATTCCATTACTGCCCAATCCCGTCATTCAGGCTGATGATGAATGCCTATGAGACAGCAATAAGGCGTGGTATAAGCGTGACAGTCGGACCGTGTTTCTCATCCGATCAATTCTATGATGACAGGCACGTTGAGAAAATGGCTGTAATGCATAAGCTCGGGATAATGGCAGAGGAGATGGAGAGTGCGGAGCTTTACACCCTTGGTGCCATGAAGGGCGTTGAGACGCTTGCTCTCTTCACTGTCAGTGACAATATTCTGACAGGGGAGTCGACAACTGCCGAGGAAAGACAGACAAGCTTCGATGACATGATAACAATAGCCTTGGACACTTTGTTGAGCTGAGAAGTCTCTTTTATGTTCTTGTCTCATTGAGCCGGTTTTTGCCGGCTCATTGTTATGGTGATTAATCCTCCTTTCTTTGGAAATCTAACCAATTTCGGAATAGAAAATGCCAATTCCGGAATCTTGAGGGAAACAGATTTGAAAATGTGATATCAAATAAAAGACTGAGGAGATTTCAATAGTTGATGAATAAAAATCATCAATATTGTCTTTTTTGCCGGTTTTTTTCTAACAGAATCGGAATCAGACCGTATATATGTTAAGGGAGAACCAGGCTATGAAAGATATCAATTTACTGTTTGAGTATCAGAAGTTCAGCCCTAACAGCAGACTGGGGAGCAAGATAGATGAGGTCAATTCGCGCTTTCTCTCTCCTGGGAGTGAGCTTAGAGATGATGAACTTGATGTCTCTGCGGCGGGGGAACCCGGCATGGAGGGTAGAGAACTGAATGCAAACAGAAAATGACGACAGGGCTCTGCTCTATACACTCTATCATGACAAAGTCTTCGGATATGTTATGAACCGTCTCCAGAACAGGGCGATGGCGGAAGATATCACGCATGAGGTGTTCTTGAAGCTTTATTCCAGAGTGGAGAAAATTGATGCAAACAGGGTAGGGGCCTCCACGTATGTCTTCAAGGTGACACAGAGTGTACTTTATGATTTTTACCGCAGAAGTAGATACGTTTGCACATCTCTCGACAATCTCATACATTTTGATGAAACGGATGATCTTGATGAGATGCTTATCCATTTGAATGCTGCTCTCGATACTCTTTCCCCGCGTGAGAAAGAGATTGTAATTCTTCACTATTATGATGGTATGGCCCACAGTGAGATAGCACGGAGGATGGGATTATCGCATACGAATGTTCGTCAGATTTGCCATGTTGCATTGAAAAAATTGCGAATTGCCATGGAGACGAGCATGAACGGAGGAAAGAGCGAGATAGCAGTCGGCGACGATGATCTTGCGTCTGTCCCCGGTGGTCTTAATTTTGAGTATGACATGCATTCATCCTTTCCCGATGAACTTGATGACACGAGGAATAAAAGTGCATGTGGAAGTGCCTGAATTATATAGTTTAAAACTTAAAGGAGAAAAATATGGAAATCAGAAAAGAGAAAAATGGAAATGAATTGACAGTAGCTATCATCGGCAGACTCGATACCACTACAGCTCCACAGCTTGAAGCTGAACTCAGAGGGGATATCACAGGGGTTGAGAAACTCGTTCTTGACATGAAGGAACTTGAATATCTCTCATCGGCAGGTCTCAGGGTCATCCTTGCAGCTCAAAAGGTCATGAACAAACAGGGTGAAATGGTCGTCAGGAATGTCAATGAGACTATCCGTGAGATCTTCGAGGTCACAGGCTTTGTAGATATCCTGACCATAGAGTAATTTGGTGGGAATGTGGATACCCGTTTCCAGTATCGTGCATACAGATATTTCCTTCTCTGGGGGATTCTATCGTCGCTTGCTTTGACACTGTGCACTATCTGTGATGCCACTCTTGTGGGTAACATCATAGGAAGTGCCGGTCTTGCTGTCTCGAATCTGGCAACCCCGGTTTATCTTGTGTATGCACTCTTCGGGATAACAATTGCCGTCGGGACCAATGTGAAAATAATGAGGCTTCTCGGGAGCGGTGACAGGAAGGGGGCTGACTCTGTCTTCCACTCACAGTTGACACTGGGGCTTGTGGTGAGCCTCATTTTGCTCTCTCCGCTTCTTTTCAAGGATGCTTATTTCGCGTTTCTTGGAGTGACTGATGAACTCTATGGCCTTGCATCGGAATATCTTACTGTTGTGATGTGGTCGGCTCCGCTTTTCATCATGTACCACATCCTCTCCTCCTCGGTTAGAAGTGACGGAAACCCCAGACTCTCGGCTCTCGCCTCGGGTATTGTGATTATCACGAATCTCATACTCGACATTGTCTTTATGAAGGTGATGAAAATCGGAATCATGGGGGCTTCCCTTTCTCTCTCCATAGGGGAGGGGCTCGGGCTTATCGTCCTTTTATCACACTTTATGAGGAAGAACAGGATGCTGAGCTTGAAAATCGGCCGCCTGTCATTTAGAAAGGTGTGGGAGACAGCTTCTGACGGGTTCGGACTGGGCTCGGCACAGATTTTCTCTGCTGCTGTCATGTTGTTATACAACACGATGCTCATGAAATATTGGGGAGAGAGAGGTGCATTCTATGTCGCTGTGTATGGCATTATCTACACATTGAGTACAATACCGGCGGGAATATGGGATGGTAACTCATCGTCCCTGCAGACTGTTATATCTTTCCTCACAGGCGAATCCGACACAGATGGAATTGTTGCTGTATTGAAAAAATCACTCATCACAGTTTCGGCATTCGCAATTGCCACAATGCTCCTTTTTGCACTCTTTCCGTCTTTTCTTCTCTCATTCTTCGGACTTACGGACAGCTTCGGACAAGCTCAGACGGCACTTCGTCTCTACAGCCTGAGCCTTATCTTTGCAGGAATCAATACCTCCGTCACTGCATTCTGGCAGGCAACAGGCCGTAAATACCTTGCCTCTGCACTCTCTGCTACAAGAAACTGCATGCTTCTACTTATAACCGGTTTCTTTCTCATACCCGGAATGAACATCACAGGGCTCTCACTTTCTTATGTCATAACCGAGGCCACTGCTCTTCTTTTTGTAGTGGCTGCGGAAATTATCAGCCCTTCGAAGTCCTATGCTCAGAGAAAGTACGGACTCTATACAAAGTCATTTGAAAGGACATATCTCATCGAGAAGGAAAGCATGGAAGATATCTCGTGCGACCTTGAGAGGATAGCAAATGAATGGGAGCTCGATCCTGGAGAGTCATTCATGGTCAACTTCATCACCGAGGAGATTCTGCTGAATATAATCAAGTTCGCACTCGGTAACAGAAGTAAGAAAAGAGGATATTACATATCGGTGAAACTTATCGATAAGCAGGAGGGACTTATTCTTAGAATAAGGGACAATGTCAGAGAGTATAATCCGTTCGAGGCAAATGGGGATGAAATAGATTCGGGAGTGCTCAAGCTCATAGAGAAGAAGACAAAGTATTCTGAATATCAACGTAAAATGGTTTTCAATTACTTCTATACAGTCATTTGAGGTATATATGGCGGATCAGAATGTTTTCCAGAGCGAGAAGGAAATCGAGAGACTGAAAGTTCAGAACAAGTTGCTGTCTTCAATCGAGAAACCTCTCTTTGACTCTCTCTTCTCCTCCAGACGTAACCTCTCTGTCCTCGATATCGGGTGCAATGATGGAAAGAAGACAGTCTCACTCTTCGGAAATGAAAGCATATCGAGTGTTATAGGAATTGAGTACACTCCGTCTCTTGCCCGGAAAGCTGAAACGGCTTACGGAGACGGCAGGTTCCACTTCCTCTCCCTTGATGCCTCAAGTGATGATTTTCCCCATAGCCTTAGGACAGTGATGGAAGAAAGGGGCATCCGGTCTTTCGATTGCATCTATCTCTCGTTTGTCCTGATGCACCTTTCTGACCCGGGAAGACTTCTTTCTGTTCTTTCAGATTTCCTTTCTCCTGAAGGTGTGATTGTAATCATTGAGGCAGATGACGAGTCCTCTTATCTTACTTGGGACAAAGACGACCTTCTTGGGACTTTCCTCTCTATTCTCAAAGAGGATAGGTACTCTGGAAACCGCAACCTTGGGAGAATGCTTGAGGACATTGTCCACTCTTCGGGCTATGGTGATGTGACCAGTGTTTGCAATTCAATCAAAGCCGGAAAGGAAGATGGGGAGAAGAAAGAGATGATTTATACAACATTCTTCTCGTACCTTGAGGAGGACGTGGATCTTCTCATCCAGGAGGATGAATGCCCGCAATACCTGGGGTGGAAGGAATGGCTCTCAGAGAACCTTCCTTCCCTTAAAGCTCTTATTTTGAGTGACAGCAACGAGATATCGATGGGAATGAAGATACTTCTTGTAAGGAGAGGAAAAGATGAGACTTGAAAAGATCAAGAGAGATGATATCCCCGCAGTCCTTTGCATTGCAAATGAGTGTGTTGGTGAAAATCTCTACACAGCTGATGATTTTCTTTCCGTTTTCAGAAGTGATTGGAAATATCTTCTTGTTCTCAGAAACAGTCTGGGGACAATTGTGGGATATATCTTCTTTCTTATAACTTCCACAAGGGAGATTGAGTTATCAACAGGGGTGGAGAGAGGAAAGCTGGGCTCTCTTTCACGTTGTGGAAGGATACAGTCTGTTGCTCTCAAGGAGGAATACAGGGGTAGGGGATACTCGGAAAAGATGATAAACACCGCCATTGAGATCTTCCTTGAAAATGAGATTGATACTGTCTTCATAGTATGTTGGAAGCCGGGTGGGGTGCTGCCACTCAAAAAGGCCCTCGGAAGATGCGGCTTCTCATTTACAGCGACAGTCAAGGAGGCATGGTACAGTAGTGAGAGTCTCTTCTGCCCGTATTGCCACGGACGCTGCCACTGTGATGCGGACATATATTGCAAGAAATTGATTGAGGATTAAATATGAGAATTAAACTTCTGCCTAAATTCATACTTTCGCTCTGTGTTGTGGGAATTCTGATGACATTTGCAGTCTCTCTCTTCGGATATCTCAACAGTAAAAGTTATCTTGAAGAGCTCTTTGCTGAACGCGTAATGACGAACAGCAACGCCATTGCCACGATGCTGAATGCGGATGATGTGAAGACAATCATCGGGAAAGGCGGTGAGGACACTCCCGAATACGAGAGAATGTACGCACTCTTCAATACCCTCAAAAAGGAGGGGAATATCACGTATCTCTCCCTTGTTGTTCCCGATGAGGACAGTGTCACATTCTACATTGATGCATTTGTTCCTGAAATGGGGGATGACCCTCAGTCCCAGTTGCCATATGGAAGCGACATCCTCTACACAGATGCAGCCAATCCTGATGATCCGGAGGATTATGCCAAATACATAACCATATGGAATGCATATAAACAGAACATGGGACTTATGAGTCCACTTGTCACAGATAACAGTTATGGATACAACTACACCGGCATATCGGTTATCCTCGACGAGGGTGGTGAGGCAATAGCCGAAATACAATATATCCTCGACATGAGTGAAGTCAGAAGCTATCTCAACTCATTTCTTCTGAGAATGATTCTCATCTCCTTCGGTGTTACTGTCCTTATCATAATTGCATATATTTTCTTTGTAAGAAGTATGGTCACAATGCCATTGAGTAGGCTGACTCGTTTTACTGAGGATATTACACGCACTTCCTCATTCAAGGGCCGTAGGATAGACATAAAGACTGGAGACGAAATTGAATCGCTTTCGCAATCATTCAATTTCATGCTAAAAGAGCTTGAGGAGTATATTTTAAACCTCTCGAAGATAACAGCGGAGAAGGAGAGAATAGGAGCTGAGCTTGATGTAGCACGCCACATACAGAAGAGTATGCTTCCCTGTATTTTCCCCGCATTCCCGACTCACCCCGAATTCGACATATATGCGACAATGACACCTGCAAAAGAAGTCGGTGGTGACTTTTATGACTTCTTTTCAATTGATGACAACCATCTTGCCTTCGTCATGGCTGATGTCTCGGGCAAGGGGGTTCCTGCAGCCCTCTTCATGATGATCAGCAAAACGTTGATAAAATCTGCCGCACAGAACGGACTGGGACCGAAAGATGTGCTTGAGAAGGTCAATAACCAGCTTTGCGAGAATAATGAAGCTGAGATGTTTGTAACCCTCTGGCTTGGTATCATGGAAATATCGACAGGAATCATGAAGTGTGCCAATGCCGGCCATGAGTTCCCGGCAATAAAGAGAAATAACGGGGAATGGGAGCTCTATAAAGACAGGCACGGCTTTGTTCTTGCGGGGATGGAAAATTCGAGATACAGAGAGTATGAACTGGAGTTCCAACCGGGAGACAGACTCTTCGTATACACGGACGGGGTGGCCGAGGCGACGGACAGCAATAACTGTCTCTACGGCACTGACAGAATGATCAATGCCCTCAACAGAGCGGGTGACAGATCAAGTGAGGAGCTATTGGAGTTCCTCCATTCAGATATTGACACCTTTGTAGGAGAAGCTGACCAGTTTGATGATATAACAATGCTTACACTTGAAGTAAAGGAGCATAAGGATATGAAGAAAGAGATTACTGTAAAGCCGAGTGGGGAAGCGGTGGCTGAAGTGACGGAATTTGTCGAGAGCATACTTTCCGAGAATGACATCCCCTTCAAGACGATTGCTCAGGTCAATGTGGCCATTGATGAGATATTCTCAAACATCGCACTCTACAGCGGGGCTTCAAGCGCCACGGTTACATGCATTCTCAACAGTGATAACATCGAGATTGAATTCAGTGACAACGGAAAGCCGTATGACCCGACAAAGAGTAAAGACCCTGACACATCACTTTCGGCGGATGAGAGGGAAATCGGCGGACTGGGAATATTCATGGTCAGAAAAACAATGGACGACATCTCATATGTCTACAGGGACAACAAGAACATACTCACAATAAGGAAGGTCCGGTAATGAACGAGAAGCTATTCAGAAAATCAAGCATAGACAGAGTTAATTCCCCCGAACAGCTTAATGATTATATAAGGGTCGCGAACCCGGGAGTCTGGATTATCCTCCTGTCCGTTGTCGCCCTTCTTGTCGGTGTTGTCATCTGGGGAGTCTTTGGCACTATTGAAACAAAGGTGGAGACTGTGCTTGTGGTTGAAAACGGGAAGGCCGTATGTTATCTCACTTCTGATAGTTTTCAATCTGTCAAAGAAGGAATGGAGGTGAGGGGAGATGGAATTGAGGGGATTGTGATTTCTGTAGGGAAGACCCCTGTTGAGATAACCTCTGACTATCCTGCATATTTCCTCTTTCTCTCCCAATTCCAGTCAGGGGACTTTGCTTATAAGGCTGGTGTAAGTATTTCCGGTGTGGATGACGGAGTATATTCCGCTTCTGTTATTACAGACAGCATTAACCCGATTTACTTTGTGATCCACTAGGGAGGACAGGATGGAAAGAAAGAAGAAAGCCCCTTCCCGTCCCGTTAAAGACGGTGCGGCAAAGGTTCCTGTTGTCATACAGCTGGAGGCTCTAGAGTGCGGGGCGGCATCCCTCACGATGATTCTTGCCTACTACGGCAAGTGGATCCCGCTTGAAAGGGTCCGTTCTGACTGCGGGGTGTCACGTGACGGATCGAATGCAAAGAACATTCTCAAGGCAGCCCGGAGTTACGGCCTTGTGGCCAAAGGTTACAGGTATGAGCCGGAGATGCTGAGGAAGGAGGGAAGATTTCCTTGCATCATTCACTGGAACTTCAACCATTTTGTAGTCTTATGCGGTTTTAAGGGCAATAAGGCGGTTATAAATGACCCTGCAAAGGGCACGTACTCCGTCTCAATGGAGCAATTCGACAAATCATTTACGGGAATCTGCTTGATGATGGAACCCGGTGAAGATTTCAGGCCTGAGGGAAAGCAGAAGAGTGTAATCTCCTTTGTGAAAAAGAAACTCAAAGGCACAGGTTCTGCATTTGCACTTGTCATCATGACGACAGTCATCTCATCCCTCATCGGCATAATCATGCCGGGCTTCTCGAACGTCTTTGCCGATCATCTCCTCAGCGGGACGAACCCGGAGTGGTTCACACCGTTCATATTTGGAATAAGTGCACTTGCCTTTATACAGATAATAATCCAGATTATACAGGCGACTTACTCCCTCAAGGTGAACGGAAAGATAGCAATAGTTGCCAACAGCGAGTATATGTGGCATGTGCTGAGACTTCCTATGGAATTTTTTTCTCAGCGTATGGCTGGGGACATACAAGGTCGCAGAAGTCAGAATGCCTCGATAGCCGGAAGTATAATCCAGACATTCGCGCCTCTTTCGATACAGCTCTTCATGCTTTTCTTCTATCTATTTGTAATGTTGAGATACAGCGTGGTACTTTCCCTGATCGGTATACTTTCAGTATTCCTGAATATGGCAGTGAGCTCATACATATCGAAGAAGAGGATCAATCTCACCCGTGTGTCACAGCGTGACAGCGGAAAGCTTGCCGGTGCGACTGTCGCTGGAATCGAGATGATAGAGTCCATCAAGTCCTCCGGAGCAGAGAACGGCTACTTCGAGAAGTGGTCGGGGTACCAGGCAGCTGTCAACAGTGCACAGGTGAAGTTTACAAAGCTTAATGCACATGTCGGTATAATCCCATCCGTCATTTCAATGTTGACAAACGCACTTGTCCTTATGGGGAGTGTGTATCTCTGTCAGAGAGGGGCGTGGACTGTCGGTATGATAAGTGCCTTCTCGGGCTTTTTAGGATCATTTTTGTCGCCTGCAATGCAATTTGTCTCTGCATCCCAGAGTCTTCAGGAGATGCGGACCAGCATGGAAAGGATCGAGGATGTCATGGAATATCCTGCATCTGTCCCGTACACTTCTGCTCCCCTGAGAGAGAACAAGGAATACGATAAGCTTACTGGGAAAATTGAGCTAAGGAATGTCACATTCGGCTACTCCAAGCTTGCGGAGCCTCTGATCAGGGACTTTTCGCTTGTCCTGGAGCCGGGGCAGAGTGTCGCCTTTGTCGGCCCTTCAGGCTGTGGTAAGTCAACACTCAGTAAGCTTATCTCTGGGCTCTATAAGCCATGGAGCGGAGAGATTCTCTTTGACGGCAGGCCTATTGATGAAATAAACCGTTCTGTCTTTACGGGATCCTTATCTGTGGTGGACCAGGACATAATCCTTTTCGAGGACACAATTGCCAACAACATAAAGATGTGGGACAACTCGATCGAGGACTTTGAAATGATTCTTGCAGCAAGGGACGCAAAGATTCACGAGGACATCATGAAGAGGGACGGTGGATACCAATATAAGCTGATGGAGGGTGGAAAGGATCTCTCGGGAGGGCAGAGGCAGAGACTTGAGATTGCACGGGTATTGGCTGAGGATCCGACCATTATAATCATGGATGAGGCTACAAGTGCCCTGGACGCCAAGACGGAATATGAAGTTGTGGAGTCCATAAGAAACCGCGGAATAACTACAATAGTAGTTGCCCACCGTCTCAGTACTATCCGTGATGCGTCAGAAATAATTGTCCTTGACAGGGGACGCGTAGTAGAGCGCGGAACACATGATGAACTCTATGCCATGAGGGGCGTCTACGCATCCCTCGTATCGAATGAGTGAAGGGGGAGAGTATGGGTTGGTTTGACGAACAGATCAGAGAAAGAATACAGAGTGACGATGACAGCTTCTCCTCGGCATTTGACACTATGTCATCCCTCGTCATGGGAAAGAGGATTGCATCCAGCCTGACAAAGGACAGAGAGAGGGCGGAAAACGCCATAAGTGAGGTTCTTAAGTATTACCACGCCAGAAGAATAGAGCTTCCAGACAATATTAAAGATATCAACGACCAGATAGAATATCTTATGAGGCCGTCAGGGATTATGAGGCGAACTGTCCTTCTTGAAGGGGAATGGTATGAGGATGCTGCCGGTGCGATGCTCGGCTCATTGAAGTGTGACGGAACTCCGGTTGCACTTATTCCCTCAGGTTTCAAAGGATATAAATTCTATGATGAGAGAAGTGGAAAATGGGTGAGGATAACAAAGAAGACAGCTTCTCTTATCGACGAGGAGGCAATCGTCTTCTATAAGCCGCTTCCACTCCGGAAAATAGGCGTGAAGGACCTGCTTATATACATAGTAGAGTGCATGACTGTCTCTGACTTTGTCTTTGTCGGACTTGTGACACTTGCCGTGTCACTCATCGGATTGTTGACACCCAGGATTCAGCGCATCATTTACGGTCCCGTAATTGAAGGGGGAAGCCTTCAGCTTCTATTTGCCGTTTTCGGTTTTCTGGTCAGCGTAAGTTTCTCTCAACTTCTGATAGGGACTGTGAAGAGCCTTGTGATGTCGAGGCTCGGGACCAAGCTTAATATAGAGGTGCAGGCAGCAAGCATGATGAGGGTACTCTCCATGCCGGCCTCATTCTTCAAGGAGTATTCATCGGGAGAGCTTACACAACGTATGAGCGGAATAAACTCCCTCTGTACGATGCTTGCCTCCACGATACTCTCCACCGGGCTGGGGTCACTTTTCTCACTTATCTACATTACTCAAATGGTTCAATACGGGCCGGGTCTTGTGGCGCCGGGACTCATAGTCATAGTTGTGACTGTGTTTTTCTCCCTCGTTACTACATTCGCACAGCTCAAGATATCGAAAGAGCAGATGGAACTGAGTGCAAAGGAGTCCGGACTTGAGTATTCTCTTCTCACGGGAGTCCAGAAGATACGTCTCAGCGGGGCGGAGAAACGTGCATTTGCCAAGTGGGCTGAAGCATATACAAAGAGTGCAAGGCTGCAATACAATCCACCGCTCTTTTTACGTCTCAACGGGGTATTCTCATCCTGTATCTCCCTTGTTGGAACAATAGTGATTTACTACTTCACGATAAAGACCGGGGTGACTCTTGCAGATTACTATGCATTCAACAGTGCCTATGGAGCTGTTATGGGTGCGTTCTCGTCTCTTGTCTCAATGGCAACAACTTTTTCCCGTATAAAACCGGTTCTCGATATGGTTTCCCCTCTCCTGGAGACAGCCCCGGAGGCGAGTGAGAACAAGAAAGTGGTGACAAGACTCTCCGGAGGGATTGAACTTAATAACATCACATTCCGTTACACGGAAAACGGGCCTGTGATCATTGATGACCTCTCCTTAAAGATAAGGCCGGGGCAATATGTTGCGATAGTTGGTGCCACAGGCTGCGGAAAGTCGACCTTGATGCGTCTGATGCTCGGTTTTGAGATTCCACAAAAAGGTGCTGTCTACTATGACGGGATGGATTTGACATCACTTGATCTCAAATCACTCAGACAGAAAATCGGGACTGTCATGCAGAACGGGAAGCTTTTTCAGGGTAATATCTACTCAAATATCGTCATTTCAGCTCCACAGCTCGGAATGGAGGATGCATGGCGTGCTGCCGAAAAGGCAGGTATGAAGGAAGATATCGAGGCAATGCCGATGGGTATGCACACGATCATAAGTGAGGGCTCGGGAGGAATATCGGGCGGACAGAGGCAGAGGCTCATGATTGCCCGTGCAATAGCACCGAATCCTAGGATATTGATGTTTGATGAGGCTACTTCTGCACTGGACAATATTACGCAAAAGAAGGTCTCCGACTCCCTCGACGTACTCAAGTGTACCCGTATTGTGATTGCACACCGTCTGAGCACAATCCGCCAATGTGACAGGATAATCGTTCTCGACAAGGGAAAGATAATTGAAGATGGAAAATATGATGAACTTATAGAGAAGAGCGGCTATTTTGCCTCCCTGGTGGAGAGACAGAGACTCGACTAACACAAGCAATGTCTTTACGTATATATAGCAGAGAAGGAGAACCGGAAATGAATATTGATGCTACACTTGTTGAGAAAGCTGGTAAAGCAGAGAGTGTCGAAGATTTGATGAGAATAGCTGAGGAGAATTCAATCCACCTTGAAAGAGAAACAGCTGAACTTTACTATGAGAAGCTCAATCCTCCCATGGGAGAGCTCTCCGACGATGAGATAGCCTCTGTCTCGGGCGGTGGCTGCAACGGAAAACTGGACACGAACCTTAATTTGAATGTGGGGTCCGACGAGCTCTATTCAGGCCGCAAGGTTTACCTTAAAAACGAAGGCCACTGCTTTGGTGCTTCTGCAGACTACAGACCCTCGGTTTACTGCCTCAAACCCGGCTGTTACTCCCGTTCATTCCATATCATCAAAAAGGTTGGAGATGACGGAAAGTACCTTATCGGATGCAACAAGTGCGATTGGACATATTGGGCGAAGAAAGAGAATATCGTTTGAAGGCTGCAATAAGCCTTCAAATCAAAACAGATCCACTCTCTCCATGAGAAAATCCAATAAGCTCAAATGGAGGAAGCCCTTATCATCATAATAATGATGGGGGATATCATTTCTGATGACAATTTTCTTGTAGAAATCGCCGGAGAGAGCGAGGGACGTTAGTTCTGCATCAGCTTTCTCTTCTCCGCTTATTTTGTATGCACTCTGTATATAAACTCTTCTATCGAGATCATTCACAACAAAATCAATTTCCTTTTGAATTTTATTGCCGTTTCTTCTGTCATATACGACGCCAATATCTACTTTGTAGCCTCTTCTTATGAGGTCATTGTAGATAATGTTCTCCATAATATGTCCTATGTCATATTGGCGGTAATTCAGCCTGGCATTTCTTAGACCGATATCGGTGTAATAATACTTATTGGGATAATTGAAATAGGCTTTGCCCTTGATATCATATCTTTTGGCTTCAGATATAAGGAAGGCATCTTTTAATTTGTCTATGTACGAGCTGATGAGATTGTTGTCGACTTTCTCTTTTGTTGAGGAGCCGATTGCGTTGGCGATATTTGTCGGATTTGTAAGAGAACTGATCGAAGAGGCAAGGTAATCGAGGATGTTTGAAAGTATATCCTCTCTTTGAATTCTTCCATGCTCCTTCAAGTCTTTGAGGTAAGTTTCTTCAAAGAGATTTATCAAATACTCCATCTTCTCTCTGTCCGTGGCTTTGCCTACGAGCCCGGGCATGCCCCCGAAGCGCATGTACATGCCGAGAACATCGCTTTCATTACCTCCATAGAAATTATAGAGCTCTTTAAATGATAAAGGGTAGACATGAATCTGGGTGGATCTGCCCCTGAACTGTGTTGCAATGTCACTCGAGAGCATTTTTGAGTTGCTTCCCGTCACATATACATCAAGATTGCCATACCCTCTTAACTCGTTGAGCATGTCATAAATTGTAACCTCGTCCTGACCGTACTCATTTTTCAAGACCGCATTTTTCGACATTTGAACTTCATCTATGAAAAGAAAGAATTTCTCGTCATTCCGCTCAGCGAGAGTCTTCTCCACCATATCACATAAGGCAACGGGGTTCCTGTAAATGAAGTATTTTCTTTTGTCCAGCTCCAGTTTGATAATGTTTTCTTCTTTGACACCTGAAGAGACAAGATAATCATGGAAAAGATTAAATAGCAGAGTGGATTTTCCGCATCTCCTTAAACCGGTAATTACTTTGATGTTTCCATCCCACATTGCCGATTTCAATTTTTCCAGATACTCTTCGCGTACTATCATATCAAAGCCTCTATAATATCTATATCTTTGGACGTTTTTGTCTCAACTTATAGATATAATACCATTCCGTTTAGGGGAAAATCAATCAATTATTGAATTGAAATCCATATCTTTGGACGTTTTTGTCCTTACTTATAGATTTTATGCATACTTTTGTTTCTTTTCTAACAGAATCCTTCTTCGACCGTATATATAAGAAAGTCGGGATCTGGAATATGGACAGGGGGAGGAAGCTATGAATATTGATGAATTTCTCGAGAGTGAGGGGTTTACGCCTGAAGAAGTGTTGAAGATGTTTCATAGAACTCACGGAGAGCTTGGAGATGACGAGCTTGCCGAAGTTTCTGGCGGCGCATGCTCTCAAAGCGACACCTACTCCTGCCCCAGGTGTGGCTCTCCATTGACATGGGTTAATTATCATGACAGCGTCGACAACACATCGCGTGCCTACTATCTATGCTACGGCTGCAGAAAATACGGGGCGAAACTCGATGCCGGAACTCTATGGCCCCTTCCCGATAACTTCGTCTCCTGGATACTCGATAAAGCAGTGAAGATGTAAAAATGATTTTCTAACAAAAGCCGGATTAAGCCGTATATACAAGTAAATAAAGGCGGAAGGAAATGGATAGAGAGCTTATTGAAAAAACGAAGAATGTGAAGTCCAGGGAAGAACTTACGGCTCTCCTTAAGGAGAATGGAATCGATGTCCCCGTCGATAAGGCTGATGAAATCTATTCTCAGCTTAAGTCATACGGCGAAATCAAAGACGATGACCTCGATAAGGTCTCCGGCGGCGGGTGCTATTTTCCGGATGGATATCTCAAGACCACGATGGGCTACGGCTGCGATAAGTATGAGCGTGTGGATGGAGCAATAAGTGGAGTCGAGGGGACTTGTTATCTATGTAAGTATTGGAGCAGAGACGGTTCTTATATGCCTCTTCTGGTTATGGGACAGGCTCTCAAGTGTATGCATCCGGAAAATAGAAGATAGAGGAGAGGGAGAGAATGAACGAAGAACTCTTGAAAAAGGCTAAAGAAGCCAAAGACGAGAAAGAGCTCATTGAGATTGCAAAGAAAGAGGGCATAGTACTGACAGAGGAAGCTGCTTCTTCTATTTTCAAGCGTCTTCACAGTGAAGGAGAGCTCAGTGATGATGACCTTGACAGTGTCTCCGGCGGAGGCTGTCAGCAAAAAATAAATAATCATAATTTTACTGTAGTCACTTCAGGCTGCAGCTGTTTTACAGGACAGTGGAAGGACTCCAGAGCGAATGATTATTACTCTTTGCGTAGTGATAATACCCAGCTTAGAGAAACATGGTATGCATTCAGCTCAGAGGGGAAGTGTGGTACCTGTGCACATCTTGAGTTCAAGGTTAGAAACAGCATGTTCCTAAATGGTATAGGTTTCTGCGGTTTATCAGGAACGACAGACACTAACGAGGAAGATTGGTGATATGGATAAAGAATTGATTGAGAAGGCAAAAGGTGCAAAAAGTGTTGAGGAGCTTCTTTCTCTAGCTGAGGAAAATAAGATTGAACTCTCTCTTGAGAAGGCAAATGAAATTTTCTCAAAGTTGCACAAGACGGGAGAGATTAAGGATGATGAACTGGATGCTGTCTCAGGTGGAGGCTGCTCTGAGCTTGAATGGGTCTCCGGTGCTAAATATAAACAAGGTCAGATTGTAAAAATGAGGAGAAGTACAAGATACGGCTCCTCCATTGGTGGTGGCTGGTGCAGATACTGTGCCTTGAGTGAAAATGCAGAGGTTATAGGTTCTTCTGAATTTTTTGTAGGTGGAAGGATAGCATATTCTACGGTTTATACGGTCAAATGTCTTGGCTGCGGATATACCACGGAAGCTGCAGACCCCGCTGAGAATCCAGGCGCTGAGGAATACTCTCCTTTTGTGATTGTCGGCGCAGTATAAAGGGGAGGAGTGAGAGATGGATAAAGATCTTCTGGAGAAAGCAAAAGGTGCAAAAAGTGTTGAAGAGCTTCTCAAACTTGCAGAAGAAAATAATATAGAACTACATAGAGAGGAAGCTGAAAAGATTTTCACCCGCCTAAACAGTAACGGAGAGCTTAGAGATGACGATCTTGATGCTGTATCAGGCGGAGGATGCTCTGAATATTATTTCTCAGGGCCTAAATATGCAATCGGGCATTATGTGTCACTGGATGAACCCTGCTATGGTTGTCTCTGTAATGTGTGGATAGTCAAAGGCATTAACTTTGACCCCTGGGACAATGGCAGGAGGGAGTATAAAGTTATTTGTGCTAATTGTGGTAATGAGAAAGAAACTTATGAAAAATATATTGAAGGATATTGTGACAATATTTGAGGATCGGGAGAGATGAGAGAAGAATTGATTTATAGGGCAAAACAGGCAAAGAGTGCCGAAGAGCTTATTTCTCTTGCTGAAAAAGAGAATATTACACTTTCAAAAGATGATGCAGATGCTCTTTTCTCAAGGCTTAATTCCTCCGGCTCCTTGAAAGATGACGAACTGGAGTCTGTCTCCGGAGGCGGTTGCGGCTCGTCTTCAAGCGACGGAAGTTCCACGCGAGAAGAGGACAGCGGGTACGGTCTCAAGACAGGAGACAGGGCACATATCCTCTGGGGAGAGCTATGCCCCTGCGGGGGAGACAACGTTGAAATCCTCTATTGCTGTGGCGGCTATGGCACTGCTGCAGAACGCTATATGACAAGGTGCTTCGAGTGCGGAAGTGAAATCGGACATTGGGCATATGAACTGAGGAAGATTCTCTAATAAGACTATGAATTATGTTGATTTAATGGAAGAATTCAAGAGAAGGGAAATAGAACTTGATGATGCGACGAAGTCTCTCTACGTCTCTTATATGGAGAAAAGAGAGGGAGAGATAGCCGATGATGAGCTCTCCTCTGTCTCGGGTGGCGGATGTAGGACGGATGTCGCGGGCGCTAAGAAAGTCGTTGTCTCATGCGGATGCCACTGCTTTAACGGGCAATACGAACTCAACTTCGACCCCGCTCTTTTCAAGGATGTCGATATCGGAAGGATAGGGGCGGCACCTGTACCTCTACCCAATATGTCATATGTCCCGCTCCATACAAAAGATAATAAGGAGCTGAGAATGCTCTGGTCTACGATATGCGACTACGGAGACTGCGGAAGCTGCTCGCGTCTTTCATTCAAGGGCGGACTCGGCTATTGCAGCGTAAGTTAGGAGGAAAAAATGGTTAACTACACACCTTATCTTGCATCTAAGGCAAAGGAAACGGAATCTGTAGAAGATCTCTTGAAGATGGCAGAAGAAGAGAAGATTGTGCTCGAGAAAGAAGAAGCCGAGAGAATCTACAATGAGTTCCATACTTCCGGAGAGCTTTCAGACGATGAGATAAATTCCGTCACGGGAGGTGGTTGCAACGACCCTAAAGAGCCATCCTTTGCTGGATCTTGGGCCACCGGGTATGAGCTCTCATCCTCGTGCCCTGTATGCCACAATAATTGCTGGGTTGAGACCGGGTTTATCGGAAACGGTCCGAGAAACTACTCTTGCAATGTCTGTTATACGCGAAAAAGATGGGGCGTAGCCTCTGCTCCATCTGTTGTTCCTGTAATGCAGGAAGCTGGGAACCCGAATATGAAGACAAGAAGCAAAGTGTGGGTTCAATGAAGACAATATCGAAAGAACTTTTTGATAAAATCAAAAGTGCCATGAGTAAGGAAGATATGAAGAAACTTCTTCTCTCCTCCGGTGAGATCGGCGACGATGAACTGGAGTCTGTCTCCGGCGGAGCGTGTAAGGGTAAGCCCGGAGAGAGTGAAAAGGGCCTTATGTGTCCCGGGTGCGGAGGTGCTCTTCTTTGGGATTATGATACGTTGTGGACTACTGCGATGTGCAATAAATGTAAGAGCTTCTTCGTCTATCATGGAGGCTCTTTTATAAAGGCGGAATAATTTGGCTGTGTATTATATAATAAACCCGCAGATTGGAATCAGAAGCTGGTGGCGTACTCCGTATGCTTATTACATAAAGGGTGTCAGAAATGCCGAGAGATTAACAAAGGACGAGTTCGAGTTTCTCTATCTCTGTGATGGTAAGACTCCTCTTGAAAAGAATGAGCTTTCGGAAAGCCTTATAAAACGCGGCTTTATAGCAGAGTGCAGAAAGGGGGAGGAAGCTCTCTCCTCATGGCAGAGAAAAATCTGTGACAACCGTTACTTCCCGGCCATGAACTGGATGATAACCGGGAAATGCAACTACAATTGCCTTCACTGCTTCAATGCCTCCGATAACGCTCCTCTCATGAGTGAGTTTACGCTGGAGGAAGCTGAAAGGCTTCTTGATGAAGCAGAAGAGTGCGGAATCAACGCCTTCACGATCACGGGCGGCGAGCCGATGTGTCACCGAAGCTTTTTCCAGATAATCGAGGGAATATACAAAAGGGGAATGTACGTCGAAGAGCTCAATACAAACGGCTATTACATAACCCGGGATTCTCTCTCGAGGCTTAATGAAATCGGATGCAATCCCCTTATAAAGATATCGTTTGACGGAGTGGGACACCACGACTGGCTGAGAAACCGCCACGGAGCTGAGGAAGATGCCTTGAGGGCGATAAAACTCTCCATCGATAACGGCTTCAGAGTCAAAGTACAGACCAATGTAAATCGTAAAAATGAACTCAGCATGCTCGAGACAGCCTTGATGCTTGAGAGGATGGGTGTCGACGAGATGAGAATCATCCGCACGACCGAGGCCCCTCGGTGGGTGCAGAACGGAGGGGACAACACTCTCACTTTAAGTGAGTACTTTGATCTCATGCTCGGCTTTCTCTCCGAGTATATAAAGGTCTCTCCTAAAATGGAGATAGATATCTGGCAATTTGTCCATCTCTGGCCGAAAGCAAAGAGCTACCGCCCCCGTGCGGTTGAGTGTGTTGCCGGTGAATATCGTGACACGCTTCCCGTATGCAGAGGAAACAGGGGGATGATTGCCGTTGCAGCCAACGGGAATCTCTTTCCGTGCCACCAGATGTCAGGGTATTACGAAAAGAACGGCTGGGTGCTTGGAAATGTGAAGGAAAACGGACTCAAGACATATCTTCAGAGAGGCGATTACCTTGATGAAGTATGTATGACAGTGAAGGATTTGAGAGAGAAGAATGAAAAGTGCTCCTCATGCAAATGGTTTACATATTGCGTCGGAGGATGCCGTGCCGTGGGGCTTGCACTTACAGGTGATAAGCTTGGGTCTGACGTATCTAAATGTCTCTTTTTCAACGGTGGATACATGGAAAAACTGAAGACTGTCATGGGAAATTACCGTGATGTGACAGGTATATGCGATAGTTAGAGAGATTGTGAACATTTTCAGTATTTGTCACTGTTGATGTTTACCTAAAAAAGAAAATCGGGATAATTGAGGACAATGAAAAAGAACAAAATTATTATTACTCTATTAATACTGACAGCTGTATTGTCGTCATTGAGTGCGTCAACGCTTGATGAGATACTGGAAAGCGCAAAGGAAAACAGTCTGTCTTATCAGAATATGCTTCTGAACTATGAGAACGGGCTTCTCTCAATCAGTCAGCTTGAAGAGAAGGACAAGGTTGGAGTTACTGTGGATGCAACAGTGGATCCACTTCTTGCCTCCGGTACGGATGCTGTCGGGATAAGTGTCACTCCGTCAGTCTCAATTACACTCCCGAATGATGGCAACACTACGATAACGGCGGGAACTTCCCTTACAACAAAGTATAAGAGTGGGGAGACGAATGTAGGCGGAAATCTCGGAGTCTCGCACACATTCGATTTTTCAGGCTACTCTGATGATACGTCGGAGGATCTCAATTACACATCAACAAAGTATAGTACAGAACGCACCCATAAGATGAGTGAGCTTAATTTCGAGAAGACTGTTCTCTCGACAATTTCCTCGATTCTGAATGCGGAAGATTCTCTCAAAGAGGCTGAATTCCGCCTGGAGAAACAGCAAACAGCCTACGACAAGCTGGTTACCCTCAAAACTTACTCCGAAACTTCAAGTGTATATATGAGCACACTCAATACCCTGAATTCTCTCAAGAGCTCACTGGAAGCTTCAAAGGAACAATATAACCAATTGTTGAAGCAATATGAAAATCTAACCGGGCTGGAGTGGGACGGCATTGAGGATCTTGAGGCTCCGACTCTCACTCTCACTACATATGAGAATGGAAATACAGAGGTCTTGATCGCATCGCTGAGTGCTGAAAGCAGTGAAGAATCCTATAAGAAGGCTGTGGCCGATGCTAACCCGTCATCTCTTTTAACATCCATCACCGCCGGTGTTACGTCCGACCTTACGGTGTCTGTTTCCGGCAAAGCCGCATACAGAGCTAAAAATTGGGATATAACCGTCTCTCCTTCTGTGAATATCACAAAGAGCGGAAAAACGACACCATCTGTAACTATATCCGGAAGCTGGAGCAATAAAAACATGTCTTCAGACAGCTCGGTAAACAGAGCACTCAATAATGCAAAGAGTGCCGCTAACAGCTATCTTGAGACACTCTCCGACTATCAATCGGATGCTGCAAACTATGCATTAAAAATCCTCCAATGGAACACAAAACTCAATCAGGCTGAGACCGATCTGGAGTATAAGAAGACACTTCTTGACAACACAAAGGCTCTCTATGACCTCGGTCTCGAGACAGAAGAAAATCTGAAGAGTGCCGAACTCGATTATTCATCGAGTCAAACTGACTACACACTTACAATTATCGAAGGCCTCTCACTTGAGCGTGACCTGGCAATATTCGCACTATAAAATTAAGGAAATTGAAAATGGATAAGAAAGAAGAAGTAATGAGCGAAAGCGAAAGACAGGAAAAGAAACTCAGGGAGGCTCAAGCCGCAAGAAAGAGAAGGAAAAGAATCAAGAGCCTTGTGGGATGGCTTGTTGTCATATTCATTGTGGCATTGGTTCTTTTCTGGTTCCTGAAAATGAAAAAAGACAGTGAAGCACAGATTGCCGCACTTCAGAATGCGAACAGCAATATAGAGTACACGGTGATAAAGAGCAAGTATGTGAAGTCGATCGATATCTCGGGAAATGTCGTAGCTTATGACAAGCAGGAAGCCAACTTCCGTTCTACAGGTGCTGTTACCGGTGTCTTTGTTAAAGTCGGCGACACTGTTACCAAGGGGCAGGTCCTTGCAACCATCGATGACTCTTCTCAGCAATCAAATCTCCAGGATATAGAGAATCAGATTGCTGAGGCTAAAATAAGCGGCTCCACAAGGCAGCTTGAGCTTCTTGAACTCAAAAAAAAGAATGCAGAAGAACAGCTCTCGTATACCACTCTTACTGCTAATTTTGACGGGATTGTCTCGAAAGTAAGCATTGCTGAGAATGACTATGTCTCTGCAGGTACCACTGTGATCACTGTAATTGATGTATCGAAGCTGAAGACCACTGTAGAAATCGACGAGATCGACATGCAATATATTGAAGAAGGGCAGACTGCCACCCTGACATTCGATTCCCTCCCCGGACAGAGTGTTGAAGCTTACGTCTCCTACATTCCTATGGAAGGACGATATACAAACCAAGGTATGGGGGTTGTGGATGTTGAGATGACTATCTCAAATCCTCCATCAGGCCTCAGAACCGGATTCACATTCACAGGCTCTATCGATCTTGAGCAGGACGTTGAGATGCTGTTGATTCCTTCCTCATCCGTATCAACAGAAAGAGGTGGAAAGACCTTTGTGACAGTGAAAGCGACTGACGGCTCAACAGAAAGAAGAAATGTTACCGTCTCTTATCTTGGTGAGGGCTACAGCCAGGTGCTCTCCGGCCTCAAGGAAGGTGAGACGATCACTTATCAACAGTCATCTGGCGGTGGCGGTTTCAGCATGATGATGGGAGGCTTCTGATGGCTTCCAGTGTTATAGAGCTTGTCAATGTGAGGCGCTATTACCTTGTGGGAGAATATATTGTCAAAGCCCTCGATGATGTCTCTCTGAGAATAGAAAGAGGCTCCTTCACGGCTATTATGGGCCCGAGCGGAAGCGGAAAGTCCACCCTTATGAATCTCATCGGATGCCTCGACACCCCGACAAGCGGTTATATTACGATAGGCGGTGAGCTCACCAACGGTATGGATGAGACTGAGCTGGCATTTCTTAGGAACCAGAAGATAGGTTTTGTCTTCCAGCAATTCAATCTCCTGGGAAAGCTTAATGCCCTGGAGAATGTCATGACTCCAATGGTTTACTCTCTTGTGTCCCATAAAGAGAGAAAAGAGAGAGCTGAGGCCATGCTGGAGAAGGTGGGTCTTAAAGACAGAATGAAACATCTTCCCAGCGAGCTTTCAGGAGGACAGAAGCAACGTGTAGCAATTGCCCGTGCCCTTGTAAATGATCCCGATATCCTCCTTGCCGATGAGCCGACCGGTGCTCTCGATACTAAGACAGGACATGAGGTGATGGGACTTTTCAGGGAACTCAATGAAGAAGGACATACGATCGTCTTTGTCACACATGACAGGAAGCTGGGGCTGCAATGCCCGGAGCAGGTTTTCATACAAGACGGAAGGATAGTGGAAGAAGATGTTACTCGAGAACTTTAAGCTTGCAATTAAAAGTATGGTTACAAGCAAGATGAGAACGTTTCTCTCTCTGCTTGGTATTGTCATAGGTGTCGGCTCCGTTGTAGCCATCATGACCCTTGGCGAGAGCGTGAAAGGCTCCATAAATGACGAAATGAATCTTTCCGGTATGGACCTCGTAACACTTTCCAACATGGGCTCCAGTACCGTCTTTGATGAGGAACTTGCTTACTCAATCAAGGAGAGTGTAGCGGGTATAGACAGTGTTGCGATACGTGCCATAGGAAATGCAACAATCAGGCACTCTCAGGAGTCGACTGATGCAACTATCTATGGTGTCTCCTCAACTTACGGTGACATGCAGAAACTGGAAATCATGGACGGCTCTTTCTTTACAATGGAAGACAACATGGAAAGGGAACAGGTAGTTGTCCTCGGTTATGATGTTGCCCAAGATCTCTTTCCTGGCGGGGATGCTCTCGGAAACTATGTCTCCATATTCCGTACTCAGGCGAAGTCATATAAGGTTGTAGGTATTCTTGAGGACACTTCCGAGTCCTCGACAAGTAATACAAACAGCAATGTTTATATGCCGTACTATACATATAGTCAAAACATAAGAAAGCAGACAAGCGTCTCGTCATACTACTTCCAGGTGAATGACAATTATGTGACAACTGATGTGTCGAAGCAAATTGAAAACTATATGTCATCAATTGCTTCCTCAAGTGAGTATATGGTATCTACCGCACAGGAGTTTGTGGACATGGCGAACTCGATTATGGAGACGTTGACGACCTTCCTTTCTGCTGTCGCCGCAATCTCGCTGGTGGTCGGTGGAATAGGAATCATGAACATCATGCTCGTGACCGTTGTTGAGAGGACAAGGGAGATCGGTGTGAGAAAGGCGCTTGGGGCCACACCTAAGACCATAAGACATCAATTCCTTGTCGAAGCTATGGTTCTCTCCATATGCGGTGGTATTTTTGGAATCCTCTTCGGCATTGCTGTGAGCTATGTTGTCGCCTCTGCATTCTCCTACGCGCTTAAGCTGAGTGTGCTGTCGATAATACTCTCCATTGCCTTCTCGTCGGCAGTCGGTATCTTCTTTGGATGGTATCCTGCGGCAAAGGCAGCCTCTCTTGATCCTATCCAGGCACTTTCCTACGAGTGATAAGATTAAATTAACAGGATATAAACTCCCCGTAAAAAGGGAGTTTTTCTTGTCAACTTCATCATTTCTTAAATTATGATTTGTTAAATTGTGATTTGATAAATCGTGATTTAATTGTTATACTTAGCATGTAATGGAGAAAAAGATGGAGTTTGTAGGCAGAAAACTTGAAATGAAAATCCTGGAGAAATTCTGGAAAGATGACGGTTATGATCTTGGGGTGGTCTATGGCTGAAGGAGAATAGGGAAAAGCTTCCTTCTCAGGCATTTTTCTGAAGGTAAGAGGGCGGTGTTGTTTCAGGCGACTACAAATGAGAGGAGTAATCTCAATGACCTTGCTTCTGAGATTTCATCACTGTTTTCCATAAGCTCTTCTGTTGTTTATTCTTCTTATGAGGATGCATTTAATGACATAGCAAAGCTTGCAAAGGATGAAAAGCTTCTCTTCGTCATAGATGAAATATCATTTCTTGAAGAAAGCAACAAGGATATTCTCTCAATAATTCAAAAATACTCTGATCTTGTTTTTTCAAAAACTAAATTAAAATTAATCCTGTGCTCGTCAATGGAGTCATTCATGGTTGATAGAGTGCTCAGTGGTAAGACTCCTCTTTTCGGTCGTTCATCTGTTACTCTTAAGCTTGATTCTATAAAACCGGAAGAGGCGAAGGCATTTTTTCCTTCCTGGAGTTTGGATGAGCTTTCACGGGGATATGTTATCACAGGTGGTGTTCCGTACTATCTCATGAGAATTTCCAAGTATAAAACACTTGAAGAGGCACTTCAGGAGGAATTCTTCTCTCTGGGAGGAACGCTCTTCTCTGAGCCTTACCTTCTCTTTTATTCGGAATTCCGCAATGTAGATTTATATATGGAGATTATGTCTCTTGTAGCCTTAGGTGTTAATAAAACATCGAAGATTGCTGATAAGGCAGGAGTTTCACAGGCCTTATGCTCGTCAATGCTCAGGAAGTTGAATAATCTCTCTTTTGCTAAAGAGAAAAAGAATTCAGTAATTAATACAAAAGTAATTGGCTGGGTGGTTGAGGATGATTTTCTCTCTTTCTGGTTTAGATTCGTTTATCCTGCCAGAAGGGCCGTTGAACTCCAAAATGCCGGCCCGCTCATTCTTGAAACTCTTGAAAAAATGGATGAGTTTACAGGTAAGCGTATAGAGGAGATTGTTAGAAGATATATAGTCAACACCTCTTCAAAGCCTGTGAAGGATTATGGATCTCTTGAATTTGGTAATCCCGTTGAAAGGAGGAGTGAGGAGATTGATTTTGTTGCAGAGACTTCGGGCGAGGAATATCTTTATGGTGAATTCAAGTGGAGAGACAGCAATGTGGGAATGCGGGAGTTTGCGGATCTTAGAAGAAAAGTATCTCTTGTGCAATCAGAAAAAGCCAGGAAAGAATACTATCTTGTTTCGAAGTCGGGGTTCACGGATGCACTCATTGAAACAGCTGAAAAAGACAGAACAATTCATCTTGTAGAGGGTAAGGATATCTTCGATTGTTGCTACTCTAAAAGTAGACAGTTTCCTGAAGAAAAATAGCTGAGGGATTGTT
>CAVHPV010000004.1:0-56823 GCA_963638045.1 Faecalibacterium sp. CAG:74 | reverse complement strand
GACCATAGAGAAGTGGAAATACCCGTTCCCATCCCGAACACGGAAGTAAAACGCTCCTTCGCCGATGGTACTGGAGTTCGTCTCCGGGAGAGTAGGTAGTCGCCTGTTTTTTTATTTATAAAAACCGAGTTTTTAATCAATCTTTATGGTATAATCTTTTCATGGCTTCAATTTCCTTTTTTAAACCTTCATTATTCCGTAAAGATATGGATGCAGTTCTTCAGACGATGGTCGATGAAAAGATAGGCCCTGGAGAAAAGAAGAAGACATACGTGAAATTATTCTCTGAGTATGTTTCACATAAGGATGGAATTGCTCTTAGAAGTTATATTGATGCAATAGTGATCGCATTCCATTCTCTTGGTCTCACCGATGGTGATACTGTTGCTCTTTCTGTCTTCACTCCTCTTGTTTATCTTGATGCTATGAAGAGACTCTCTCTCAATCCTTATTTTGTTGATGTTGACGAGGAGATGATGCCTGATTTTTCTTCAATTAAGAATAACCTTACAAGTGGGAATATCAAAGCTGTGGTTCTTTTTCTTCCACTAGGGAATATACCTTCCGACGGAAGTAAGTATACTGAACTGGGAATTCCTGTTGTTGAGGATATAACACAGTCTGTAGGCTCAACTCTGGCTGATGTTAAGCCGGGAAGAACGGGTAATATTGTCATAGCTAGCACCGAGGAGGACTCTCTTGTTTCAACTGCAGGTGGCGCAATCCTCCTTTGTGATAATGAAGAAATACTTGAGGTCATGAAGAAAGATGTCAATCCGTATATTGAGCTTCCAGATATGAATGCAGCACTTGGAATAGTTCAGCTTGGAAAACTTCAGTCTATTGTAGAAAGGAGAAATGCAATCTACAGGATTTATTCAGACGAAGCGAGAAGAAAGAACAGGGTTAAAGTTTTCGGCATGCCAGATATTGAATTCAAGACAAACGGGTACGGCTTCAGTTGCATTTCCCAGGATAGACCTGATGAAGTTATAGAACTCTGCAAGAAATATCAGGTGACAGTACGTAAGACTTTTTCAAAGGCTGTTGGAAGCAGGTACCAGGATAGATATGACAGGTTCCCTGTAGCATTTCCATATCTTTCACGAGCGGTAAGTTTTCCTCTTTATCCCTTTCTTTCGAATGCGGAGATACAGACAATACAGAAGGTGATAGGAATTTTGAGGTAGACATGAACAGAGTTATTAAAAAAGCGGTTATCATAACTCCGATAATCAAAGAGGAAAGTAGAAAGGTTTCAAAACAGATAGAGGATTATCTTTCAACCATAGGGATAGAATGTAAAACGATATTCATCGAATCCACTGCGGGGACAATGGAGCTTGAAAAGGATATTGAGCTTGTCATTGCACTTGGGGGTGATGGAACTGTGCTCTACTGTGCCCGGGCTGCAAGAAAGACTGGAGCTGTAATACTTCCGATTAACCTTGGTACTTTCGGCTATATAACAGAGATAGAGACAGGAGAATGGAAAGAAGCCCTCAATCTCTACTTGGAGAGTGGCAAGAATTATTCCAACAGACTTATGTTGAAGGTTGATGTTTACAGAAAGGGGAAGAAGGTCTTTGAGAGTTATGCACTTAATGAGGCTGTAATATGTTCTTCTGGAATAGCAAAAGTTGTAAGCCTGAAACTCGACATTGATGACACTTTTGCTGGAAATTTCCGTTCTGACGGGATGATTGTAGCAACACCGACAGGTTCAACGGGATATTCACTTGCTTCGGGAGGCCCTATCCTCGATTGTGATATTAAGGCACTTGTAATAACGCCTATTTGTCCCTTCGCACTTTCTAACAGACCTCTTGTCACAGGAGACAAGACAATTCTGATCGAGGTCAGGGAAAACCAGCGGACAGATATATGTCTAACCGTTGACGGGCAGCTATATTATGAGCTTGAGGAAAAGGATAAGATTGTATGCAGAATGAGCGGGAGAGGTATAAAACTTATACATTCTTTAAAACGTAATTTCACTGAAGTCGTAAGGGAAAAACTTCACTGGTCTGGGGAGATGGGGCATGATAGAGTCACTTCATGTAAGTAATTATGTTCTTATAGATAATCTTGATTTGAATTTTACTTCTGGACTGAATGCAATTACAGGTGAGACGGGATCCGGTAAGTCTATACTCCTGGGGGCACTGTCGCTACTTCTGGGGGCGAAGGGAGATAGGGAGGATATAAGAAAAGGACAGGACCGGGCTGAGGTTTCCGGAGTCTTCTATACGTCCTCTTTACTTGTTAAAGAGTGGTGTGAGAACCATGATATACCTCTTGAAGATAATACTCTCATAATAAGGCGTATCCTCAAGACAGAAGGGAGAAGTTTATACACAGTAAACGGTTCACCGGTAACAATGAAGGATGGAGAGGAACTTGGGGAGCTCCTTGTTGATTTCTCAAGTCAGCATGCACACCATTCATTGATGAAAAAAGAGGTTTTGAGAGCTCTTGTTGATGATTACTCCGGCTCGGATGAGCTTCTTTCAGCCTATAGGAAAAGCTACAGAGAGATGATTCAGTCAAAGAAGAACCTTGAGGAGACAAGAAGAATAATTGAGGCCGGACGTGAAGAAGCTGATTACATGTCATATTGTGCTGATGAGATAGAAAAGGCAAATCTTGTCCTTGGAGAGGAGGAGGAGCTCAAAGAGGAGCTGAAAAAGGAGGCAAACAGTGCATTTCTTGTTGAGACTGTCTCCTCGTCAGTCGGAAATCTTAGAAGTGCTTCAAGCCTTCTTGGAGAGTCCTCTACAGATCTAGGTAAGGCTATAAAGAAAGATGAATCCCTCTCGGAGCTTCAATCACGCCTTGAGAGTTCAATCATTGAGGTAGATGACATATGCTCGACGCTGAGAGATTATGCATCGTCGCTAACATTTTCTGAAGGCGAGATTGAGGAGATGAATTCACGTCTCAATGTGATACAGCGTATAAGAAGAAGGTATGGTGGCAGCGTTGAGAGTGCTCTTGAGACACTTTCAGATTATAGAGATAAATTGAGTCTGATCTCTGACAGCTCCGATAAGCTCTCCGAGCTTGAAAGTGAAGTGAAATACTATACATCTGAGACGGAGAAGAATGCAGAAAAATTGAGTCTTATGCGAAAAAAAGGTGCCGCTGAATTTTCACGGAAAATCGAGGATACATTGCATAAACTCGGTATGGAAAATGCTGTCTTTACAATAGATGTTGAGAAAGGTGAACTTACACCATATGGGGCAGACAGGATAGAATTCTTGATTCAGGCAAACAAGGGAGAAAAGACAAGTCCAATACAGGATGCCGCATCCGGAGGCGAACTAAGTCGTATAATGCTCGCAATAAAAGCTTCATGTAATACAGGTGAAGGCGTTGAGACTCTTCTCTTTGACGAGATTGATTCGGGACTTGGTGGTGTTGTCGCATCTTTTGTCGGAGCAGAGCTCAAGGAGCTCAGTAAAAAGAGCCAGGTGATTACAATCACACACCTTAGTCAGATAGCAGGAAAGGCTGATTCCCACTTTCTTGTGGAGAAGAGTGATATAGGAGATAGAACTGTAAGTACAATCAGAAATATTGATGGAGAAGAGAGAGTCAGGGAAATAGCTCGTCTTCTCTCCGGAGACACGAGCGAGATCTCTCTTGTGCATGCACGCTCTCTTCTTTCTGCTTCGATGGATAGTTAATTTATCCCATGTCTGTTCTGCTTCCTTCAAGCTAAATGACCCTATGGTATAATTTAAGAATTTATTTCTTATATTATAAGAAAATGATTTTTTTGTTGGCTGTGTGAATTATGATAAGACTGTAAAACATCTGGTGGTTGCACTTCGTTGACTAAAAGGCCCTTTTTTTAATAAAGTTATAACGGAGAGAATAGAAAGATGGTGCTTGTGAATCTTGAGTCATTATCTACATCCGAGCTCAGGAATCTTGCTGAGCAGGAGTGTATAGAAGACTTCACAGATATGGACAGGGAAGACCTCATATTGAGTCTTAATGAGAAATATGAGGATGAAAACTCGAATTTTGATTCTGAAGAGAACAATATTGCCAAGACAGTGAATGTCAAGAATGTCAGCAGTCTTTCTGACAATGCAAATCACTCTGAGTATGTGACTGGATTGCCTGGTAGCGAGGAGCTTCCCCTCTCTTACGAGGAGACATCAATTCATTTTATATATAAGAATCCTGACTGGGGATATTGCTTCTGGTCAATATCAACGCTGGACGGTGCTGCAATTGAAGAGAAGAAAGGCTCTGTTGTCCTTGTTGTGACAATGGTCGGTGCAGACGGCAAGAAAGAGACTTATGATATCCTGGTAAGTGATGATGATAGAACATGGAACATAGGCTTCTCTCATGATGCAATTGAATGTTTTGTCTCTCTTTTTGTCGAATATCCAGACGGTAAGAGAGAATTACTTGTACAGTCCGGGACCGTCTCTCTTCCCCAGTCATACTGGATGGCTCATCCTGAAGAGATGAAGGAGAATGACACTCTTTTTAAGGTTTATCTCTCACTTATTACGACAAAGACTGGAGAAGTAATCAACAACAGAATTGTCCAGGATATAATAAAGAAATACAGAGAGGAGGATGCAAAATGAACACCATCAACCTTATCCTCCATGCACATCAGCCGTATGTGAGACATCTTGAGTATGAAAAGTTTCTTGAGGAGGACTGGCTTTATGAATCTCTTAATGAGACATATATTCCGCTTCTGAGGATGCTTTCCAGGCTCCAGGAAGATAGAGTGAACTTCCGTCTGTCAATCTGTTTCTCCCCAACACTTTCGACCATGCTGACTGATCCTGCTCTCCAGGAGAGGTTTGTGGCGTACATGAACCGTCACATAGAACTGGGCGAGAAGGAAGTAAAGAGAACAGAGACTGAGGACATGAAGTGTCATGTACTTGCAGAGCATTACCTCAATGAGACAAAAAGAAACCTTGACGTATATGAAGCATTTAATCGGAATATTCTCATAGGATTCAGAAAATTCAGTGATTTGGGGCTTGTGGAACTTGTGAGTTCTGCTGCGACCCATGCATTTCTTCCTCTTTTTAAGGACTATCCGAAGGCAGTCAATGCTCAGATTGCTGTTGGAATAAAGACCCACAGGGAAATCTTTGGACGCTCTCCGAAGGGTTTCTGGCTTCCTGAGGGAGGGTACTATCCAGGACTTGATGAAATTCTTAAAAAGTATGGGATAGAGTGGGTGCAATGTGCTTCCCAGAATCTTATATCTTCACCGGATAAGTCCCTCTATGGCGGCTATAGGCCTGTAATGCTTCCTTCCGGTGTATATGCATTCCCTGGCGACTGGGCACTTTCCAGTCTGATATGGTCGAACAAAACAGGGTATCCTTGTGATTCTGATTATAGGGAATTTTATCGTGATATCGGGTACTATCTTCCGATGGAGTATGTCGGGCCGTATATGCATGAACCCTCGCTCAGGGTTTTTACAGGGTACAAGTACTATGCTATTACATCGAAGAGGGATGATAAGAATTTCTATTCTCCTGATAAAGCGGAAGAGAAAGTTTCGTTACATGCTGAGAACTTCCTCTACAACATCCGTCGCAAGGGGGATTTTCTTGATGCATGTGGCATAAAGGATCATCTTTTTACTTTGCCATTTGATGCTGAGCTTTTCGGACACAGGTGGTATGAGGGAATATCTTTCCTGGAGAAGCTACTGAGAAAGGTTTCTTCTGATCCTGATAACTACTCTATGGATTTCCCGTCATCGGTTATTTCAGATTGCAATGCCAGATTTGATGAAATCAGGATAAATGAGTCCAGCGGGGGAAGACACGGAGGAGCAGATAATTGGCTCGATTCCTCAAACTCATCAATTTATCCTCATCTCTTCAAGGCCATAGAGAGAATGGATGAACTTACAGAGCGTTTCCCGAACCAGGGAACACTCAAGAGAAGATTCTTGAACCAGTCTTTGAGAGAGCTCCTCCTGGCAATGGCATCTGACTGGCCGAGCATCATATATGACAATACATCTGTAAGCTATGCTAAGAAGAGACTTGAGAACCACATCTCATCGTTCAATGTAGTCCATTCCTCGATGTGCAGAAACACCGTGAATACCGAGTGGCTTATCAATGCAGAGAAGCGGAATGAAATATTTCCGAATATAGACTACACTGACTTCAAGGAATAATTTCTTGTAATGTAAAAATATAAAGAGGAAGAATGCTTGATTTCTTCCTCTTTTTCATTTATTTGGAATTATTTTTAAAAAGCTGTTGACACTTAGCTTTGAAATTTCTAACATACTAATGTTGTCTTGCGGCCGTGGTGGAATTGGTAGACACGCTAGCTTGAGGTGCTAGTGCTTTAACGGGCTTGGAGATTCGAGTTCTCTCGACCGCAGAATTTTTTTTTGGAGGATTAGCTCAGCGGGAGAGCGCCTGCCTTACAAGCAGGATGTCACAAGTTCAATCCTTGTATCCTCCACTTGAACCAGGGTTATGCCTGGTATTTTTTATCGACTATTTCCACATAATTTATTATTCTTATTCTCGAGGTGAAAATGAAAGACGAATTCCTTACTCTTTATACTCTGACTTTTGTAATCTATGCATTTATAGGATATATATGTGAAGTCATCTATTGCTCGATAGGGCAGCGTAAGCTTGTAAACCGTGGTTTTCTCTATGGTCCATGGTTGCCGATTTACGGCTTTGGCGGTCTTATAGTGAATATATGTCTTATTCCTCTCAAGGCTTATCCTTTACTTGTTTTCATTCTCGGAATGATTCTTACGAGCATAGTCGAGTATATAGGTTCCTGGGGACTTGAAAAGATATTCTCCATAAAACTATGGGATTACTCGAAGCACTTTGGTAATATTAACGGAAGAGTATGTCTGTTGAACTCCACCTTATTTGGGATTATGAGTGTTTCACTTGTCTATCTGGTTCAACCTTATATAACTTTGCTTATTGCAGCTGTTCCGGCTGTTGTCCAGTATTATCTTGCGGACGTATTGAGACTTCTCTTTGCTGTTGACTTGACAATGTCTGTTATCAAGATGAGTGCATTCAAGAAAGCACTTAAGGAAGCTGTCAACAAGGCCAGGGAGATTGAAACAAAGGCTAAAGAATATGCAATTGAAGGGAAGCTTGAAGCCCAGAAGGCCTATAGAGAGAGGATGGACAGAGAAGTACTTGAGAGCAGGAATAGGTTTGGCGTACAGTACAGCCGTATTCTAAAGGCATTCCCTAGTGCAACTACTGGTAGAAATGAGTTGAAAGAACAGCTGACAAGGATGCAGACCTGGGCTACAGAGAAAAAAGAGGCCGTAAAGGAATACAAAGATAACCTCAGGAAAGCTAGAAATGAATACAAGGAGAAGGTCAGGGAGATAAACAGGGGAGAAAACAGCAAGAATGACTAATTATATTTCTGTTTATAACAGTGTCAGGGAGAAAAGTGAGGATGTTACTCTCCTTGCAGTGAGTAAGACCAAACCAATAGAAGATATCCTCTCGGCCTACGGTGACGGCGCAAGGCTCTTTGGAGAGAACAGAGTCCAGGAGATAGAAGCCAAATTCTCATTTGAGCGTCCGGAGGGAATGAAGGTATTCCTTATAGGACAGCTCCAGAGAAACAAAGTCAGGAAAGCAGTTGCTCTTGTTGACAGGATTGAGAGTGTTGACTCAATTCCCCTTCTTGAGAAAATAAATGAGGAAGCTGGAAAACTTGGGAAGGTGATGGATATCCTCTTTGAAGTAAATTCATCCGGAGAGGAACAGAAATCAGGTTTCAGAACGAGTGAAGAGCTTTTTGAGGCAGTTGAGAGAGTGAAAACGCTTAATAGCGTGAGGCTGCTTGGACTTATGACAGTGGGACCGCTGGGTAACGACAGAAAAAAGAATATAGAGGCATTTAAGTATACGAAGGCTCTTTATGATGAGATAAACAGAACCTACCCGCTCTCTGTTCTTTCAATGGGAATGAGTGGTGACTGGGAGGATGCAATCGACTCCGGCTCGACTGAGGTTAGGATCGGCAGTGCCATATTTGGAGAGAGAAAATGAAGAAAGCTCTTATTATTCTCCTGATAATATCATTGACACTTTCGTCTCTCGGAGCTGAGAGACTTACACATTCATCTCTCAAGTATGAGTATGAGGAATATGAAGAGGATGAGTTTCCTATATGGTCAACTGAACTCAGAAGAGCTGAGACACTCTTCTTTGGCTCGTATGTATTTACAATTCCCATAGCAGGGCTTGCTTTAACAGGACTCAAGAGTGTGGGGGCAGTGAGTGGAACGACGACAGAGTCTGAGGCTCTCATTACGCTTTCTGTTGCATCGGGCCTTTCGCTCTTTGTCGCGTCGCTTGACTGGGTAATAGGAAGAATTCAGAATTGAAGAAAAAATATGAGTACTCCTTTGTATCTTCTCAAGAGGGGAGAATCGACAGAATAGCACCGCAAGTGCTTTCAATTCAGAGAAGTGTATTCTCGCGTCCTTCAATGGAAATTATTATCAACGGTAAGAAGGGGAAGAAATCATCAACTCTCAAAGAAGGTGATATTGTTCATATTTCATATATGGAGGAGATTTTTGAAGGTCTTAGAAGCGAGAATATACCTCTATGCGTGATTTATGAGGACGATGATATACTTGTTATCAATAAGGCTCAGGGAATGACTGTGCATCCTGGTGCCGGAAGCAATGACGGAACACTTGCCAATGCACTTCTATACCTCTATGGCGAAGATTTCTCTACATCCGATGATGATACACGCCCCGGCATTGTACACCGTCTCGACAAGGATACTTCCGGTGTAATGGTTATAGCCAAGACAAGAGATGCCCACACAAAGCTCTCAAAGGAATTTTCAGAGCATACAAACGAGAAATACTACATAGCCATAGCAAAGGGATTCTTTACGAAGAATGAGGATTACATATCGTCACGCATTGTACGTGACAGGAATAATCGTAAACGTTATACAGTCACCGATAACATGAGTGAGGGGAAGGATGCTCTCACAAAATACAGGGTACTTTCCGAGACAGCGGATTATGCTCTATTGAGACTGCGCATATATACGGGACGTACCCACCAGATAAGAGTCCACCTTTTCTCAATCGGGCATCCTGTGCTCGGTGACCCTGTATATTCCCGCCCTGACAGTAAGTACAGGGATGCCACGCTGATGCTTCACGCTGAGAAAATTGTCTTTACTCATCCTCGTACGGGTGAGAGAATGGTCTTCAGAGCACCTCTCCCGGAAAGGTTTATATCAATAATGGAGAAGGAAGGATTACATCTCTGATGCGCTTTCATATTACAAAATCCATCAATAATCTCTATACGGCACTCTCTGAAGAGGGAGAGGTATATACTCTCAGAATAAAAGGAAAGAAACTAAAAAACAGTGAAGGGGAATATAATCCTGTGGTCGTCGGTGACTATGTGGAGGCTGTGCCGTACAGCATCAATGAGGCTCTCATAACCTCTGTCGAGGAGCGACGGAGCAAGTTCATGCGCTTCAACTTCAAGGATGATGCAAACCAGACCATCTGCGCCAACCAGGATATAACAGCAATAGTATTTTCTGCACTTTCTCCTCCGTTCAGGCCACGCTTTGTCGACAGAGCCATTGCATGTACTTTTAACTCTGAAATAATTCTTGTTCTAAACAAGATAGATTATGGTTTGACAGAGGATGAAAAGGAACGCTATGAACTTTATAAAAGCCTTGGATACAGCTGTATAGCAACGTCTACTTATAATGGTCAGGGAATAGATAAACTCAAAGATATGATAAAGGGGAAGACTGTTTGTTTTGTCGGCCAGAGTGGAGTCGGAAAGTCGAGTCTTATCAACAGACTGACAGGAAGGGAGCTCAGGACAAATGACCTTTGCCAGAAATATAACAGGGGGCGCCATACAACAAACTATTCAATCATGCTTGATGGTGATGGATTTACTATAATCGATACCCCCGGCGTAAGGGAGATACAGGTCCCGCTGGAAGACGAGAGGCTTATAAGGGATTCTTTTGTCGAATTTAGAAATCTGGACTGTTTGTATCCTAATTGTCTACATAGGGGGGAGGACGGTTGCGTGGTCCCGTCACTCCTTGAAAAGGGACTCCTCCATGAGGACAGATACCTAAGCTATCTCAAGACGCTTGAAAGTGTGGCATTGATCAGACCCCGCTATGAGAGATTTCACAAATGAGAAAGAGGACAATCAAAGATACAGAACTTGATGTTATTCTGGAAGGCATACGTTCACTCTCTCTTTCTGAGGAGGGAAGTGAGTTCATAACTCCATCTCTTGTCACAACTGACAGCGAAATACTTGAAAAAAGATATGTTAGGATAGATGAAATAAGAAACAGGCTTGAGGACTCTCTTCCTCTTGAGAAATTCCCTTCTCTGAAAAGTGTGTTTGGCTTTGTAAAGGAGAGTCACCGTGATATAGAGGGAAGAGACATTTATTCTTGCGGTGAGTTTCTTCATTCTCTTTTTCTCCTGCTGGAGTTTGACAACAAGACAGATTTAATAACACCGGAGCTTCGTGAGACGGCAGAAAATATTCTTTTCTCCGTAGATTATGAGGGGGAGGTCAATCCTGAGCATCCGTGCATCAAGGCACTTATAAAAAAGAGAGATGATGTAAAGAGTGAGCGTTATCGCTTCTCAAGCCAATATATTCAGGCCAACAGGGACATTGTACAGAATGAGAATCCTGTGTTCCGTAGTGAACGGGTCGTTATTCCAATATATACGAAGAACAAGAGAGGCGGGGAGTATTACATATCGGGAGAATCACAGTCGGGTAACACTACTTTCGTCGAGCCGTTCGAACTTGTTGACCTTAACAACAAGGTAGTGCTTGCCGAGGAAGCAATCAGGCAGGAGAAGATAAAAATTCTTCATGAGCTTTCTGATAAAGTAAGACAGATCATACCGTTTCTCAAAAAGATGACAGACTATGTGACAGACTTTAACTTTCACTATGTCTTTGCTCTGTGGACGAAGAAGAACAATTGTAATCATATAGAAAGGGGAGAGGAAGTTAAACTTATAAATGCCGTTCATCCACTTCTCGGGGAGAAGGCTGTTCCAATCAGCCTCCATATTCCGAAAGAGACTAAGGTCCTTGTGCTTTCGGGAGCCAATTGCGGAGGAAAGAGTGTGACTATGAAAACACTTGCACTCTTGAGTCTATTGAATCAGATTTCTACATTCATTCCCGCCTCCGAGTTAAGTACTCTTCCGTATTTTGACGAAGTATATACAGACATAGGAGACGGCCAGAGTATAGAGAATGAGGAGTCAACATTCTCCTCACACATGTCAAACATTGCATCAATAACGAGAAGTGTCTCTCCATCATCACTTGTTATCTTGGATGAACTTGGGTCTGGAACAGATCCGACAGAAGGAGCTGCACTCTCCCTTTCTATATTGAAACATCTTTCAACGTGTTCTTATCTTACTGTATGTACTTCACATTACAACCAGGTGAAGGCTTATGCATATACAGAAAGTAATATGATGAATGCAAGCATGGAATTCGACACAAAAACGAGCCTTCCGACATATAAGGTACTGGAGGGAATTCCCGGAGACAGTCATGCTCTCAGCACTGCCAGAAGAGCCGGTATGCCGCCCCGGATAATTGAGGAAGCCAAGAATAACATGACAGGAGAGAGTACGACGACAGCCCAGATAATCACATCTCTGTTGTCAAAATCCAGGACAATAGACAGAAAGCTCTCATCCCTTGACATAGAGAGACGTACTCTGGAAAAAGAGAGGATGGCTCTTGAAGAGAAGGAGAACGAGCTTAAAAAAGCACTCCTTGAAGCTGAAAAAGAAGGTGCGAAGGAACTTTCGTTTTACATGAAGAAGACTCGGCAGGAACTCGAGAAACTTGTCATGGATGTCAGGACAGGGGAGCTGACAAAGGAAAAGACAAAGGCGGTAAGAACCTTCATCAAAGGGATGGAAGAGAAGGAGAAAGAAGTTAGAAGAGATATTTCCCTTAAAGAGGAAGAGGAGGATGAGGAAGACAGGACAAATACTTCAGCCTTTGCACCCGGTGATGATGTTCTGTGCGGGAGCAATAAGACACGGGGAAGTATAGTTTCTCTTCCTGACGGCAGGACAGCAACTGTTCTCTTCGAGAATGGATTAAGAATGAATGTTAAACAGAAGGATCTTGTCCATGCAAAACCAGCTGTACTTAAGCCTGATGTTTCCCACTTCTCCTCAAAAGTAAAGAAGGCAAAGTTCACTCTTGATGTGAGGGGGCTTACGTTACAGGAGACAGAGAAGGTGCTTGATGACCAGATAGAGGCAGCAATTTTGGAAGGCTTGAAGACATTCTCTGTAATCCACGGCTATGGAGACGGAATACTCCAGGCTGGAGTCAGGGAATATTTGAGGAAATCAAAATACGTAGAATCTTTCAGCTTTGCCCTTCCTGAGGATGGAGGAATGGGAAAAACTTATGTCACTCTCTCTTAGTTCTTTCTGGTAGTTCTGCAACAATGACGGATAGGAAGAGAATTATACACCCTGCAAGTTCCTTCCCGCTCATGCGTTCAGAGAGAATCAAAGCGCCCCCGATTGCGGAGAATACACTCTCAAGTGAGAGAATGAGTGTGGCTTCTGTTGGTGGTGTGTACTTCTGTCCGATTATCTGGAGTGTATAAGCTATCCCACATGATCCTATTCCGCCATAAAGTATAGGAACAAGAGCTGATTTTACATTTGCTATTGTGTTGTTTTCAAAGATAAGGGAGAGAATGAATGCAATTGAGCCTGCGAAGAAAAATTGCAAGGCAGAGAGGCTCACGCCGTCGTCCCTCTTACTGACCCTGTCAATGAACATGACATGGAGAGAAAAGAGAAGTGCCGAAATGAAGACAAGTCCGTCTCCTTTGTTTATTCCGCTTCTGCCGTTTACCGAGAGAAGAAATGCACCTGTAAGGCCTGTCAGGACACATATCCAGGTTTTCAGTGAATTCTTCTTTCCGAATATGAGGGAAATAACAGGTACAATGAGAATGTAAAGTGAGGTGATGAATCCAGCCTTTCCTGCTGTTGTATATTCAATTCCCTTTTGCTGAAAGTATGATGCAGCCCCAAGAAGGATTCCGCATATTAACCCATCTCGTAGAAGCTGAAGAATTTCCTTCCTGTTCTTTCCTCTGGTGTGTATTATCAAAAGAGGAAGTAGGACGATGAAGCCCAGAAGCATCCTGAGACTGTTGTACCCGAGAGGCCCTAAGAGAGAACTTGCCTGGCTCTGTGAGACGAATGCAAAACCCCATATGACGGCTGTAAGAAGCAATACAAGTGACGAATATATCTTTTTCATAATCTGATGAGGAAGATGATAGGACAACAGAGACAAAATGAGAATATAATAAATGTATGACAAAAGAAGACATGCTCGATTTTCTTAAGAAGAATGAGCCTCATCCATTGCATGAAGCTGCGAGAAGCAATACTCTCTCTGATTTTCTTGTCATTGAGAAGAATGAGTCTTTTTCTGATATGCTCTTCCGTCTCATCAGGGAAAAAGGGGAGAGCGAAGTCGATATCTACAGGAAGGCAGGAATAACTCCCCAACATTTTTCAAAGATTAGAAGCCGCAGTGACTACCAGCCTACAAAGGATACAGTCATAGCACTTGCGCTGGCATTAAAGTTAACCCTTCCTAAAACAAAGGAATTGATGAGAACTGCGGGGCTTGCGTTCACTCATTCAAGTAGAAAGGACATGGTGATCGAGTACTATATCATAAATAAGAACTGGGATATCTTCAAAATCAATGAAACCCTCGATTCCCTTGGCCTTGAGATAATATAGCCGGGTAGGCTAACAAAATATAATGCGAATGATGTACCTTCATTATGGAGGTCGAAATGATATATACACAACTCACGATTAAAGCACTCGTAATCTCTTTTAATGCGCATAAAAACCAGGTTGATAAGGCTGGTGTTCCTTATGTTTATCATCCGTATGAAGTGGCATCCCATATGAACGAGGAGATAGAGACTGCTGTTGCACTCCTTCATGATACTGTTGAGGATACAGATATAACAATTGACTATCTGAGAAAGGAAGGCTTTCCCGAAGAGGTAACGGACGCTGTTGATATTCTTACTCATAGAAAGAATATTCCTTATTTGGAATATATAAATAAGATAAAGACGAACACTATAGCCAGAAAAGTCAAGATTGCCGATCTTCGACATAATATGGACAGCACACGTACAAGTACACCTGTTGCCAAACTATTGCTGTATAAGGAAGCACTTTCTCTACTTGAAGAAAGCCTTCCCGGGCCAAAAGGGCAAAACCCGGGAAAGCAGATAGGGGGATGAATTCTCAATGGACAGAAACCCTTTCTAATTTAAAAAATCGTATACTTTAGAACACGACCCCATGGAGCCGGTCTTAGTGCAAATCATGACGGCAGTGTAGCGGCTGTCACTGCTGTAGGCTGATGCTGCATTAAATGAATATGATGTGACACCTTCGTCTGTTTCACCGAGCATATAGTCCTCCTCATACCACTGGATCTTGATGTTCTCGGCTGTAATTCCGTCAGGAAGGGAAGAGTAGGATACTGAAAGTTTTGCTGTGCTTCCTTCCTTTACTGCATTCAATGTCCCTTCGATAGGCGCACTGATTGCGGAGTTTATTGTGATTGTGTTTGAGACTGGAGTTGTGTCACCGAAGCTTATTGTTTTAATGAGACTATCATTTGAGTTTGTTGTTCTGATTACTTCAACGTGCCCGATAAAAATGGTTCCTGTTGCTTTTTTGTTCCTCAATCTTGCCGTGAAGATATAAGAACCGGCGGGGAGAGTATTCTTATAGGTTGCTGTTCCTGTTCCCCTGGTTATGTATGTGTCCTCGACCTTTGTCGTGTTCATACTCTCATCCGTGATTGAGAGTGTAAAGTAAGGGGTGCCGGAATAACTTGATGGTGTCCAGTTATAGGTTATCTCAACATACTGTGAGCCGGTGAGGGCGTCTAGTGATACCGTGATATCTTTGTTGACACCTCTGTAGAATGAGTGAGAAAGACTCTTTGTTGCGACGATAGTATTGTTTGATGACTTTGCGTCAACCTGTATTGTGTAAGTTCCAGGTACAATACCTGTGATAGTGTATTTCTCTTCATCATTCTTGGTAAAATTGAATGTGTAGACATCTTTTTCTGCACTTGAATCTTTCTTGTCAGAGAAGGTAGATGTTCCGGTCAATGTAAAGGTATAAGATGTGACCTTCACATACTCATCACCCGAAGAGACAGTTCGTGTCCTGTTGTTGGAAATCGAGAAACTTGCGCTTGCAAGTCCATTGCTTTTTCCTTCACAGGAAGTGAGAAGAATTGCAAAAACAAAAATCAATACGAATAAGCTGAAAATACTTTTTTTCATTTATTTTTCTCCTATACCTCTTAAGACGGAAAAAACGGTTAAAAATGTCATGATTTTTAGGCTTTGTTAAATAAATTTTACAAAAAACATTGAAGATTTTACATTAACGCATGTTTTCTTTACAAAACATCAGGAAAAACTATCTCCCTTCCGAGCAACGAACAGAGCTCAAGATAGAAATTTTCTGTGCATTTTTCTTCTTCAGGACCTGTAGGCATATCGGATTCGATGAGGAAGTGTGTATTGTGGATAAGGGAGAGAAAATGTTTTGTGTTCTTTGACTTTGGACTAAGGGAGATATATCCTCCGAGTCTCTCTATCTCACGGGCTGTTTCAAGACTCCCTGTGAATGAGTGAAAGATAAAACTTTCAGGTTTAATGTCTTTGAGAATATCGAGTGCCAGCCCTGTGTGTCCGACACAGTGGACTGTGACAAGAGATTTGTATCTCCTTGCAAGCATAAGGCCTTTTCTGAAATTTGCTATCTGTTTTTCCAGCTCAGGAAAACGTCTGTCAAGTCCTATCTCACCGATGCCGTACCCGAGAGAGGCATATTCCTCCAGCCTCATAATATCACCATCCCACCCGGGGAGTAGCCCTGCAGCCTTATAGCGGAATGGAGACAAAAAAACCGCCTCATCCGGGGATGAGGTGCACACATAAGCATTTTCTGTCGGCATTCCAATATGGGCATGATAATCGAACATGCCCATATTCTAATCTTTTTGGTTATACGCCGCTAGAACCATAGTTGGAGAGAACCCTCGCAGAAGGATCGTTTACATTGCATCCCTCCCATGATTTATTAGGCATCCAGAAGTCTGATACCATTTCACTCTGTCCGGGATAATACTTTTCAAATATCTCCCTGTAGAGAAGACTCTCCTTAGTAAATGGGGTAGCATGAGAATACTTTTTCTTCTTTTTCTCAAACTCCTCATCCGTATATGTCTTCTCTGCTTTCTCTTTGAGGTAGTCAACCATGGAGTGGCCTACAGCATCGCTGAATGCAGCTTTCTCCCTGAAGAGGATGTCATGTGGAAGGTAGTCTCCTTCGAATGCTTTTCTCAAAAGGTACTTGCCTTTATTGTGTCTGTTCATCTTAAGTTCCGGGTTGATGCTCATCACGTACTTTACGAACTCCAGGTCTCCGAACGGCACTCTTGCTTCAAGTGAGTTTACGCTTATGCATCTGTCAGCGCGGAGCACATCATACATGTGTATCTCCCTGATCCTCTTCTCGGCCTCTTTCTGGAATTCTTCGCTGCTGGGTGCAAAGTCTGTATACTTGTACCCGAAGAGTTCATCCGAAATTTCACCGGTGAGTATTACCCTTAAGTCTGTATTTTCGTGGATATACTTGCATACCAGATACATCCCCATACTTGCCCTTATTGTCGTTATGTCATAAGTTCCGAGAAGACAAATCACCTTCTCGAGTGAAGAGAGAACCTCATCCTTTGTCATAATGACTTCTGTATGGTCAGTATGGAGATAATCTGCTGTTTCCTTTGCATATTTAAGATCGATGGCGTCTCCCTCCATACCGATGGCAAATGTTCTGATCGGTGTGTTGCTTCTCTTCTGAGCTATTGCACACACAAGGGAAGAGTCAAGTCCTCCGGAAAGGAGGAATCCGATCTTGGAATCTGATACGAGTCTCTTCTCGACACCTTTGATAAGTAGCTCTCTAATCTTTCTCTCAGCCTCTTCTTCTGTGTCATCAGAGATTTTTTCGGCCTTCCATATTTCGGAGTAGGGAGTGAACTTCCCGTCCATGTAGTAATACCCAGGAGGGAAGGGAAGAATCTTGTCAACAAGGCCTACCAGGTTCTTAGGTTCGGAGGCAAAGACGATGCTGTTCTCGAGTGTATAGCCGTAGTAAAGAGGCCTTATTCCAATAGGATCACGTGATGCAACAAAGGAGGAAGTAAGGCTGTCATAGATGACAAGAGCATATTCAGCATCGAGCATTGAGAACATCTTTTCTCTGTATTCCTTCCATAGAGGAAGGAGTATCTCACAGTCTGAAGATGACTTGAAAGTGTAGCCTTTTTTCTCAAGATCTTCCTTCATCTTCTCAAAGCCATATATCTCGCCATTGCATATAACAGCGTCCCCATCAAGTGTGAACGGCTGCATGCCACTTTCTCCCAGTCCCATAATAGAGAGCCGGTGAAAGCCCATGAGGCCTTCACCTTTCTCTATAATCCTGGTTGAATCAGGACCGCGGGAGAGGGTTCTGTTGAAATGACTTATAAAATTTTTTTCCTTAACATCTCTTCCTGTTGATGCCATTATTGAGCACATAAGATTACCTCACTGAAAAGAGCAGGTCGCCGTAAGTCGGAACCGGCCAGTATGAACGTGATACGAGAGTCTCGCTCTCGTCGACATTAGCCCTGAGCGCTGTCATTCTGGGGATAATCTCGTCCCTTACAAACTCTGCTTTTTCTTTCTCTCCACCCAGGCTTTTCTCCCTGAGTGAGCACTGTTCGAGTTCTTCTGTGACAGCACTTATTTTCTCGGTGAGACTGGAAAGCCTTGAAATAGTCTTTTTTTCGTAGTCGCCCTCGAGACCGAATGAGCTCTTCTTCTCAAGTGTCGACAGAAGAGATGAGGTAAAGCTGCTAATGGCAGGAAGGAAATCACGCTTGGTCATGTCAATCATTGTGTTCGCTTCGATCATCACAGTCTTGGCATAGTTTTCAAGGGTAGCCTCCATACGTGAGAGGATCTCCTTCTCGCTGAATATGTTGAGAGAAGTCAGGAGTTCAACGTTTTTTCTGTCCATAAGGTGCGGGATGCAGTCTGCAGTCGTGCGGTAGTTACTGAGCCCCCGTTTCTTTGCTTCATCAACCCATTCCTGCTCATAACCGTTACCATTAAATATGATTCGCCTGTGTTTGATTACAGTTTCCCTGATAAGGTCATGGACATCCTTTTCAAAATCAGAGCCTTTTTCGAGTGTCTCGGCAAATTCCTCAAGTACCGATGCAACTGCACTGTTGAGGTATGTGTTAATATCACTGATTGATGCGGAAGAGCCGAGCATTCTGAACTCGAATTTATTTCCTGTAAATGCAAATGGGCTGGTTCTGTTACGGTCTGTAGTGTCCCTGAGGAACTTCGGAAGAACCTTTGCTCCGAGGAGCATTGTTTTTTTCTTTGTCCCGCTGTATAGCTCATTGTTCTCGATGGATTCTATGATGCCTTCAAGCTCATCTCCGAGAAAGATTGAGACGATTGCGGGAGGTGCCTCATTGGCTCCGAGACGGTGGTCGTTGGAGGCACTTGCAACACTTATACGCAATAGATCTTGGTATTCATCCACAGCTTTGATTACAGCAACAAGGAAAAGGAGAAACTGTGCGTTCTCATATGGAGTTTCTCCCGGAGAGAGAAGGTTGACTCCCGAGTTGGTCTGGAGCGACCAGTTGTTGTGCTTGCCGGAACCGTTTACACCATTGAAAGGCTTTTCATGCAGGAGACAAACAAGGTCATGTCTTTCTGCAACCTTCTGCATAAGCTCCATTGTAAGCTGGTTGTGATCAGTTGCAATATTTGTGGTTGTATAGATCGGTGCCATTTCGTGCTGTGAGGGAGCTACTTCATTGTGCTCGGTCTTCGAGAGTATTCCATGCTTCCACAGCTCTTCGTTGAGGTCTTCCATATATCTCATTACTCTTGGCTTGATGGAGCCGAAGTAATGGTCATCCATCTCCTGTCCCTTAGGGGATGATGAGCCGAAGAGGGTGCGTCCCGTGTAGATGAGATCCTTACGCTTGAGATAGAGTGACTTGTCAATAAGGAAATACTCCTGCTCCGGGCCGACACTTGTCTTGACGCTCTTCACATCTGTGTTTCCGAAGAGCTTTAGAATTCTGAGTGATGCCTTATTGATGGCTTCCATGCTTCTCAAAAGTGGAGTCTTTTTGTCTAGGGCTTCACCTTTATAAGAACAGAAAGCTGTAGGAATGCAAAGAACCTTGTCCTTCAAGAATGCGTATGAAGTCGGGTCCCATGCTGTATAACCTCTTGCCTCGAATGTTGCCCTGAGCCCGCCGGAAGGGAAGGAGGAGGCATCAGGCTCACCTTTGATGAGTTCCTTGCCGGAGAATTCCATCATGATCCTTCCATCAGGGGAAGGTGTAATGAAGGAGTCATGTTTCTCGGCAGTGAAGCCGGTGAGAGGCTGGAACCAGTGAGTAAAATGGGTTGCACCATTACTGACTGCCCAGTTCTTCATAGCCTCAGCCACAGCATTGGCACAGTCCGGATTGAGTTCCTTCCCTTCGTCGATAGTAGCCTTGAGAGAGGCATAGACCTTCTGTGGAAGCACAGCCTTCATAGTTTTGTCATCAAAGACAAGAGAACCGAAAGTATTAGTGACGCTATCCATTTTCTTTTCCTCCAGATAACTAAAAAAAATGGGCAATGATTTCTCAGATCTCTCCAAGACGTCATTGCCTTAATTGCCAAAAACAATAGTTTTTTTTGTTGTCTTAAGTCAATAAGGAAAGTAAAAAAAGATGGATTATTTTTAAGTAAGGCATTGTATTTTTATTCTATATAGGTAATTAAACTTCTAAAAAAAATATATTTTTTTCATCTCATGTATACTCTCCTGAATCCGTCCGCTGAGTATGAGTAATCCTTATTCTCAATTGTAGTGAGTACATGTGTAACTCTCATTCCACGGCATATGGAAACAGTGAGTCCGTCGTATTGTCCCATAAATTGAAGATCCCCGCTGATCCTTTTGCGACAATAGACAAGAAAGACAGATTCTGTAATCTTTTTTTCTTTCATCAGAAGAAAGAGGGCTGAAGTGAAGGACGGAGCAGAGATTGTTTGCTCAATATAAATCTTTGGATTTTTGAGTATGCATATTATGTTGTAATTAAAGTCCATAAAATAATGTTATCTTGTCGACTGGGTCAATTTATGACCTTGTTGAGAGTTTTCCTGAAAATTATGGCAGGAATTTCAAAGAAAAACGGTGATGATGCTTCTTCTCTCAAAGCAGTGTTTCTCCATATAATGACAATATGAAGAAAACGGCTCTTTTTGTACTTCTTGTTTTAGTTGCATTCTCTCTTAATGCATCAATGAGTGTTGAAGTTGGAACAGGGGTAAGCAATATATGCACAGACGAAGAAGATGCATTGTTCTTTGATGGGGAGCTTGATTTTGATGCCTGGACTTTTTATTTGAACTGGAGAGGAAAGGATAATCTCTTTGTCTCTGCATCTTGGACAGGCTCCACCGGGATAATCAAACACCAGGGAGATTTGTTTTCAAGGTTCATATTCGGTCAGGGTGGATTTACCGGTATAAGCTATATGGCTGTTCTCAATCTTTCCATTAAGGGTTTCTACTTCAATCTGGGAGCGGGTGCTGAAGGTGCGCTCTCCTATTCACTTTATACAAAGGAACCTCTCTTCATCCTCAGCCCGCAATACCGCGTAAGACTCGGCTACTGTGGAGACTACTACCATATATCCTTATTCCTGGAGAACAATTACCGCTATGAGAGGGAATGGAATGCAAAGAGCAGTGCGGGCGTAGATGTTGAGTTTGCACTTACATCTTCCGATTTTCTGACACTAGACCTCTCATTTACATCTGCAGAAGTATTGATGGATCCTTACCGGGTGCTTTATGCGTATTGTATGAGAGCAGGTTACAGGAGGATAATATGAAAAAAATCGTTCTCTTCCTTTTAGTTCCTATTCTTATTGTCTCGTGTTCGGTTCCTCTGTTGAATCCTTATACGTTCTCCTCTAATCCCTTTCTCGACAAGATTTGGATAAGTAAAGAGGAAGCAGACACTCTTTCTTTTAATATCATAACGGACAGCCACTTCGGAAGGAAGAATACAACAACTTACAATGAGAGTTATTACAGCTATCTCGAAGAGAATAATATTCCCTTTGTCCTCCACCTTGGAGATTTCACCGATACTGGTGTCATAACAGAAGAAGACGAGGAATTTGTAAGTAAGGTGAAATCTCTCACAACTCTTAAGAGGATGTTCATCACACTCGGTAACCATGACAGACATACCTTCGACTCCCGATGGGACGAAAGTGACGAGACATACACTTCAGCTGCTTGTTACTACTATGGCTCCAGGAACGGGAGGCCTCTTCTTGCCATTTATAAGATTGATACTTCTTCCGATACAATAGGCTGGAAGCAATTCAAACACCTAGAAGAAGCCTTTAAAAATGAGACTGCTGTATACAGGATAATTGTCACACATGAGAATGTGGCTATAGGTAACAGACTCAGTCCCACCATGTTTATCTTCGGGCTCTCGAGTGATGAATGCAATAAGCTGTACGCATTGATGGAAAAGTATAATGTGGGCTTGATCCTTTCGGGGCACAATCATATCGGCAACATTGAGTACCATCTCAATGACACAATCGGCGAACTTAACCTTGCGGCCTACCACAGGAAGGTGACAAAGCCCGTTGAGTATGAGAGCATGGGGTACTGGTATGACTTCACACTCTCAGAGGACGGAAAAGTAACGATCAGCGGTTACTATGCTGAGACTGGGGTGGAGGATAAGGTATTCACCTTCATGCTCCCTGAGAATTGAGAAAAGTACAATTTCTCCAACATTTATTCTGTAACTGACTTGTCCATAATAAATAAATGATTAAAATATCGGATTGGTATTTTAATTAGAGGATAAAATTATGGACACAATTCTGATTACACTTTCCATCTCTATGATAGCAGGGCTCCTGATGAGCAGGTTAGCCAAAAAAGTGAATCTCCCGGCAGTTACAGCATATCTTGTGGCCGGATTACTTATAGGACCGTATTTTATAGGAAGACTAGGAATCTCGGGTGTTGGTTTCAATACACTAGCTGAGGTTTCTTCCTTCGATATAATAAGCCAGACTGCACTTGGCTTCATTGCGTTTGCCATTGGCAATGAGTTCAGGCTCAAGGATCTTGAGAGCATGGGGCGTGCAGCCATCACAGTGGGAATTCTCCAGGCAGTCATAACAACAGTCATTGTCGACATCGCACTTGTTGCACTTCATTTCATTGCACCTAGTGTACTTTCTCTCTCTTCGGCAATCACTCTTGGTGCTATTGCAGCCGCAACAGCACCTGCGGCAACACTTATGGTTGTAAGACAGTATAAGGCTGAGGGGCCTCTCACAAAACTTTTATTGATGGTTGTAGCCATTGATGATGCCGTGGGTCTCGTACTCTTTTCAGTCTCTTTCGGCATTGCATCGGCACTTGAGACAGGAACAGCAAGTATCATAACAATACTGGTCGAGCCGTTACTTGAGATAGGACTCTCCTTCGTGCTTGGTGGACTTGCCGGGTATCTTCTGAATGTGCTTGAGCGTTTCTTCCACTCTCGCAGCAAGCGTCTTGCTCTTGCCGTTGCATTTGTTCTCTTTGCAGTTGGATTCTCATCAAAGGAGTTCAATATCGGAGGAGTATTGACACTCAGATTCTCACTCCTACTTGTGTGTATGATTACAGGGACAGTCTTCTGCAATATATGTGAGACAAGCCAGGAACTCATGGACAGGGTGGAGAGATGGACGGGTCCGCTTAATATGTTGTTCTTTGTTCTCAGCGGTGCCGAACTCAATCTCTCTATATTGATGGACCCGACTGTGCTCCTGATTGGTGTTATTTTCATTCTCTTTAGGTCATTCGGTAAGATCAGTGGAGCATACCTGTCATGCAGAATGGAGCATACAAGCGAGACCATACAGAAACACCTTGGAATAACACTCCTCCCGCAGGCCGGAGTTGCTCTTGGAATGGCACTGACGGCGGCCAATCTTTCAGATGGAGCTGTCGTGAGAAGTGTTGTCCTCTTTGCGGTTCTTGTCTATGAGCTTATCGGACCGACACTCACCAAGAGAAGTCTTACCCTGGCAGGCGAAATCAAGCCGGAAGGAAGAAAATCATCAAGAACCGTAAACAGTGCTGACGAAAAAGATGCTTTTACAGTAAAATAGCGTATGCCGTACACAACACAGGATTTACGAATAGAAAGCATAATGAGCATAAGGAGCCCCGAGGAACTTGCCTCCCTCTATCCCCTGCTCGAAGAAGATAAAAAGAGAATATGCGCTTTTCGGAAAAGTGTGAGAGACATAATCACAGGTTCCGACAGGCGCATGCTCGCAATCATCGGCCCATGTTCAATCCATGACGCAGAAGCTGCAATTGAGTATGCTGGAAAGTTGAAGACGCTCTCTGATAAGGTCTCTGACGAGTTTTTCGTCGTTATGCGGACATACTTTGAGAAGCCTCGTACTGCTTTGGGTTGGAAAGGGCTTATTACTGACCCCGACATGAACGAGACATACGATATTGACAAAGGGCTTGAGATATGCAGAAAACTCCTTTTGGAAATTACCCGCATAGGACTCCCGGTAGGCTGTGAGTGTCTTGATCCGATAGTCCCCCAATACACAGATGAGCTTATGAGCTGGTCGAGTATAGGGGCACGGACAACAGAGAGTCAGACACACAGGGCAATATCATCAGGATTGTCAGTCCCGGTGGGATTCAAGAACTCTACTTCCGGAGATTACAGCGCGGCAATAAATGCTGCGCGGAGTGCAATGGCAGGAGCCGCATTCATCGGTGTCCAGAGAAATGGTGAGATAGCTCGTTACATGACAAAAGGGAACCCGTACACACACATAATTCTGAGAGGGGGTGTACACGGTCCCAATTATCATGAGAATGATGTCGAAGCGGCTGAAAGTGACATGCTGAAAGCCGGACTCATGCCGAGAATTGTCATCGACTGCTCCCATGCCAATTCTAATAAAGATTATACAAGACAGAAAAGAGTGCTCAGAAGTATAGTGGACCAGAAGGTATGGGGAAATACTTCAATAAAAGGGTTCATGCTTGAGAGTAACCTCTTTGAAGGTAACCAGAAGATTCCATCGGACCTGAAGGACCTTAAATATGGAGTATCTGTAACGGATCCCTGTATTGGATGGGAAGAGACTGAGAGGATAGTTGAGCATGCTGCATTAATTATCAGGGAGAGCCGGAAAAGGGGAAATGAGGATATATTATGATTAAGGCTGTTATACTTCTTGCAGACGGATTTGAGGAGTGCGAGGCACTCTGTGTCTGTGACACATTGAAACGTGGTGGAGTAGAGACCCATCTTTGTGGTGTCTCGGCTGAAACACAAGTTTCATCTCATGGTGTGAGAATACTTTGTGACACTGTCCTTTCAGGTAAGACTCTGGATGAAGACTGGGACCTTGTATTCCTCCCCGGAGGGATGCCTGGAGCGGAGAACCTTTATAAGAGCGGGAGGGTGAATGCTCTTATAAAGAGGGCTAACGAGAATTTGAAGATAGTTTCTGCCATCTGTGCCTCTCCTGCAGTCGTACTTGGTCCGATTGGGGTTCTTGATGGGAGAAATGCGACATGCTATCCCGGCTGTGAAAGCTATTATCCTGATTTTCACTTCAGCACGGACGGTGTTGTTATAAGTGGAAATATTGTTACCGCAAAGAGCGCGGGGTATGCATTCGACCTCGGGTTTGTCCTTTTAAGAATATTGAAAGATGAAGAAACTTCAAAAAGAGTGAAAGACTCAATTTATTATAAAGAAGGAGAAATAATATGAGACAGTTTCCAGCTGGTTATAAGCCGTTGATGGATTTACATGAGACGGAAAGAGCTATCAAGGCGGTGAAAGACACTTTTGAAAGGGAATTGAGTTCAGCATTGAGACTCAGACGTGTCACAAGCCCTATTTTCGTTGCTGCCGGGTCCGGTATCAACGATGACCTCAACGGGGTTGAAAGGCCGGTATCATTTCCAGTGAAGAACCTTGGAGAGAAAAAGATGGAGATAGTTCAGTCACTTGCAAAGTGGAAGAGAATGACTCTTGCTGATCTCAAATATCCAGTCTCTCTCGGCCTTTATACCGACATGAACGCACTTAGACCGGATGATGACATAGATGCCATCCATTCCATCTATGTCGACCAGTGGGATTGGGAGAAAGTGATGGACGATGGAGAGAGGAATCTTGAGTACCTTAAAGAGACAGTTAATACCATCTACGGGGCACTTAAGAGGACAGCATTCACTGTCGAGGAACTTTATCCATGTCTTAAAGATTATCTTCCTCAGGAGATAACATTCATCCACAGTGAAGATCTAAAGGAAGAATATCCTAACCTAAGACCGGAAGAGAGGGAAAGGGAGGCTGCAAGAAAATACGGTGCAATCTTCCTTATCGGAATAGGGTATGGTAATCCTCCTCACTCTGGACGTGCCCCTGACTATGATGACTGGTCGACTGAGACTACTAAGGGGCATCACGGTCTTAATGGCGATATAATAGTTTATGATAAAGTTCGTGACTCAAGTCTTGAGCTCTCCAGCATGGGGATAAGAGTGAATAAAGAGTCTCTTCTAAGACAGCTTGAGATAAGAGGAACAGAGGAGAGAAAGGATCTTTATTGGCATAAGAGACTTCTTAACGGTGAATTTCCGCAGACAATAGGTGGTGGAATCGGGCAGAGCAGACTTTGCATGTTCCTGCTTCAAAAGGCTCATATAGGCGAAGTTCAGGCTTCTGTCTGGCCGGATGAGACATACAGGGAAGCAAGAGAGCATGATACACATCTTTTCTGAGAAGTGGAATAACAGAAGAAAGGATCAGGAGGAGAGAAACAAAACTCTCCTCTTTTCAATAGATAACCCAATCGTATAGTAATCGTTTTGTATTATTTCATATTGACTGGATGTCTACTCCCGCGCTTATCAGGAGGGAATGCATAGAATTATGAAATAGAAAATATCCCCCGGTTTCATCTTTCCCCGGGGGATAGTCAACTCTTTCTTCTCATGCCTTCTTGATTATTGTCTTGTAGAACTCAACTCCTTTGGGGAGTGAATCCACAAACATATTCTCATTGAGGCCGTGAATGGACTCAAGTTGCTGCTTGTCTATGTAAATTGGAGCAAAGCGGAGAGCATTGTCCGTAAGAGAAGAGTAGAAGTAGGCATCTGTTCCGCCTGTCATTATATAAGGTGTGGGTATTACTCCCGGGTAGACCTCGGCGAGTGTCTCTTCAATAAGCCTGAATGGTTTATCGAGGAAGTCTACGCTCTTCTGCGGTTCCTTGCAACCGGAATAATCTGCCTCTAAGTCATACTTTTTTAGGTAAGGAGCAAGAATTTTCTTAGTCTTTTCTACTCCCTGGTGCTGTATGAATCTTGTGTTTATATTCACCCATGCTCTCTCGGGAAGTACGTTCTTTCCTTCTGAGCCACCGCACATTGTGAATGCCATTGTTGTTCTCACCATTGCAGCAGCCTTAGGGGATGTGGCGGGAAGCGCCTTTGAAAGAATGGGCTTCAGGGTCTTTGAGTGTCTCATTGCAAAGCCGAGGAAACCGGATGTATGTTTTCCGAGTCTGGAAAACATCTCTATGAGTGTAGGACTGAATTCAACACTGTTCGGGTTGTTCTTCTCGATATCGCAAATAAAGGCGGCAAGACGTGCTACGGGGGTATTCTTCCCGGGTGCTGATGCGTGCCCTCCGTTTGATCTGGCACTCACTACAATATTTCCTGTACCTTTTTCAACTGTGCCTATCATGGCAAAGCGTCCTTTTACACCTGCCATAGGCTCATCGACTATCATTCCTCCTTCATCCATGAGAAACATGAGATGAACGCCCTTATCCATAAGGTACTTCACAGTCTTTGGTGCTCCGTCTCCCTGAACCTCCTCTGTTGAAGAAGAGGCTATGTATACATCTCCGGAAGGAGTATAACCCTCTTCAAGAAGCTCTTCCACACTCTGGAAGATGCACATCAGGGAACCCTTTGTGTCAACAGTGCCGCGCCCCCAGACTCTTCCGTCCTTTATGTTTCCACTGAATGGCGGCTCTTTCCAATCTCCCGATGCTGCCACAACATCCTGGTGGCTCATTAGGAGAATCGGCTCCCGCTTTCCTTTTCCAGGCCATTTGATGAGAAGGGAAGAGTCTATGTAGTTGACTTCGAGGCGGCTGAACACAAGCGGAAATAGCTCTTTGAGCGTATCATGGAACTTGTCGAATTTCTCTTTGTTTTCTATTCCAGGTTCAGATACAGTCTCCACTTGAATCATTTTAGAGAGTACTATGCCATAATATTTTGCCTCTTTCATTTTGTTTTCTCCTCAAGCATTCCTTTCTTATACATGAACCAGCTTAATGCTATACTCATTGCCCCTACAACTATCATCATTGTGGTTGTCTGGCTAATAAGTGACGGCACCAAGATACAAAGCAGAGTCATGAAGAGTACAGGCACTGCTGTAAGTTTCCAGCTCTTTGAAAAATACTGGCATCCGAGTGCCCCGAAGAGGGCTGGAAGAAGGTTATCGAATGCAGGCTTCAGCGTCGGGTCATTGAGAATAGGGGTGAGCGGAATGAGAAGAAGAACACCAACAAAGATCACTAGCATCGTCACAAGGGATGATGTTGCAACTGAAAGGGTAGTAATGATCGAATCTTCCTTTGTCCCTGCACTTGTTCCGGCTATCTCACGTGCAGAGTAAGCACACGGGAGCTTCATGTTGATTATGTTTCCAGTTATAAATGAAAGGTACGATGCTCCAGCACCGAGTATAGGCACATATATCAAAAATTCGACGATACAAATCGGGAGATAGGTCGCCCCGACACGGATAATTCCGGAGAGCCATCCTTTCCAGTTGATGGAAGTGTTCAGGATGAGTGAGAAGAGAAACGGGACTGCAAATAAAAGCCCCAGTCCGATTGAGTTCATTATGATACCACTTCTGTGAACGGATTTTTCGAAATCTTCATAATCAAAGTTGTCCATATCGACCTCCTATCCGAGAATGGCCGCAGAAGCCATAGCAATGAGCATTGCAAGAGAGAGTGAGAAGTTCTCAAGCCACTTATGTCCTTTCTCTTCGAGAATCATGCATATCTTCATGACAATTCCCGCAATGAGTGCAGTCCTCAATGGCGTGAATGACATGCTCCTTGCTGCCTGAGCTATATAGGAGCCGATGAATGTCCCGCAGAAACCTATGAACATGCTGATCATTGCCCAGTCTGAGAAACTTTTTCCCTTCTTTTCTCCTTCTGGCTTTGACTTGTTCAGAAGTTTGTTGCATTTTCTGCTGTACCACGGGCAGAGAAAGATGGTGCATAATACTCCCCAGCATATTCCAGTTGTCATGACGGCAAGTATAGTCACAAGACTCTCTGCATTGAGTACGGCTGAGTTAAGTTCAATCCCCATACCCTGTGCCGCTGCTTCTGCTGCGATAGCCTCGTATGAGAGGTTTCCGACAACACTCAGTCTGAGCCAGGCTGTCGGTACCCCCAGACTACCTGAGAGTGCTATGACCCCCAGAAGGATCGATACTGCCGGGAGGACAGTAAAGAGGGCTGAGGACGTTATACTCTTTTTGAGTACGGTCCTGTCCATCCCAATTTTGATTCCGGCACGGTAGAATTTGATAATAAAATAGAGACAACCCAGTGCAATGAACAGCAGGACGCCTCCGACCACCAGATAAAGTGGTGAGGAATTGGCAAGAGTCAAGTAATCCATATTCTCTCCTAATAATATGTGGATAAGTATATTTTGGAACTTGTGATTCTACAAGTAGTAACGCAAAAATAGATTAAAAGATATGATGGTTATTAAGATGAAGTTCGGTTACAATAATGAGGAAAAGAAAAGGAGAACATGATGAAACTGATTGTTACAAAAGATTATGCTTCAATGAGCCTCAAGGGAGCTGAAATCATCAGGGATATGATAAAAAGCAACCCAAAGATGATTCTCGGGCTTGCAACAGGGAGTACGCCGGTCGGGATGTATAGTGAACTTGTCGGGATGAATAGAAGGGGGGAGATATCATTCAGTGATATTAAAACAGTCAACCTGGACGAGTATTATCCAATCAGTCCGGACAATGACCAGTCCTATCGTTATTTCATGAATGAAAATCTCTTTGACCATATTGATATAAAGAAGGAAAATACACACCTTCTCAGCGGAGAAGCTGAAGATACAGATAGGGAGTGTGCTGATTATGAGGCTTTGATTGAGTCTCTTGGCGGAATTGATATGCAGGTGCTTGGAATAGGGCGTAATGGACACATCGGGTTCAATGAGCCTTCTCTTACGCTTTATCCTCATACGCATAAGACAGATCTTACGGAGAATACAATTGCTGCCAACAGTCGTTTCTTTGCCTCTTCTGACCTTGTTCCGCGCCATGCCCTTACAATGGGGATGGGGACTATCCTGAATGCACGGAGCATCATTATACTCGCTTCCGGGCCTGACAAGAGGGATGCGGTCAAGAGGATGCTCAGTGACACAATCGACACGATGTGCCCGGCAACACTTCTTTCCCTGCACAGGGATGTTACTGTGATTGTGACGGAGGATACCCTTTGATATGATTCTTTCCAATTGCCGTATAATTCTTTCTGACAGAATTCTCGAAAACGGTTCATTGATAATTGAAAATGGGAAGATTAAAGATATTCTTCCATTTTCCTCTCCCTCTTGTGATATCGACCTTGAAGGTAAGCTTGTTGCTCCAGGGTGCGTTGATCTTCATACACACGGCTCTGGAGGTTTTGATTTCATGGACGGTGATGAGGAGGCTATACATGGTGCTGCAAGGGGACTTGCCAGGTACGGCACGACATGCGCACTTGCAACTACCCTCACATCATCCAATGATGAACTTTTCTTATTTTTCGACAACTTTGAAAATGCAAAGGGGAACAGAGGAAGAGATGAGGCCAAACTCCCTGGTGCCCATCTGGAAGGTCCGTATTTCAACTTTGACATGAAGGGGGCACAGGACCCCAGGTATATAAGAAACCCCGAGAAAGATGACTATATCGAGATAATGAGAAGATCTCATGGAAATATAATGAGGTGGTCGGTTGCTCCCGAGCTTGACGGTGCTATGGACTTCATTAAATATGTTTCCGATAATGGTATTATTGTCTCCGGAGGGCATACGAAGGCAGATTTTGAGACAGTCGGAAAGGCTGTGGAGAACGGCATGACGATGCTGACTCATTATTACTCTGCTATGTCGAGCATGAGGAAGGAACATTCATGGAAGATTCTCGGCGTAACTGAAGCCGGCCTTTACTTTGATGAACTTACAGTTGAACTTATATCGGACGGGTGTCATCTGCCTGACGACCTTTTGAAACTTATATTCAAACTCAAACCTCATGATAAGATTATCGCCATTTCTGATAGTATGAGGGCTGCAGGTTTTTCGAGTGGAAAATCGATATTGGGACCGAAGAACAACGGAACTGCCGTTTTCATAAAAGACGGTGTTGCGTACCTTGATGACCTCAGCTGCTTTGCCGGCTCCATCGCAACAGGCATAAGGCTTGTGAAGACACTGCGAACTCTTGTAGGCCTTGACTGGCCCGAGATTTTTAGAGTCACATCTCTTCAGCCTTCACGGCTCATAGGAATGGACGGCATTGTAGGATCACTGGAAAAGGGTAAGGAGGCTGACTTCATTGTTTTTGATGATGAGTGCAACCTTGACAGTGTATATATTTCTGGAGTAAAGGTGGAGTAGTATGCTTTTATTCGATATCCTGGACAAACTTGAAAACTACACAAAGGTTATTCCCCATATGGACAGGGTTATAGACGTAATGGATCACTCCAAGCCTTATGATGATGACCCGGGAGAATATGAATGTGGAGATGGTGTCAGGTACGTAGTCTCTGCACATCTTTCGTCCTCTAATGGATTTTCTGGAGATAACTTTCCGGGGCAAACTGTTCTTGAAATCTGTCTTGAAGGGGATGAAATAATATCTGTATCAGGCTCTGTTTTTCGTCTCTCTCCTGGCAGATTTCTCGTCTATGACGGGGATGCGGAAATAAAGAGAGGAATCGCTTCCTCTCTTCCTGTTGCTTTCAAAACTGTAAGGTTCATTTTATAAAATCTCATGCAATGCTATATCGTAGACAAAGACTGAATAAGGAGGAATATCGGCCGTACCATCTTCCATGCCGGAGAGTTCCGGCGGGATGAATGCACGTATTGCCTCTCCTGTGTGCATGCTTGTGATAGCACTCTGGAGTCCATTATTGAGATCTATGAGGTGAATTTCAGCACCGAAGTCAGCATCTGTATATTCCAGTTCTCCTGTCTCATATGAAAGTATATACTCATTGTAATCCATCAACACCCTGTCGTATTGGGTAGGGGAATTCCCTGTCACTTCGTCGCTGTCGAGGAGCATAATCTGTACACCGTTTGGAAGTGTTGTGATGCCTTCTTTCTTTCCGTTTTGTTCAAAGAAAAGTGTGGCTTTTTCTCTGTTGGATATGGCGGTTTCCTCTAATTCTTTATAGTATTCAGTGTTGAGATAATCAATGTAGAGATTCATTGCACTTTGTATCTGATCATCGGTAAGAGGAGAAGAATCTGAATAAAGAGTGTCAAGAACACCTTGAAGAAGCGGCAGGATCTCTATCTCTATGCCACTTGAAATATTGTCCCTGACTATTTTGAAGGCAAACGCATAGCTGAATGCCTCTATTTCACTTTTCGGAGTAGAAAGAGAGTTGATGTCCTCAATTGTGCTGGGTCTTTCGCCGGTGAGTGAGAAAGTCCCGTCGTAGACGTAGCTGTAGAGGATGCTGTTGATTTCAATAAGACTGTAGAACCTGGAAGATGATGTCTTCTCTGATGCATCATACATACCGAGTGCAAAGTAGGGCCCTGAGAGGGTGTAACCCGAAGTCTTAATCTCTCCGGCTAGTCTTACGCCGTAAGCGTAGTTGAAATTGCTTATTGGGGTACTGTCTTCACCAATAATAGGAGTGAAGCTTTCTGTTATAGTAGATTCCTCTTTTTCATCCGAAACGGCATGAATAGTTTGCTCTCCAGTAAGATCCGCTGTCCTTTCTGTCGTGGTGCAAGAGAAGAGTAGGAGAGAGAGAATCAATATCAGGGAAAACTTGCGCATGCTAACCTCCATAAAAATCCCCCTTATTGTAACATAAGAGGGAAACAAGTGGTGAAAAGGCTTAATTTTTCTTTTCAAGAATTGCCTTGATGTCTCTCAAAAGGATTACAGATTCCTTTTTCCTGGCTTCTTCTTCGTCTCTCTTTGTAGCCTCCAATGCCTTCTCTTGCTCTGCCTTCTGGGCTGCTTCTTCTCTAGCTTTTGCCTTTGCAGCTTCCTCTTCGGCATGTGTACCTTCCCTGAGCCTGTTGACCCCTCTGATAATCAAAAAGAGCACGAGAGCTGTCAGAAGGAACTGGATGATTGTCTGGATGAGAACGCCATAGCGGATTGCCACTTCACCTGCAGTCTCTGTGGCAGGGACAAGGACAATCCTCAGATCGGCAAAGTCAATTCTGCCTATCAATAATCCTATAACCGGATTTATGATATCTTGAACGACAGATGTGACTATCGAAGTGAACGCACCGCCTACAACAATACCGACAGCCATGTCGAGGACATTCCCACGCATGACAAAGGTCTTGAATTCTGAAAAGAATGTTGATTTTTTACCTTTAGACATAATCTTCTCCTTATTGATGGATTTTAATTCTTATATGCTATTTTGGTGAACTACTTGGTAATAAATTACCAGAGCATCATGGTAATGCCGATGTCGGCATTACTCAGCAATTGAATAACCGAGAATTCCCGCTTGTCTTCTTAAAAAAGAGGTAAACCTAAGCCTACCTCTTCAATTGCAATTATGATTAATCAATTTTCTGCAGCTTCAATACCCTTCAGGTTTATACGGAAGATGAGAAGCGAATTGGGTTCGATTGAGCTTGCTCCACTTTCACCGTAGCCATAGTCCGGGTGAATGTAGACATAGCATTCCTGCCCAACCTGCATGTTGGTCACAGCTTCGACGAATCCCGGAATGAGGGATGAGAGAGCAAATGAAACATCCTCCCCACTGTCAACGGTTGTGCCGTCGAGAAGCTTGAGCTCATAGTCAACGATGACAGTGTCTGTCTCCTTCGGCGTTGCACCAAGTTCCTCATCAGATGAGATTATCTCGAGAAGATCTCCACTCGGGAGTACGATGATTCCTTCTCTTTCTTTATTCTCTTCAAGATATTCCTCTGCTTCTTTGAGATTCTCTTCCTTGAGGGTCGCCAGATATTCCTCATACTCCTCATTGAGCTTTTCAGCATATTCATTTATTACACTTTCCATCTCTTCTTCTGTCATGATGAGTGGTTCATCAAGATAGAGTGCTTCTGCAGAGCCCTGGAGGAACTCGTCGAGTGTAATCTCAAGCCCGTTCATCCAATAAATCTGGACTGCATACATCATTGCATATGAGTATGAAAATTGTTCAAGAAGAGTGTCTGGAACTGTCAAAGTATCCAAGTCTTCCCTTGAAAGAAGTGCTCCGACTTCACCTGTAAGTCCAGCATTGTAATAGTTGGTGATATAATCATTAACATACGTTTCCATGTCCTCTGGGTTGATGAGGTAACTTCCTGAGAAATAGTTATAGCCGTCAATGATTCCTTTAAGCCAATAAGAGCCGTCGATTGAAACGTTCTGATGGAGAAGGGAATGTGTGATCATATAGCCGTAGGCATAGCTGAAACGTGATTCCAGACTGGAAGTATCTACTGTACCGTATTCGGGAACAAGTGGTCCCAGATATTCAGGAAGGATGCCCTGTTCCTGAAGAGCGGGTATCTTCTCAGCAGCACCGGAAGCCATCAGAGGAAGCGAGATGGCAAGGGCTACAATTAAAAAAGCTAACAAAAACTTTCTACTCTGCATTTGGAATGCTCCTTTGTGTATTTCTTATAAATTTAATCATCTCACTCAGAGTGGTCAATTAAGATAATTTCCCGGGTGGTGTAGATTGGGTGTAGTTGGCTCTTTTGTACACTTGACGCTGTTCATTCTTTTGTCTATTCTAAACGGGTTAATTAACAATTTAAGGAGAAAGACATGTCCAAAGCACATAGAGGAAGTGGTATAAGAGATCAGTTCAACAACGGAAGAGGCGATTGCCCGGTTTGCAAGAGAACTGCTGTCAAGTGCCTTTATGAGAGAGAAATCGACGGCTCTAAGGTCAAAGTTTGCAAAGAGTGCAACGCTAAGCTCTCAAAGTAATTTATGGCCTTCTTTACAAAGTCAAAAAAGCCTGAGTTAAAAGAAGAGATGAGGATGCGCTACAGTGCACCCTCTTTTTCTTTTAAATACGGTGAGTGTTATTCTTTCTGGGGACTTGAAGACATCAAGAGTAACATGTCTCAAATCAGGGACACTGTTGCTGTCATATACCCGGGTATAAACATGCTGTTGTATCCCAGACAGTGGTTGAAGGTTCTATCATGTTGTTGCTATTTGATTATCTGTGCAGACAGAATGGATGAGGAGATACTGAAACTGAAATGGGAGGCTGAGAGGATTATCTACAGCTTGAATGCACAGACACTCAGTGGTGTAAGCATATGTTCTTCGCCTGAAGAAGTGACTCAAATCCTTGATTCTGTGCTTAGTGAGACACATAAGAAAGTAATAACAATCAATAATACAGAAGGAGATCTGGAATGCTAAGCATGACAGGATACGGAAGCGGAGAATACCGCTGTGATGACTTTATCATTGTGGTCGAGATTAAATCGTACAATAACCGCTATCTCGATATTTCACACTCTTTGAGTCCTCTTCTTTCTCCATTCGAGGAGTACATAGACAGCCAGATCAGAACGGTTGCAAGAAGGGGACACCTTGATGTGTCTGTATATCTCAAGACAATCAACTCGCATTGTACTCTCTCTGTGGATACAAGTCTTGTTGAGGAGTACAGGAAAGCATTCGATACTATCGGAGCACTTGTTGACGGAAAGAGTCCCACTGTGTTCAATTATGCCTCCTTGGATGGGGTAATTGTAACTACATCATCTTCTGATACGTCTGTGTATAAAAAAGGAGTCGAGTGTGCCCTGACGGATGCCCTTTCAATGCTTAGAGAATCCAAAGAAAGGGAAGGAAGAGGCACAAAAAAGGATCTTGAGGCACTTGGGGACAAGTTTGAATCTTCTCTGGAGATGATCCTCTCCAAACGTGGGGAGATGGAGGAGTACTTCAAGGGTGTGCTTCTTGAGAAGTATGAAGAACTCCTGGGAGAGAAGGGAAAGGATGACCCGAGATTCCTCAGTGAGGTTGCGGCTCTCCTCGTAAAGTATTCAATAAATGAGGAATGTTCACGACTCAAGGTTCACATGGAACACTATCGGAAACTTCTTGAATCAACTGAACCTGTCGGCAAGGAACTTGATTTTCTTTGTCAGGAGATGAACAGAGAGATTAACACCACGGCAAGTAAGAGCCAGATGGTTGAGATAAACCTGGCTGTTGTAAGAATGAAGGACGCCCTGGAAGATATAAGGGAACAGGTGAGGAATATAGAATGAGAATAGCCGTTTCAAGTAAATCAGGCTGTGGAAACACTACCGTTTCTACTTTGCTATCGAAGAGACTCGGATACCCGATGGTCAATTTCACATTCAGGCAGATGGCAGAGGAGAGGGGGATCTCTTTCTGGGATTTCTGTGCTCTGGCTGAGAAGGATTATGATATAGACAGGGAACTCGACAGAAGGCAGGTTGAGATGGCCATGAGTGAGGAGAATTGCATACTTGCTTCCCGTCTTGCTGTATGGATGCTGAAGGATGCCGACCTCAAGGTCTACCTCACCGCAAGTGCAGAGACAAGGGCGGAGAGAATTCAGAAAAGGGAAGGCGGAACAATCGAAGATAGAATGGAAGAGACTGTCAGACGTGACAGAAACGATTCCAGACGCTATATGGAGGTATATGGGATAGATAATTCGCATCCTGAGGATGTTTGTGACATTGTCATAGCCACCGATAACCTTACTCCGGCTGAGATAGTTGACATAATCATTGGGAAAATGAGAGAAAAGAGTATATAGTAATTGTTATCAATAAAGGAAACGGTATGGATGGAGATTCTATTTTAAGGCGTAATACTAAACAGAAGGCTCTTGTTCTTGAGACAGTCAGGGAGCACAATGACCATCCTACCGCTGATGAGATCTATCTGGGTGTGAGAAAGAAGGATGACAGGATAAGCAAGGGGACGGTGTACCGCAATCTCAAGGAACTTTCGCGTGTAGGTCTCGTGAACCATATAAAGGTCCCCGGAGCTGATAGGTATGACCTCAGGACGGATTTGCACTACCATATAATGTGCACAAGGTGTGGCTGTGTAGTTGATGTGCCGATTGAGTATGAGGAGGCTATCGACACATGTGCCGGCAATGCGACTGGTTTTCTTGTGGCACGCCACAGGACGGTATTTGAGGGTATTTGCCCGCAATGCCTGAAATCGGACTTGAAGTAAACTATCTTTTTTTCTATCATAGAAAAGCATTTGTTTTAAGGAGACACTACTTTGATTCCACTTAATGAATTGATTGATAAAGAAACCAACGTATATGAAATGACATGTGTTGCCATCAAGGAAGCTAATATCTATGCTGCTACAGACAAAAGAAGGGAGATTGAGAATGCAGGCGAGAAAGTTGTCTCTGTTGTTCTTACGCGTGCCCTTAATGATGAGATAGCATACGAAGGTGGAGAGAAAGATAATTAGAAATAAGGCTGTTGTTCTTTTTGGCCCGACGGCGGTAGGTAAGACAGGGCTTACAGAAGAGCTCTTCAAAGAGGGCTATGAGATAATCAATGCAGACTCAATCCAGGTTTACAGGGGATTAAGTATTGCTTCCGCCAAGCCGGATGAGAGTCTCAGAAAAAGAATCAGACATCATCTTGTAGATATAAGATATCCCTGGGAGGAATATACTTCCGGGGACTTTTGTGGTGAAGCGGATCTTCTTATAAATGAAATTAATGAAAGGGGAAATATTCCGCTCATTACAGGCGGTACTGCCTACTATTTCAAAATGCTGTGCTACAAAAGGTCTTCAACTCCGAAGGCTGATCCGGCTGTAAGGGAAAAAGTCAATAAACTCCTTCTTTCGAATGGAGTTGATTATATTATCAATGAGCTTGAGAAGTGCGATCCCGTATCTTCTTCGCGTATAAACAGAAGTGATGTTTACCGCCTTACAAGGGCTCTTGAGGTATATTACCAGACAGGACGGGCTCTTTCTACATTTACTTTGTCCGACGAACTCAGGGACGATGTTGACTTTATATTGATTGGGCTTGAAAGAGATACAGGAGAATTGAGGAGACGCATTGAAGAGCGGGTTGATATAATGTTCTCCTCTGGCGCTGTCGACGAGATGAGAAGTCTCCTTGAGGCTGGGGCTAGAAAAGACTGGCCGGCCATGGAGGCTATCGGGTATAGAGAGTGGTTTGATGCACTTGAGAGTGGCGAAGTCTCTATCAGGGGAATCAGAGATGAGATCAAACATAACTCCATCAAGTATGCTAAGCGTCAGATGACTTTTTTTAAATCATTTAATGGGGTGAAGTGGTTTCATCCTCATGACAGGGAAGGTATAAATGACTACTTAAGTTTGAGACTGGGGAGTATAGATGATCTTCACTAACTTTGCATCACTGAAGTAAGAGGAAGTACATTCCCACCATCCCCGGCTGTTGTACACGAATGTGAAATGCTCTTTCACAGAGTAGAGGAACGTCCTGGTGTATCCGTCCTTCTCCGCGTAATTCTCCTCGTCATCATCCGTGAATGCATATGGAGTATACCAGTCGAGAAGGGCAGAAAATGAGTTATCTCCATCACTTTCTATCTCTTTGATTATTGCACCATATATAAATGTTCCTTCTTTGACCTCTGTAATGCCGGAGGAGACAAAATCAGGGGCGCTGATAAATGTGCTCTGCCCCTCATATGCTTCCCTGGTCTTTTCAATGACATGAAGAGAAGCCACTTCATCGTATTGGGCAGCTTCTTTTTTAAAACCTTCATTTATAAGTGAAGCATCGAGTGAATTCTGACTGTCTATAGTATATTCGATAATCTCTTCGGGAGAGAGATCCTTGGTAAGCGGTGCCTTGAGGGCGTTATAGATAAAATGTCCTGCAATGAGTGATACAGTGAAGATTGCAAGGATTATGAGAAGTGTGATTGTTCCTTTTTCTCTGAAGAACCTCTTTCTCCGGCTTTTCTTTTCTTTTTTTCCCTCCTCTTTCTTGAAGCGGGTACTTTCTTCTGCTTTCTTCAGCGAGAAGATTCTGTCTGCATCGTCACGTTCTGTGTAAGGCCAGTTTATATTCCCAATTGAATCAATAAACCATCCCAGAGGATATGTTATGCTGTAATTGAGGCATAGCTTACGCTGCCCAGACACATTCATGTTGAGTATGCTCATGATGAATGCCGAGGCAGGGGATTCCGGATCTGAGTATAGTGAGAGCGGGTAGGGGCTGTAGCCTGAACCTCTGACTTCGCTCCTCTCGTACGGAAAACGTCCTGTAACGGCATAGTAAAGAAGCTGGGCCATCTCGGAGAGGAGTGTATAGCTTTTCTCTTCATCCGGTTTTATGAGAAACCTTACTTCCTTGTTCTTGTCTTCCTCTTTTTTTGAGAGTGAAAGTAATTCTCCCGCGTCGGGGGGAAGAATCAATATATCTTTTCCCGAGGCGATATATATTCTGTATAGAGGAAAGATTCCGCTAAGAAGATCAAGGTACCCCTCAGAGGCAGATTTGAGCCCTCTGGCAAGCTTTTCAATGAGATTCAGTGCAATGGAGCGGTACTTTGTTGTGATGAGTGTAATCTCTTCAATTTCCATATCTGGTAGAAGAAGATACTCTCCCACAACTCCATACCATCCGGTTTTCATTATTCCACTGTCTGTTACCAGAAGGAGAGGTTCACGCGACGATTGCATGATTTTCAATGGTATTTCAACCTTTGTGGAGTTAAACCTGAGTCCTGTATATTCTCCGATTTTCTTTGTTTCAATCATTTTTTATTTCCAAAAGACAGCGTAGACTGTGGTATCTGAAGAGGATACACTCGAGAGTTTCCATTCCCCTTCGATTATCCTGTTGATGCTGTCTATTGCACCTTTTGCACATATCCTGACTTTATTCTTGTTGACAAGGTCAAGGATATTTCCTCCCTTGAGGAGTGCATTCACTGCATTCTCTTTGTAACTGTCTCTTTCTTCAATATTAGTACATATCCCGGTGAGGTTTGTGGAGATTATAAATAGTGTGTCTGGAGTTGAATGCTGCTTTAAAAAGGACGCCAAATCTTTGCTTTCCGATGCCTTTGATATATCTGAATAGATGATTGCAATCGGAGTTGAGGGACAATATTCATGGATGAAGGGAAGAATAATCTCAGAAGCAGGTTCCTCTTCGGCGTACCACTCGCTTTTCTTTGCTCCGAGAGTGATTATTCCCTCCTTCTCGTTTTCGTCTCCCTCAAAGAAGGCGTAATCACTGTCACTTGCTGTACGTCCCGAGTGAATCGGAGAGAGTATGATGACAAGATCCGGTCTTCCAAAATGGGACGCAGCTTCTCTCAAGAGTTCGCTCGAGAGAGTCATCTCCCTGTGAGGGACAATGATTGCTCTTGCTTTTTCCCTTGTTTCAACAGGTTGTATCAGGGACAATAATTTATTCCTGTCAGAGGGGTAGAATATACCCTCATGGTATCTGATTTTCATCCGAGTAACCTCCTGACTCTTTCTTCATCAAGATCAACTGTGAGATTCTTCTCCTGTGTCGGTATTATGAGTCCTGTCTTTGCGCCCTTAATTCTCTTAAGATACTTGACGGGTGTATAATATAAATCGGCCCTGTTGTTTTTTCTCGCTTTAGAGAAGAATATAGCAAGATATGCCCCGTCAAGAAGTATGTTGAGCGGAACAGTCTTGTTCTTCTGTGCTTTTATGATTACATATCCTCCGCTGAAGTCACGCGTATGCATCCATATGTCGTTCGAGCGCGATGCGGAACGTAGTATCTCGTCGTTTTCCTTTGCGTTTCTACCCACTATGAGAAGCCATTCCCCGCTCTTTATGTAGAGTCCGGGTCTTCCGGGAAGAAGCTTCTCCTCCTTCCCGCTTTCGCCATTGAGCTCTTTTTTAAGTTTATCGAGAGGAGTTGCGTCAGAGAGGAGGAGTGAATATTTTCTCTCTTTTTCCATTCTTTCTGCTTTGAGTTTTTCCAGTTCCTCCAGTGCGAGGGTATATTGGGTCTTCTCTTTGTGGTATTGGTCATATAATTTGTGGAGATTTCCCTTCCCGTCAAGCCTCTCATCAAGTGCGATTGTGATTTCAGAGCCTCTTTCCCAATCGGAGAGTGTAATCTCCTGCATTCCTTTTTTCACCATATAGACTGAGGAAGAGAGAAGATCTGCAACATGCTTGACTTCCCCAAAACAAGCCGATCTTTCAATCTTCTCCTCTGTTCTTTTTATTCTCCCATCAATATTAGAGACTTCTCTGTTTCTCTTCTCCTGAATGAGTTTTCTGTACTCCTCACGTTTTTCTGTGTTGTCGAGCGAGCTCTCTTCCAATTCTATTGTCTCGTTCAGGGTTTCAGTTGAATAGGGCCGAATAGAGAAAGATTTACTTCCTTCGTCTGTTCTCTCCTCTATTGTTAATATTTTCCCTTTTACTTCACCCCGTCCCGGCCGTCTGAAGAGTAGTTCCAGAATCACATTGTCCTCTCCCAGGGCTATGACATTGGCCCCGGGCCCCGAATAGAGCCTGAAGAGGAGGTTTATCTTTTCTTCCTTGGATGAGAGCGAAAGAATGAATGCCCTATCGAAGGGAAGTTGTTTGATTGCTGTTATCTTCTTTCCTCTTACATGGGATTTAAGATATTGTGTAAAGCGTTGCATGGTTGAACTCTTTTTCCTCAGAGTTTCAGTAAGACAGAACCTTGTATGAGGAGTTGCTATCTCAGTATATACATAGAATGCCTTCTTTTCTTTGTTGAAGAGTGAGAGTGTGAAAGAATGATAGCTGTGTTCGGTTATCTCCTGGATATAACTGTCCATGAGTGGCATTTCAGAGAGAATCTTCTCTAGTTCCTTCCAGTTAATCGACATTCAGTTTTTCCTTTATGGCTCTGTCCAGTTCTGACAACAGATAAAATGATCCTGTCGCAACAATAAAATCTGAAGAAGAGAATGTCTCTTCCAGGAGAGCCATATAATCTAAGATAAGTTTAATATCTTTTTCAGGAAAGAGTGTTTTTACATCTAGGAAAATTCTCTCCGGAAATGATTTTTTCCATTGCCCTGTTGAAGTGACAATAACAGAGTCAAAAAGGGGAACGATTTCCTCTGCCATTTCTTTCCAGTTCTTGTCATGGGCTGTGCTGAAGATGAGAGTTTTTTTTCTGTTATCGAAAAGTTTGACTAGCTCATAGAGTTTAATTATCGATTGTGGTGTATGTGCTCCATCAAGAATGAGAGTCCTGCCACCTATGTTTCTCTCTTCAAATCTTCCCGGCAGTCTGAAAAGAGAGCTCGTCAAGTCAAAAGATGATGAAGGTGGAAGTATATTGAGCTTTTGGAGTATATAGAGTGAGAAGAATGCGTCCAAAAGCCTTATGTCATTTCTGAATGTCTTTGCTGTCAACATTGAGCCGAGGTATTCTACTTTCTGGATTTTATACTCAGGAGAAATATCACGTTGAGGAGGATTAAAAATAAAGAGGGTAGAATTCTTCTCTTCAGCCTTTCTTTTCAATACATTCATCACTTCCATATTCTGGTTAAGGATGAATACAGGAGTTTCTGTTTTTATAATTCCTGCTTTTTCTTCGGCTATCTCACCTAATGATGAGCCGAGAATCTGGGTATGCTCAAGTTCTATCTGTGTTATGACACTTGCTATGGGTGAAAGGGTGTTTGTTGCGTCAAGCCTTCCTCCGAGCCCTGTTTCAATTACAGCATATTCGCATCCTGTCTGACTGAAAAGAATATAGCTGTATGCGGTATAGAGTTCGAAGGTCGTTGGCATATTCACTCCAAGTGATAGTGGAAATTCAAAATCCTTAATTGATTCTTTGAGCTTATTGAGAGCTGAGAGATATTCGTCATCTTCGAAGAAAACAGATGCAAGAGTGAAGCGCTCCCTAATATCGTAGACATGCGGGGAGAGGAAAAGGCCGGTTTTATGGCCTGTGGACGAGAGAAAGAAGCTGAGCGTTGTTGCGACAGTTCCCTTGCCTTTGCTTCCTGCTATATGAATAGAGATGAAATCTTTTTCGGGGTTGCCAAGCTTCTTCAGGAGAAGTTCCATCCTCTTGAGCCTGTTCACCCTCAGACATGATGTGAGAGAAGGCATATAGCCGGAAAAGAAGTCATCAAGAATAATTGGTATATCAGACATTGATTGAATTCTAGTTAATTCTTGCCAAATATTGTATGGTAGAAAATAGCTAGAGGTTGACAATTATCAACTATAAGATACAAAATAGCCGAAATAACTTTACAGACGCATTGAAAGTGTCAAAAAAGAGGAAGGACATGGCATTTAAAGATAAATATTATAAGACGCTCGTTGACGATTTCTGGGCATATAAAGGAAAAGGGTTTATGGGCGATTATCCGACTCTTCGTGAAACATTCGAGATAACCTTATCACGCTTTCCAGATAATGAATGCTTCAAGACAATCGTTCCGGAAAAGGTCACTTATACATACAGTGAGGCGTACGAGAAAATAATCAACATTGCTTATTACCTGATTGAAAGCGGAGTGAAGAAAGGCGACCATATCTGTGTATGCGGGAAGAACAGTCCTGAGTGGGCAATTGTCTACCTTGCAATTACATTCGCAGGAGCTGTCATCGTTCCCCTTGACTGGGCACTTCATCCTGAGGATATGACAAGGATTCTGCGCTTTGGTGATGTAGATATTATTTTTATGGATGATGAGAAAATTAATGAAGTTGATCCTTCTTCAGAGTTCATAAAAAAACGTTATTCTCTTGAGTCTGGAACGAATCATCCTTTTGCATTGGATCTGATGGGTGCTGTCTGTGAAATGCCGTCTACCACATGCGACGAGGTAGCTGCAATGCTTTTCACAAGTGGTACAACCGGAACCCCGAAGGGGGTAATGCTGACACATGCAAACCTCATGAGCTCCACACTTGAGGCTCAGCGCATCTTTGATGTCTTTCCTAATGATGTCTTCTATGCAATTCTTCCGATCCACCATGCATATACTATGACAGCCGTTTTTCTTGAGACGATATCGAGTGGAGCATGCTGTGTATTTGGAAAGAAGCTGATTACTCCTGTTATTCTCAAAGAACTCAGAGAAGGAGGAGTAACAATGTTTCTTGCCGTCCCGATGCTCTTTAATAAGCTTCTTGCGGGTATTATGAGCGGAGTTGAGAAACAGGGAAAGTTCAAGGCATTTCTTATACATTTCCTCATGGCATTTAGTGGATTCGTAAAGAAAACAACAAAGGTGAATATAGGGAAGGCACTCTTCTCGCATCTTCTTCTTGAGAAGGTAAGTCTTGACAAGATGAGGATATGTATCTGCGGAGGCGGGCCGCTTCCGGCTTCCACATTCAGACGTTTCAACGAGTTGGGATTAGACTTTGTACAGGGGTATGGACTAACTGAGACGAGTCCGATAATAAACATAGATCCTGTAGAAGTATACGAGGAAGATTCTGTCGGTATACCCCTTACTCATGTTGAAGAGAAGATTGTATCCCCTGACGATGAGGGAAACGGCCTTATTTATGTGCGTGCCCCTATGGTGATGAAGGGTTATTACAAGAATGATGAGGCAACATCAGAGGTCCTTGACAGTGACGGATGGCTCAACACGGGAGACGTCGGACATATAGGGAAAAACGGGTTCCTTTATCTTACTGGAAGGGCTAAGTCAATTATCGTCACGGAAGGCGGAAAGAATGTGTTCCCTGAGGAGATTGAGGATAAGTTCCAGCTTTACGGAGAGATAGAGCAATGTTGCGTTATACCATATGTTATAAACAAAGAGATGAAGAGTGAGGGAATCAGAATCATAATCCATCCTTCTGCACAATATATGAAAGGAAAGACCATTGAGGAAGCTGCAAAACATATGGAGGAGATTGTGGAGGAAGTTAACAGGGAGTTGCAATCATATAAAAAGATTACAATGACAACTGTCGTTGATGAGCCACTTCCTATGACAAGCACAAAAAAGATCAAGAGGTTTGAAGTTATAAGAATATATAAGGAGAGATGATATCTCTGTAATCTTTATTTCTTTTATTACAAAGAAAAATAGCCCTATAGTAATAACCTACTATGGGGTATTTTACTAAAAGTAACTATGAAAAAGTCATGTTATCTTATTCTCTTTTTTTACAAAAATTGAAAAAATGTAAGAAACAGGAGTTTTAAAATGAGAACAAAAGATAATCTTACACCCTGGAATCGTTTTGATCCTTACAGGGGGAAATATTTTAAAGGCGAGTGGCCTACACTTAAGGAACTGTTTGTACTTAATACTGAGCTTTATTCGGATAGAAACTGTTGGATTGAGTTCCAGCCCAAATATCTGTGTCTTACATACAAAGATGCCCTCGAAAGAGTGAAGAAAGTCTCATCATGGCTTCTCTCTCTCGGACTTAAGAAAGGTGATAAGGTAATTGTCAGTGGAAAGAACAGTGTCGCCTGGGCCGTTGTTTATATGGCTGTACTTTACGCAGGAGGTATAATCGTCCCGCTTGACAGCTCCCTACACGATGAGGATTTCGTTAAGCTTGCAACCTTCTCTGATTCAATCATCCTTATTGCTGATAAGGACAGGATGGGTAGGGTTGCTTCCCTTCTTCCTGGAATGATTGGTTACGGATGCCTTGAGGGTGGAAGTGATTTTGTCGACATAATGACTGTTGATTGTGAAGAGAGGAAAGGATTCGATCCTGTGGAGGAAGACATTGCTGCTATTCTCTTCACAAGTGGAACAACCGGAACTCCGAAGGGAGTAATGCTTACACACAAGAACCTCTGCTCCGATATTTATATTGCGCAGGGATGCATGAACATTTATGAGACTGATGTATTCTATGCAATTCTTCCAATCCACCATGCATATACAATGCTTGCCGTATTTCTTGAGGGATTCGGTTCTGGGGCAAGTACGGTCTTCGGTAAGAAACTTGTTGTGTCTCAGATGTTGAAGGAACTCAAGGAAGGTGGAGTTACGATGTTCCTTGGTGTCCCGATGCTTTTCAACAAGCTCTATGGGGGGATTATCAACGGTCTCAAGAAGAAGGGACCAATTGTTTACGGCCTCATTAAGGGACTTATGGGAATAAGCGGATTTTTGAAGAAGGTATTCAACTTCCAGGGCGGAAAGAAGATGTTCTCTTTCGTTCTCAAGAAGGTTTCTCTCGATACCAATAGAATATGTATCTGTGGAGGAGGTCCGCTTCCAAGTGAGACATTCAAGGGATTCAATCAGCTTGGAATAAATTTTGTTCAGGGATACGGACTGACAGAGACAAGCCCGATTACCCATCTTAATCCGATTTATGCATTCAAGGTTGAGAGTGTCGGTAAGACAATCCCGATGACGGAGTGTAAGATAGTTGATCCTGACAAGGACGGTAATGGTGTCATTTATATCAGGGGACCGCAGGTTATGAAGGGATATTACAAAAACCAGGAGGCTACTGATGAGATACTCTCTCCGGATGGCTGGCTCAATACGGGTGATGTGGGACACCTCGACAGCGAGAACTATCTCTACCTGACAGGAAGAGCAAAGTCAATCATTGTCACTGACGGAGGTAAGAATGTATTCCCGGAGGAGATTGAGGACAAGTTCCAGCTCTTTGATGATATAGAGCAGATATGTATTGTAGGTTACCTCACGGACAAGGCTCTGAAAGCTGAAGGAATCAGGGCGATTGTATATCCCAGCAAGGCACTCCGAGACACTGGAGACCAGAAGAAGATTGAGGAGACTATCTCTAATATAATCAATGAGGTTAATAAGGATCTCCAGAGCTATAAGAAGATAACGATGGTGACTGTTGTTGACGAGCCTCTTGAAATGACCAGCACAAAGAAGATCAAGCGTTTTGTTGTTGCAAACAAATACAAGCTCGACTGATTTATGTTGAAAGAGTAAAGGCTCTTAGTTATGATGATATGGCTATGGAATTGAAAAGTTATCAGAGAGCCTTTCTCCGCTCTCATGCACAGCAGCTTGATGCTGTTGTATATGTCGGAAAAGACGGTTTTACACAGGGCGTCGTAACCGCATTGGATAATGCCCTTACATGTCATGAACTTGTTAAAGTCAGGTTCTCCAATAATAAGGATCAGGTGCGGGAGATTTCCTCAGAGCTTGAGAAGGCAACAGGGAGTACGATAATTGCTACTACCGGCTTCACCACTGTCTTTTTCAGACAGGACAGCAAGAGTGAGGACAGAATATACCGTATATGACGGATTTGAATGTAATGATGAAGGGTGTCTGGTTGGCATCCTTTTTTTGTCTGATTATTATGATAGAATATATTTCATACGATAATATATTATGTTTAAAATTACTGTATGAAGTATATTTTATTGACATTTAATCTTGTTGTACTACAATTACAACTGGATGGTACATTATGAGTGATTTTCAGAAATTTCTTGATGAGAACCTTTCTAAGGTGAATATTGATAATATACCTCTAAGGGATAGAATCCATGATTATGATATCTACCGAGAAATTAGGGAGATGATTATCAGTGAACGGAAGAGGCTTAAAATTACACAACATAGGTTGTCACAGCTTTCTGGAATTTCTCAAGCCAACATATGCAATATTGAAAGGGGAATCACAAAACCGTCAATAGAGTCACTTAAACGAATAGCAGATGCATTGGGGAAACGTATTGTCTTGACATTTGAGGATTGGGAGGAATAATGATGGCTAAGCTTGAAACAGTTGATATAAGCTTTTTCCGTGGCATAAGGGACCTTTCGATAAAACCTTTAGGACATATTAATCTTGTTGTCGGTGACAATAATTCAGGCAAAACGAGTGTGCTTGAGGCAATAGAGCTTCTGCGTTCCCCTGAATTGGGGAATTTGTACAGAATAGCAAGACAGAGAGAGACCCTTTCTGGCCTGAATACTAACTCCATCTATGAGAACTTTCTGTGCATGTTTTCAAGGGGGGGCGATAAACTTGAGTTCGGTATATCCTCTTCGATTGCAGGAAAGCCTCTCTCCTGTTGCGTTACAGGAAAAGAATCAAGGGTGCTTCTCGATTCGAATGATATTGATAGAAATACAAGAAGGAAGATTGAAGAGTCAGGGGACAGCCTTGAAACAGATGCTTTTGATGGGGTTTTGGAATACAGGGAAGGGGAGTCTGTTCTGAAGACAAAAATACATATGGATCGGTATTCGAAAATTACTGGTACTGTTGTTTCTTCCTTTGATAGGTTGCGTATTGTCTATGTCTCTCCATTTGAGCATCTGAGGGGAAGTACAGTCTCTTATATAGTCAGAAATGAAGGATATAAGGAAATATGCATTAAAGCACTTCAGCTTTTTGACCCTAACATAGATGATATCCTTATCCTCCGCAGTGATACAGGTGATAGACCTGTAGAATATCTTAAGCACAGAAAACTAGGAATTATGCCTCTTTCCACGTATGGCGACGGCATTAAGAAGGTGCTTGTTCTTTCAAATGCTATAGCCTCTGCTGATGGAGGTATTCTTCTTATTGACGAGATAGAGACCGCAATACATAGAAAGTATTATGATGATATATTTCGCTTCATCGTAAAGGCTGCTAAGACATTCAATGTACAGGTTTTCATCACAACCCATAGTATCGAGGCAATTGACGGCATTCTTGCAACAGAGGATTATGATAAACAGAATGATTTTGATGATGTTATAGTTGCAACACTAAAAAGGAATAGTGATCATACATTTTCACGTGTGATGTCAGGAAGAGAGGTGTTTAGAAACAGGGAAGATTTCGGGTTTGAGGTGAGATTATGAACAAACTCATTCTGTGTGAAGGTGCAACTGATGCAATTTTGCTGAGTTATTATCTGGAGAAGGCGACAGGTTGGAAATACAGTAAGAAGCCTCCGAAGAATCTTGATATACGAACAGATTCGGACAATGAAACTGTAAACTGGTATAAGAAAGATGATGACTTTCTTCTTATAGTCGCCGTTGGAGGCAAGGATAATTTTTCTTCTTTCTTTCGTAAACGTATAAAACCTCCTCTATTTGCTGTAAATGCATTTGAGAGAATCGCAGTTATAACTGATCGGGATAATAGGGAGCAGGGGGATATAGAAAAAACATTCAATCTGGTTTTTGAAGGTGTAAACGTTACTATGAAATCTAATGTATGGATGGCGGGATCTTATATAGACGACTTTGCTGAACAACAGAATCTCGGACTTCTTCTTGTGGTGATTCCAGAGGACCAACAGGGGCATTGGAGACGCTTATGCTTGATTCCATTTCTGTTAATCCCTATGACAGGACAATCGTGGAATCTGCTGGAATTTTCATAGGGAAGATGCGTAAAGAAGCATCTAGATATATTTCATCAGACAGACTTCAGCTCAAAGCACATCTTGGTGTAACTTGGGCCGTCCAGTATCCGGAGAAGGTGTTCAGTCTGGTTGATGAGCAGATCAGAAATGTAAAATGGGAAGAATCAGATATTTTAAACAGATGTTTTAGAGAGCTTATAAGGATATGATTAGCTAATTCACACGTAAAAGAAGGGATTGCTTCAACAATCCCTCCTTCTTCTCGGAAAACATCCTCAATTATTTTCAAGCTGAAGTGTCTTTGTTGTTGTGTCACATACACTGCTTGGTCCATAGTACTGGATAGCACCTGGATAAAGGTAGCAAGTGTTCTTTGACCACTCCTCTCTATGAGCTTCGAAGTATTTGAACGGCTTACCGTCAAGCTCGACTAGGGCCTTCTTAATAACTGGTTTATCCTCTCCGTGCCTGCGCTCGATATTCATCATCTTGGTTATCGGCATTCCTCCTGCAACCCATTCTTCTGCAGGAGAAGAAAGGTTTCTGATAGATGACAGATATCCCGTGTAGCCGTTGGCAATAAGCATGAATGCATTGTAGCCGAGGGAATAGCAATAGTCAGCATCAAAGTTCGACGGGAAGGCACAGCGTCCCTCATAGCCGAAGAAGTGGTGTAGGGGATTGAACTTTCCCTTGTATGTGCCATTTTCCTTTCTCTTCTCAAGCTCTGCCGCAACGATTGAAGAGACAAGTTTCTCAGACTCAATCTTAGAAACCTGGACGTTGCCGTGAGGGTCTCTGTCTGCCATCATCTGTTCCTGGATTGCGCCCGGGAGAAGGGCAAAGACAGCGTAGGCAGAAGAGGAGAGATATTTCTTCATGAAGTCATTCTTCTCATCTTGGTTCTTCAAAAGTGAGAACTCTTTTTCCTTCTCTGCAAGGAGATCATTAATCTCGCTGATGAGTGCTTTGACTTCAGGAACGAACTCGACAAGCCCTTCCGGGATAATACATGTACCGAAGTTCATGCCGTTATTCCCTCTTTCCTCAACGCTGTCAGCAACATAATTCGCAATAGCGGATAGGCTCATCTTTTTTGCTTCTATCTCTTCGCTGATAAGACAAACGTTAGGCTGTGTCTGGAGGGCGCACTCAAGTGCGATATGGGATGCGCTTCTTCCCATTACCTTGATGAAGTGCCAGTATTTCTTAGCTGAGTTTGCATCGCGTTCGATGTTGCCGATAAGTTCTGAGAATGTCTTTGTTGCCGTATCAAAACCGAAGGAAGCCTCGATGTCGTCATTCTTAAGGTCGCCGTCTATTGTCTTGGGGCATCCAATTACCTGTACAGGAACATTATTTGCCTTGAAATATTCGGCAAGGACTGCAGCATTTGTGTTAGAATCATCACCGCCGATGATTATGATCGCGTTTACAGAGTGATTTTTACATACTTCTGTTGCTTTTCTGAATTGCTCGACTGTTTCAAGCTTTGTTCTCCCGCTTCCGATAATGTCAAATCCTCCGGTGTTGCGGTATTCGTTGATGAATTCGTCATTGAAAACAACATAGCTGTCATCGACAAGTCCGCTCGGGCCGCCCTTGAATCCTATAAGGACATTATCCTTATTTGCTTTCTTAAGAGCATCATAGAGGCCACTGATTACATTGTGTCCGCCGGGTGCCTGTCCGCCTGAGAGTATAACTCCGACTGTGATCTTATCCTTTCTGGCATTGCTACTTCCTGAAGTGAAGAGGACTTCCTTCTGTCCGAATGTGTTTGGAAACAAAGCGTGAATTTTTTCCGTGTCAGCGGCACTGGAAGTTGCCTTTCCCTCTGTTGCCATTATCTTATTCATGTCTTCCCTGAGAATTAAGGGAAGTTTGGGGGAGTAAGAATAACGGGCAAGCTGTAAACTTGAGTATTCCATAAGTAATCTCCTTACTCTTTTTATGATACAGTAAAGCGTTGAACTATTCCATCACCATATTTTCAGAAAAAGATATTGTCCTTGACCTTCCTATCAGTCAAAATATGGCCATGTTCAATATCTATGTAGATGCAGATTCCTTTCCTTCCAGCCTTATGAATATTGTCCTCAGAAGACTTCTGAGAGAATATGCATCAATAGGGGAGGCTGTATTCGTCTCCGACAGGGTTATTCCTCTTGTGAGGGAGACGGTTGAGAATCACACTCATCATTTGCGTGAGGAGAAGAAAGATACACTTGACAAAGAATCTTTGAGAAAGGTCAAAAGCAACATAAGGTACGTTGTAGTTCCTTCAGGAACTGACAGTGCGGACAATACAATCTTTGAGCTTGCAACTCTACCCGGGTTTGCAATTACGCACGATATTCCGCTCTCCTATCGTCTAACCACAAAAGGGTTGAGTGTAATTGATGACAGAGGTCATATTTATACAAATGAGAACATAAAGGCAAGACTATCGGAGCGCAATATCAACACGGAATTGAGAGAGTGGGGAGTTTTCAATGAGAAGACAAGACCGCTGACCCCTGGTGATATCAACGCATTCTCATCCTCATTTGATTTGATGGTAAACGAGATGAAAAAAGGCCGTCCGGAGACGACCCTGTAATTAATATTCGCATGTACCGACTGCCCTTGGATAAGGGATTACGTCACGTATGTTCTCGATGCCTGTAGCATATCTGACAGCACGCTCGAACCCCAGTCCGAAGCCGGAATGCGGAGCTGAACCGTACTTACGGAGGTTCATATACCACCAGTAGCCGGAAGGATCCATTCCAAGTTCATTCATTCTGTTTGCCAGTTTGTCGTAATCGCTCTCTCTTTCACTTCCACCTATGATTTCACCGAGCCTTGGAGCAAGTATATCCATACCTCTTACTGTCTTTCCGTCATCATTCTGCTTCATATAGAAGGACTTAATTTCCTTCGGATAGTCAGTTACGATGACAGGTCTCTTTGCTATGACTTCGGTAAGGTATCTCTCGTGCTCAGAAGCAATATCTGAACCCCATTCAACAGGGAACTCGAACTTTTCGTTGTGTTTTTCGAGAATTTTGATAGCCTGAGTGTATGTCATATGCTCGAAAGGTGTGTTCACAACATGCTCAAGTGATTCAATGAGTCCCTTGAGGACGAAGTTCTCGAAGAATTCCATATCGTCGCTGTTTCTTTCAAGAACAGCAGAAAGAATATACTTTAAGAAGCTTTGTGCACAGTCCATGTCGCCATCAAGGTCGCAGAATGACATTTCGGGTTCAATCATCCAGAATTCAGCAAGATGACGGGATGTGTTTGACTCCTCTGCACGGAATGTCGGCCCGAATGTGTAGATGTTCTTCATGGCCATTGCATAAGTTTCCCCTTCAAGCTGTCCTGAAACTGTCAGATTGGCAAGTCTGCCGAAAAAATCCTTCGAGTAGTCAACCTTTCCATCCTTTGTCTTTGGAACATTCTCAAGGTCGAGGGTTGTCACCTGGAATTGCTCTCCGGCTCCCTCACAGTCACTTGCTGTAATAAGAGGTGTGTTTACATAGACGAACCTGTTCTCCTGGAAAAACTGATGGACTGCATATGCCATGGTGTTTCTCACCCTTGTGACTGCACCGAAGAGGTTTGTCCTGGGCCTGAGATATGCCTGCTCACGCAAAAACTCAACTGAATGTCTTTTTTTCTGAAGAGGGTAGTCATTCGGACATGCCCCGACAAGCTCGAGGGAGCTGACTTCCATCTCAACCTTCTGGTTACCACCCATTGACGGTACTATCTTTCCCTCTGCACTTACAGCAGCTCCTGTTGAGATACTGTCGAGGAGATTGTCATTATTGAAGGATGCCTTATCGACAACGAGTTGAAGTCCCTTGAGTGAGGAACCGTCATTAAGATCCAAGAAACATACGTTCTTGCTGTCACGTTTTGTTCTTACCCAGCCTTCAGCAGTCACCATCTCTTCAGACGGTTCTCTCTGAAGGAGTGATTTGATTCTTTCCTTCATAATTAAATCTCCAAAAATATTTCTGTCTATCTTCTCTCTTTACACCGATACGGGTCAAGCTGGATATTCCCAAAATTAGATGCTTTGGATATTCTTTTTCATATGCTTCAGATAATCGGAACAAAAGATAATGCTGAATACCGTAAGGCAGTGAGATTCTGCAAGGAAAGGAGGATTCCATTCCAGGAAATCAGCACAAAGGAATACAAGCTCTCTATGCGGGAATGGAATTCCATATTTTCATCTCTTGATAGCATAGATGACATAATTGATAAAAAGAGTAACTACTACATTAAGAATGGATATGCCTGGCGTGAGTATGACCCGAAAGAAGAGGTAATGGAACACCCACTTATGATGGTGAATCCTGTTCTCCGGAACAGGGGAAAAGTTAATGTAGGGTTCAGTGAGAGTTTTATCCTGGAGAATGCCGAATGATTCATTATGTGGCTCTGACAACCGGAAGCTGCGGTAATGCCTATGCCTTTTATGATGGGGAGGAGACGCTCCTTGTCGACTGTGGTGTCACATTTACAAAGCTCATGAGTGAACTCGAGCGACACGAGATTCCACTTGAGTCGGTAACGGGTCTTTTTCTCACGCATCTTCATCCAGATCATGCAAAAGGGGCAGGAGCTTTTCAGAAGAAGACTGGAAAGAAAGTATGGGTGAGTGAGACATGTTTTCATAGTGGAAAGTCGGAATTATTGAAAAATAAGATCGATATATCACTAGTTAATAATTTCAAGTGGGGAGAGAAAATAGTTAGCGGGAACTTTATACTTACCGCATTCAGAACCTCTCACGATTCTCCCGGATCAAGCGGATATTTCATAGAAAACGGCAATGTTTCCTTCTTTCTTTTGACAGACACAGGAATTATTCCCCAGGAAGCCTGGTATTATGCCCCACGGAGCCGGGTCAAGTTCATAGAAGCCAACTATGATGAGGTCATGCTTCTCAGCGGCCCGTATCCTGACTGGCTCAAAGAGAGGGTTAGAGGTGAGTACGGCCACCTCTCAAACGGGGATGCAATTGACTTTGCAAAGAATGTTTCAAGACAAGGAGACCAGGTATATTTCATCCATGTCTCCGACAACAACAATGACATCGAAAAGCTGAAAAAGGAGGCCGCAGTGATTGAGAGTGGGATCTTTCTTAAATGCTGCGGCCGTGGTGAGATGTTTGAAGGGTTTATCGATTAGATTTACCTCTAACAAGATAGATTACTGTGCCAATGATTGCACCGGCGAGTGCCGGGCAAACCCACCCGAGTCCTAGAGATGAGAAGGGGAGAATTGAGCCGAGGAAATTGATTATGGCTTTTACACCATTTATTTCCTGCACTGAAGATGGAAGTGAGTGAAGAAAGTCATATATGCACCCTATTGTAGTGAATCCGATTACTGTATTGTAGACAATACGGTTGTTATTGAAGAGTGAGCCACATAGTGCAAGAAGAGAGAGTGTTATCGTATAGGGATATAGGAACATCAGGACAGGAATGCTGATTGAGATTATTCTTGTCAGGCCGACATTTGAGATGAGAAATGAGCAAAGTGTAAAGATGAATACCCATGCATGGTAGCTCGGACCTTTCTTGAAAATCTTTGAGAATGTTTCAGAGCAGGAGGTGATGAGCCCGACGGATGTTTTGAGACATGCCAGCGTTACAGTGATAGCAAGAATATAGAAACCGGAATAACCAAGGTAATGTTCAGCTATCTGGGCAAGTGCGATTCCTCCGTTATCTGATACATTAAAGAGACCTCTGCTCTGTACTCCGACAAGTGCTGTTGCAAAGTAGATGAGGGCCATCAGAAGACAGCTGAATATACCTGAAAAAACTGTATTCTTAGCACAGTCAGAAGGATTTTCTACGCCGAGTCCTTTTATGACATTGACTACAATTATTCCGAAGGCAAGCGAAGCCAATGCATCCATTGTGTTGTATCCCTCAAGAAATCCCTTGAAGAACGGAGAGGTGCTGTATGCTGGATCCGGAACCACTTCACTAACTGAGGCGGACGGATTGAGAAGTGTTACTACAACAAGGACAGAGAGGAAGAGAAGGAAGAAGGGATTAAGGATCTTTCCAACCCATGTGAGAATCTTCGACGGATAGAGGGAGAAAAGAAGGGCTGCAAGGAAGAAGATGAATGAGAAGATAAGTAGAATCAGACTCGTGTTCGCACCTTCTGGAAGTATATGCTCGATGCCGACCGTAAAGGAAGTTGTGGCACATCTCGGGATAGCGAAGAAAGGTCCGATTGAGAGATAAAGCGCACATGTAAAGAAATAAGAGAAAAATTTGTTTACCTTCCCGCTGAGCTCAAAGAGTCCGTCTGTCTTGCTAATCCCGAGTGCCGCCACACCAAGAAGCGGAAGTCCTACACCTGTTACGATAAAGCCGAGTGTTGCAGGAAGAAAGTTGCTTCCTGCTTCCTGTCCCATATGGACTGGGAAGATCAGATTGCCGGCACCGAAGAACAGACCGAACAGCATTGATGCAACATAAACGTATTCTTTTTTAGTAAGGTTTTTCTTCAATTTTCTGTCCTCTTTGTGAAAATTTATCCACAAAGAATAACAGATGAATGAAAATAATAAAGCTGTTTTTATAAAAAAAGTGAATTTTGCTTCAAAAACACTATTAGTCAGGTTTATTATGCGTCTGAGACTGTTGGAAGTGCATACCCCTTTGTTGAAAATTTTCTTATAAAGAGGAATCTGAGATATCCCCTTTAATGAGCAGATACTCTCGATAACCTATTGGTGAAAAGAAGAAAATCGTTGTAACATATAGGTATGAAGAAAATAAATGTTGATAGAAGTTCATTTGAACACCTAAGGAAAAAAGACTTTGTTTATGTTGATAAAACAGCGTACATTTATAATCTTGTAAATGATGAGTCTTCCAGCTACTTCTTCATTTCCCGTCCCAGACGCTACGGGAAGAGTCTTATGTGCTCGACACTGCAGTATTTGTTTGAAGGAAGGAGGGAGCTCTTCAAAGGGTTATATATCGACAGCACGGATTACTCCTTTGAGAAGTTTCCGGTACTTCACTTCAACTTTGCGGATATAAATACAAAAAGTTATGAAAAGTTCCTTGAGATATTTCAGAACAGAATAATTGAAGAAGCAGAGAAAAACGGAGTCAGCATAGAAAGGAACGAACCTTCGGAGATGCTCTATTCTGCATTGAGCAAATTAGATAAGAAAGCTGTCATTATAGCAGACGAGTACGATACTCCGATTATCGACACATATAAGAACATAGAGCTGGCAGATAAAATAAGAGACACGCTCAGTGCATTCTATTCTGTCATAAAGAACAGGAATGAAGATGTGCGTTTCTTCTTCCTTACTGGTATAACTAAGTTCTCCAATATGTCCATCTTCAGTAAGATGAATAATCTTAACGACCTGACATTTGATCCCGATTATGCTTCCGCATTCGGGTACACTGAAGAAGAACTCGAGTCAAACTTCTCCGATTATATCGATGAATACATGAAGAGGGACGACAGGGAATATGAGACAAGAGAGGAATTTATCTCTGCCATCCGTGATTACTACGACGGCTACCGATTCTCATATGAAAATACAGTGAAGGTATATAACCCGGTATCTGTCGGAAACTTTTTCAATAAAAAATGCAGATTCAAACCCTATTGGGAGAACACCGGAGTAAGCACACTGGCTGTAGAACTTGCTAAGGATTATCAGCTGGAAAGTATTATTTCTGAAACACCTATACTTCCGATGAAATACATCAATTCATTCGATT
>CAVHPV010000003.1:0-59796 GCA_963638045.1 Faecalibacterium sp. CAG:74 | reverse complement strand
AGGAAGGAACCTCAATTTCGGCGAGTTTTAGTACCTAACTTTTAAAGAAGTTGTGTTAAGTTCAGTTTTCATAAATGATAGCTCGGGAATAAGTCCCAAAAACTCAACCACAAATAGTTATAAGATCCTGTTCATCATTCATAAATCGATATCATGGCTTATATCTATAACAAGCTTCTTCCAATACGGCAAAGTCATTGCATCTCTTGGACAATGATGTTGTATTCCTCTTTTGCATTTTATGATTGTAAAGAATAACTGCATTTTTTCTAATCTTGTCTCTTATTGACTTTATAAAACGATACTCTGAAAGAAGCAAAGCCCTGTATTTGGGATTCTTCTCTCTTGAAATATCAATGTATGTGAAAACCCCATCGGGTACTGGAAACATATTGTTTAAGTTAATGACTGAGTAGTTCTTTATCTTCAGAAAATCCAGGGATTCCTGCATGTGCCTGTGTTTTTCCTTAAATGATGATAGTGGGGCAAAATAGTTAAATCCGTTAACAACAAAGATTACACCAATATACTTTCTAGTGTTAACTTGGCTAGGCTTCTTATTCTGAAATAGATGAGGAGCCATTGGAATAAGATAATCTATATACTCCGAATCTATTTCATACAGATTTATATTGTCCATACAGTTTTCTCCAGCCATATTATGCCATTAAATAAAGGGGCTGATATAATCTGGCCCCTATTGTTACAATCGCCTTCAAGAGTAGCGAAACACTCACAGTTAAATTTCTTGATTAGAGCCAAGAGAAGCTCACTAAATACGTTCTCATTTGCACCAAAGTGCCCTTTCGGGAAGGCTGAGATACACCTTCTAATTTTGTTATATTCTGTCAGGCCTAATTTGTCAATTGGAATGCCATATTGAACTTGTACACAATCAAACTGATTCTCTCTACAAAAGATACCCCTTCCCATAAATCTCGGTCAGTTTCTTGAAAAGAGACTTGATAATTTCAACACCATATTCCACTCTTGCCCTGGCTTCATCAGCTATTCTTTTACCACAAAGAAAAGCAGTATTGATTGCAACATTACAATACTCTGGGCTCTATCAATTATCTACTCCGCCATTAGCCAGAAAATCTATATCCATATCCCCAATTTCCCTACCGCTATATGTAGTCATGATACGTCCCCATCAGGTATATCTCGATATCGAGCGGAGAGAAGGTGACAAAAACATTTCTGTTCACAAAGTCATACCCTATATTTGTCCTGAATGCCCTCTCCCTCCTTACTGTTGTTGGACTTCCTATCGTCAATGGTGATATCCCAAAATACACCCCCGCCCCGTAATTGTCTGTCCGGTAGAATCCCCCCAGGGCCACAATTGAGTTGACACAGACTCCGGCAACTTTGCTTCCGGTGTTCCTTGCCCCCATGAGAGTCGCACCGACTTCAAGAAGAAATACATTTCTACTCCCGAATGACGGGATAAGCTCACTCATGCCCGTAAATGCTATCTCAAAGTTACGGCTGACACCGAGTGTCGCACCATATGAAACTGCTATACCCTCACCGGGATTGAAAAAGTTACCCGCGCCAAACATAAGAGCGAAATCTGTTGTAGATGAAAAGAGGAATGACATGGAAAGAATGAGGAGAATGAGAAGTGTTATTATTTTCTTTTTCATTTTCATATCTCCAGGAAGGCACTGACCTTCATTATCCTGACTCCATACGCCATCTTCCCGTCAGAAAGGCCGAATGTAAAGTACGGTGAAAGGAATTCATACGAGAATGATGTGTCGGCAAATTTAAAGGGAGAGAGCAAAAAGCCCATCATCCATCTGTTTCCATCCATTCTGTATTGGGTGAGGAATCCCACACTGGGCTCCCACAGTACCCTGTTCGAGAAAGCATACGAAAACACATCATTTGACAATGTAAAGAGCGGTGTTGAAACAGAAAGATCCATACCGCGGAAGAATCTATTCCACCCCAGGAGTGCCGTTACCTCAACTATCCCGTATTGCTTCTCCTTGAGGGGAGCAAATCCCAGCGTCACACTCATGGAGCCGAACGACTCATCCTCATACTTCTCTCCAACCTGACTCAAGGCATATGTGAAAGCGGAAGATGCAAAAAGCGACATGGAAAGGAAGAGAATAATCAAAACAATGGTTATCTTCTTCATCATCAGCCTCCAAAATATGTAAAAAGATAGCAAAAGAGTGAGCCGTAGGCCTTTCTTGCCTCAGCAGCATCCTCCTCAGTCAGGAGAACAGGATTGACAGCCTTCTCCTTAATCGCAGATTTGACCTGGGCCGCCATCTCCGGGCTGTCAATCACAAGTGCAAGCTCGTGTGAGAGAGTCATGGACCTGTAGTTGAAGTTTGCAGATCCGATTACGACATATCTGTCATCTACTACCATGGCCTTCATATGGAAAAGAGGGAGAGTCTCCCCGTTCACATCATCAGAGACATCATAATACGTTACGCCAGTCTCACTTATGAGTTTCTCGATGGCATAAGTTCCGCCGGCACGTGCATAGCCACGTGAATCCACCGAGCACCATATTTGTGTGTCAACTCCCCTCTCCACAGCATTCTTTATACTTTCCATCATGTTGCTGTCCAGGGTTGGAAGATACGGACAGAGAAAAATTGACTCCTCAGCCACTGCAATGAGAGAACCGTACATACCTGAAAGTGAAACATTGCCATTATATACATTCCGGTTAAAGAGCCATGCATCATAACTCTCCCCCTCTTCTGTATCCACATTCTTCCTGTATTTATCTACATCCATCTTGTCGACAGAGCTTTCATTCCATATTGAGACAAATTCATCAATGAAAAGTGAAGAAAGCTCCACAGAGGAGAAGACATACATGCTGTCCCTCTGGCTCTTTTCCCCGGCACCTATTGAAATGTAATTATTGTTCATTCCCCCGATGGCCGCGATTTTTCCGTCTATCACCATCATCTTTCTGTGATCCCTCACAACGACGGATGCAGGGTTTATAAGATGCGTAAAACTTAATGGGGAGTATATGAGGAGGTTGACTCCACTCTCCCTGAGATAGTTGAGAGGGGTCATTACGAACCTTGTCTCCGTCATATCGAGATTGGAAGTACCGTCTATAATGAGATAAACCTCAACTCCGTTTTCAGCCTTCTCACACAAAAGATCGTAAAGTGGTTCGATTGTTGGGGCAGATGAGCCGAGGAATGTTGATATAAGAATATAATCTTCTGCCCCATCCACAAGATCGAGCATCCTTAAGTACCATTCCTCTCCCGAAAAATACATCTCCGGAAGGTCAACCATGACATGTGTTCCACCGTAGTACTCAAGCTTACCAGGCAGAGTCATTTCCTCCGACAGGGTCACATCACACACAAAGCCCTCTGTCGTATTACATGAGGAGAGAAGAACAATAAGCAGAAGTGAGAGCAAAAAAAGCAACCTTCTTTTCACGATTATTCTCCGAACTCAAACGGATGTGGAAGAAGATCAGAGTAGACATATCTTTCAACTGTCCCGTCTGTTGACACCAGAATAATCGGCGTCTCAGGGCGTATGAACTCACTCATCACCTGCAGGCACACTGCACACGGCTGGGCAGGAGGATTGCTCTCTGATGCTACTACAACCATATCGATTCCGATTACACCTTCATTTGCAACAGCTGTTGTGATTGCATTACGCTCGGCACATATTGTTGCCCCATAGGAAGCATTCTCCATATTGCACCCCGAGTATATTCTTCCACTTGCTGCAGAGAGAACAGCAGCTCCGACACGGAACTTCGAATAAGGTGCATAGGCATTGTACATGACACGCTTTGCCTCCTCCATTGCTTTCTTCTCGACAACCTCTCTTGAGAGAGTCCTCTCAAGCGGCGTAATCCAGTTGGCACCATATTTCTTTGCCCCCTTCTTTATATGAAGAAGACTGTTGACTGCCTCCTGGAGTTCCTCCTTTGAATGAAACTCAGGAAAGAACGAGAGGTCATCGATAATGAAGCTTGCACCAAGCTTCTTCACATCCTCTCTGGAAAGTGATGTGGTAAGAGCACAGCAATAAGCCCCGCTTCCAAGTGCAGCCTTTATGCCTGCGGCACTGTCCTCAAAGACAACCGCCTCCCTGCCATCAAGGCCGAGCTTTATCATGGCAAGTGAGTATATATCGGGATAGGGCTTGTTGCGAACAATGTCCTCCTCAGAAAGAACCAGATCAAAGTAATCAGAAGTCAGTCCCATCGACTCTATATTTGCCTTAACTCTCCAGAGGGGTGCTGATGATCCTACCGCAATCCTGATTCCACTTTTTTTGGCTGATTCGAGAAGCTCAAGAGAGCCTTTCATCCTCTCTACTTTCTCAAGTAGTGAAGGATAGACTTCCTTTGAATACTCAAGTGCCCTGTCAGCATCGATTACGGCACCGGCATCCTTTGCTGAGCCGAGGAACATGTTCCTCATACCCTTACCGAGATTTCTCACTGCGATATCATCAGAGACGGTAATACCGAGAGATTTAAAATAGGAGGTGACAAGCGCAACAGAGACTTTAGCAGTATCTGTAAGGACGCCGTCCATATCAAAAATAAAACCTTTAATCATATATAAGTCCTCAAGAGCAATAAGCCCCCCTGACGGGGAGCTATTGTAACAGTGTTATTTTCTATTTTCTATGAGCTTTCACAAATTGACCATCCCCCTCAAGTCCGAGGTAGATGCCATCTCCCATGATGAGCCTGCCCCTTAGATAAGTCATCTTAACCCTACCCATGACAGTAGTTCCTTCATATGGGGTATAGCCGGAAGCGGAGTGTGTCGTATCCTTACTGATAGTCCAGATTTCCGATGGATCGAAGAGAACGATATCTGCATCACTTCCCTCTCTAAGAATTCCTTTCTTAGGATAGAGACCGAATTGCTTTGCCGGTCCTGTTGAAAGGAGGTTGACAATCTGTCCCATCGAAAGCTGTCCGCTCACATGACCGAAGTTATAGATGAGAGGGAGCAGTTCCTCTGTTCCCGGGATACCGGGATAGATTGTCCTGCAATCATGACTTTCAAGCTTCTGCTCATACGTGAATGAACAATGGTCAGTGGCAACAACCTGAATCTCACCATCGATGAGTGCTTCCTGAAGAGCCTCATTGTCTTCCTTTGTTCTAAGCGGAGGAGTCATAACATACAGTGGCCCGAGTTCCCCTTCAAGCTTGGACTTATCAAGGAAGAGATAGTGAGGAGTCGTCTCGACTATGACTTTGACCCCCTTCTCCCTGAGATCTCTCACAACTTCAAGCCCCTTCTTTGATGAAAGATGTACGATATATACTGGCATATCGAGTTCCTGGGCAATCCCGCCGACATACCTGATAGCAGCAGCCTCAGCTTCGCTCGGGCGCTGGGCAGCATGGTCAATCGGCCTGTATTCTCCCTTCCAGCTGTCATTTATCTGGCTGATAATTTTGTCATCCTCGCAATGCACACAGACCATCAGACCTAGTTCCTTACACATGGAGAAGATGGCTTTGAGCTCATCCCTCTTTTCAACCATATATCCGACATTTTTATATGTTGTAAAGATCTTGACAGCACCGACACCGCTTGCCTTGAGCTCTTTAAGCTCATTCTTCAAGCTGTCGCGATACTCATACACACCCTGGTGGAGAGCATAGTCTATGCTCATCGGGATCATCTCCTTGAGCCTCTTCCTGGTTGATCCCAGAAGGGAAACATGGTCATCATCAGCAAAGTCAACAACAGTAGTAACTCCTCCAAAGGATGCAAGTTTGCTCCCCTCGACGAAAGAATCTGCGGTGACAGTTCCTCTGCTCACCAGATGATAGTGGGTATGGGCATCAATAATACCGGGGAGAACACACAATCCGGATGCATCGACTACATGTGTCCCTTCCGGGCAATCCTCAATCAAGATATTCCTTGCAATTCTCTTAATGCGTGAACCTTCAACAAGCACATCACTGTGTCTGGTCCACTCTGTATCTACAACAAGACCGTTTTTAATAAGTATATTTGCCATACTTTAATTGTAACTGCACCAAAGCGGAAAGGCAAATGAAGACTTGGAGAATTTCAAAGTCTGACAGATGTGAAAATACTACACATAAGGAAGCGATGCTTGAAATTAACCATTTGTCCGTGAAAAATAACAAACTTCCCCCACCTTACCTCCGGCTACTGTCCACCTCCCTCCATCCAAGTCCGAAGGCAGGACACCGCACTTTGATATTGCCTTCAAAGTTGCTTGCTTTTCTTTGCATCCTCTGAATACTGAAAGGCAACAACTAAACAGAAAAAGGAGAGGTTCCCTCCTCCCCTCATCTCTATTTTTCCTTTTTATACGGGAAGTTCTTCTCAAGATACCCGAGGTCAAGCTCCCGGTAAAGCGGGAATCTTCCAAGAAGATCCTCAACTCTGTGTTTGGCCTCAGTTTTCACTTCTTTGCTCACTGACGCCCTGTTTTTGCTCTCCTCTCCCTTATGCTCGCCCTTCGTGAGAACAAGTGGCTTTGCATTTTCCAGCACCGAAGTAATGATATCTGCTATCTCATCCATCTCATTCTCTCCCATGCCGAGCGTTGTCACAGCAGCTGTCCCGATTCGGAGTCCGGAAGTATACCATGCGCCATTTCTATCAAACGGAAGGGCATTACGGTTGAGTGTAATCCCGCATTCTCTGAGAATACTCTCTGCCTGTCTGCCGTTGAGGCCATAAGGAGAGACATCAAGAAGCATGAGATGGTTGTCTGTTCCACCTGTGAGAACTACCGTTCCTCTCTTTATGAAAGAGGATGCAAGAGAGGAGGCATTATTAACTATTCTTCTTGCATATGCTCTGAATTCTTCTGTCTCAGCCTCCTTCAGGGCAACAAGCTTGGCTGCCATCACCTGCGGAAGTGGCCCCCCGATTACAAGCGGGCACCCCTTGTCAACAGACTCCCTGAACTCCTCCTTACAGAGGATCATACCACCTCTGGGACCACGGAGAGTCTTGTGGGTTGTTGTCGTGACAACATCTGCCCACTTCACAGGCTCATACTCGTCCTCGAATACCTTTCCTGCCACAAGACCGGCAAAATGTGCCATATCGACCATGAAGACAGCTCCTATGGAGTGTGCAATCTCGCTCATTCTCTTGAAGTTCACCTTCCTGGGATAAGCAGAATAACCCGCAAGAAGAATAAGCGGCTTTATCTCCTTCGCCATTCTCTCTATCTCATCGTAGTCGAGAAGTCCTGTCTCTCTGTCGACTCTATAGGAGTACGCATCAAAGAGCTGGGCCGATATGTTCTGTCTGTAGCCGTGAGTGAGATGTCCACCCGAGTAGTAATCCATACCGAGAAGTCTCTGGTTATGAAGAATCTCCCTTATTCTGTTCCAGTCTTCCCTCTTCATTTCGGATGGGTTCTTTATTCCCATTTCTTCAAGGGCCGGAACCTCAATTCTGGCATTAAGTATCGCCCAATATGCACAGAGGTTTGCATCTGCTCCACTATGTGGCTGCACATATGCATGCTCTGCACCGAAGAGACGCTTTGCCGTTTCCACCGCCTCAGCTTCTATCGCATCAACATTGTCGCAACCGGCATAGAAACGGTGAAACGGAAACCCTTCTGCGTATTTGTCTGTAAGCAGGTTTCCCATTGCAGCCTGCACTGAAAGGGATGAGAAGTTCTCACTTGCTATAAGTTTGAGGTTTGTTCTCTGGTCCCTGAGTTCTTTCACTATAAGAGAGGAAAGCTCCGGTGAAACTTTAGAAACAAGATCAAGCCCAGAGAGGTAATAAGCCATCTCCTCACTTATCATACCGTTATTTTCTTTCAGATAATTACTCAAAGCACCCATAGTCACCTCCACCGTCGTAAATGTAAGGATGGACCTTTCCCTCGTTTTCTGCAAGTCGCTCTGCTCTTCAATTGACATATCTTTTTTCTGTAACTACACTGTTCGAGGTTTAACCCTTAGGAGAAAGAATGGCTAAAGAAGAAGCAATTGAAGTAGAAGGCGTAGTTAAGGAAGCCTTACCGAACACGACTTTCCGTGTAGAACTGACTAATGGTCTTGTTATTCTTGCACATCTCTCGGGAAAGATGAGAAAGCATTATATCCGTATCGTTCCCGGTGACACTGTCAAGGTCGAGCTCTCACCGTATGACCTTACAAAGGGAAGGATTATCTACAGAGAAAGATAGGTTCGGGCTTTGACAGCCCGCTTTTTATTAGCTCTTTTCCTTGAGTATGACCCAGAGAGCCCCGCTTCCACCCCTTGTAAGAGGAGCCGGACTCACTTCCTGTACAAGAGGTGAACCAGAAAGGATGGAGAATGCAAGATCCCTCAAAACGGAACTTCCGGTCTCGCTATGGAGTCCCTTTCCTGTAATTATCGAAACTTTCCTCAATCCGTGCTCATGTGACTCTGAAAGGAAGGAGGAGATCATCTCTTCGCTATCCTTCTGTGTCTCGCCGTGAAGATCAAGTGTCGCCTGTACGCCCATGCGCCTGAGCTCATTTATTGTAAGAGAGGCCTTCTTCTTTCTGCTGTCTCCCTTCTCCTCTATAATCTGGGAGAAGGTTTTCTCACTTTTCTTCTCCTCATAAGCAGCAAGGATATCGGAAAAAGAGGATGAGGGGGAGTAAGGTTCACTTGCCACTGTTTTTTTATTTGTTTCCTTTTTCACGATTTCCCTTGTCAGAAGCGAGGACTCAGGATCTTCTTTTCTAACGTAGTCCGGATTCGCACCACCGATTATTGACCATGAGACAGTATCGGGAACAAGAGTATCGTCGCCCTTCATGAAGAATGGTTCATCCGGGGATGGGTTTATCCCTTCATCCCTTTCTTTCTTCAAATCGACTTCGGACTTTATTTCATTTTTCTTTTCTTTCGAGTATGAAGAGAGAATCTCTCCGAACGACTTCTTCGGAGTGTAATGCTTACTTATCCTCTTTACTTCCTTTACTGGCTCCTCTTTCTCTTCGTGTTTCTCTTCAGGCTCTTTTCTAACATAATTTCTGTTCGCTCCGCCAAGAACTGACCAGGAGACATTGTCTGGAACCTTCTCTTCTTCATTTTCTATGAAGAATGTAGTCTCCTTGACTGAGAGTTCTTCTTTAACAGGTTGAGAAGCCACCTTATTTTCAGTCTTTACTGTATTTGTTTTTTTCTTCTCGTACTCATCAAGTAGTGAGCCGAATGTCGAAGAGGGTGTGTACCCGGGAGACGTACGCTTGTATTCCTTTTTCTTTGGAATTTCCCTCTCCTGTTCCTCTTTCCTTACATAGTTTTTATTTGCACCGCCGATGACAGACCAGGAGACATTGTCCCCTACTTTCTCATCCTCACTCTCCTCAAGGAACAAAGTAGAACCACGGAGAAGATTATCAACATTCGAGGAGGCATCACTTGTGTTCTTATTGCTGCTCTTTCTGCTTTCCTCTTTTCTGTAAACACCTTCATATTCATCAAGAATTGCGGCAAAGCTTTTTGTTGCCTGATAGCTGGATCTGTTCTCCTGTCTCTGAATTTTTTTCTTTGGAGTTTTGGACTTTCCATTCTCCCATTCATCAAGAATGTCGCCGAAAGAAGAAGAGGAGCCGGAAGCCGACTTCTTCGGCATCCGATAAGGATCTCCTGTCTTTTCATAGGAAGAGAGAATATCGGCAAAGGAGAGTGAAGGATTATAGCCGTGGACTATCTCACCCGGCTTCTTCTTTTCTGTCTTTATTTCCTTTTTCTCCTCTTTTTTCTCCTTAAGAACTATTTGGGAGAAAGGATTAGAGACACTGTTACCTTCATCTATCAGGACCCTGTTCAGATCCGGTCCCCTCTGCTTCTTTCCCACCTCAGACTTCCCTGATATCGAGAACGGAATCCACAAGCGGTCTGATTGTCTCACCAAGCTTGTCCTTGTCTATCCCGTTAACCTTCATGATGATTGTGGAGTAGCCCATTTCGGTATCGAGGTTCCCGATACTTATTATGTTGGCACCCTTTTTATGGAGAGCTTCAGAAACTGTGGCCACGACCCCCGGTCTGTCCTTTATGCTGAAACATACCCTTATTCCATAATGTCTTGTTCCAAAAAGCTCGAGGAGAAGTTTGAACATATCGGATCTTGTCACAACACCGACAAGTTTCCCGTTATAATCAACAACAGGAAGAAATGACACATCAAGATCAGCCATCTTCCTTGCTGCCTGCTCAATAGGATCATCCGTATAGACCGTAATGACTTCACGGCTCATGACGTCCCCGACTGTCAGAAGTGAGAGCTGATGGGCAAATTCAACCATGCTGAACTTTCCACTCGGGGTTGCATTGACAATGTTCTTCTCGGTCACAATTCCGACAAGACTACCGTTACTGTCCAGGACCGGAAGACGCTGCACTCCTTCTTTCTTCATTATCTCACTGGCCTCAAAGACAGGAGTCTCAGGTGTACATGTTACCGGATTGGGTGTCATTCTCTTTGAAACTGTCATAGTTATCTCCTTGTTTTATTTTATGCTAATCCATCAAGAAAGAAAAGAAGCCTCTATTGCACACTTTCCCGCTCTTTCCTATAATTCAATGTGTCGGCCCCATGGTTTAATGGATAGAACAAGTCCCTCCTAAGGATTAGATGGCGGTTCGATTCCGCCTGGGACCAGCTTTCACCCTTCAGAGGGTGATTTTTTATAACTCGGATGATTTGAGTTTTTGTAAGTCGCTTCTGATTTTCAGCTGTTGATTCATTCGAGCTGGACTTTATGAAGAACATATTCCCCAAAACCACCATATTGTTCTTGCCGTTTGACTTCTCCATACTCATCATATTCTTGTAAAGAGGTGAATGATGGAATACTTCTGGATTGTTATAGCTTCAATACTCGCCGGAATAGGCACAGGGTTTGTAGGGCTTTCTGCCGCCACGGTGCTGGTTCCTGTTCTCATAGTGCTCTGTCCGTCTTTCACGGGAGAAGGAGGAGCATATGCAGCACAGGCTGTCGCGCTATCATCAGACATCCTCGCAAGTGCCATAACAGCTGCAATCTATATCAAACATGGGAATATAAACCTCAAAAAAGGCTGGATAATGCTCCTCTCCGTCTCAACAATGTGTATTCTCGGCAGCTACACCGCATCTCTTCTCAATAACACTACCCTCGGGACATTCTCACTCTTTCTGACTTTTTTCATAGGTTTAAGATTCCTTTTGAAGCCTGAAAAGGAAATACAGACTGGAACCGGATGTAATGACTCATTAAGCCTCAAGGGAGTGATTATCTCCCTCTTCTTCGGGCTTACAATCGGTTTCGGGACGGGTTTTGTCGGCACCGGAGGGGGAATGATGATGCTTATTGTATTCACTCTTTTCCTGAATATGGATCTTAAGAGCAGTGTTGGAACCACCACACTAATTATGACTCTGACGGCACTTATTTCCTCGGTCAGCCATTTTTTGATTGAACCGGGGATTATTACGAACCACTGGAAGATTCTCCTGATTACTATGTCTCTCACAACTTTCTCTTCTCTTATATCGGCCCGTGTTGCCAACAGGGTGAAGAGCCACACATCCTCCATTATCGCGGGAGTTCTCCTGACACTTCTCGGAGGAAGTATGATTGTGTTGAGTTATTGGGATTGCATTTCCGAGAGTGCGTTCATCATGAGCATTCTTGAGTGTGTCATCGAATTCTCCGAGTATATATTCTTCGGCGCCGTCATCCTTGTCCTCATCTTCATATTCTTCAAGAATTTTCCGAAGGATGTATTTCGTAAACTCCTGCACCTGGTGGCTTTCTCTTCCCTTGTCGAGATGACTCTCATTGCAAACACCTGGTACTATGCTGCTATAACAACGACACTCTTTGCAGCTGTCATCTATCCCCTTCTGAAGATGCTTGAAGATAAAGCATGGTACTCTTCTCTCTTTGTTGAGAAGAAAAAGGGGGAAGTTAGAAAGAGCCTTGTACTCTTCTTCGGGATGTATGCAATCCTCATTGTGTTCTGCTGGGGGCTCTTCGGCAGGATGCACATAGCAATAGCCTCATTTTTAATGTGGGGTGTCGGAGATGCTGCCGCAGCACTCATCGGACGGAGGTTTGGAAAACACAAGATAAAGCTGAAGTTCGCAGACAGGAACAAGAGCTGGGAAGGAAGTCTCTCTATGATGCTTTTTTCTTTCCTTGCCGGGATGACCGGAATCCTGCTCTCGGGAAGCTATGCATGGTATGAGGTAATTTTCTATCCGCTTATCACATCCCCGGTGGCGGCATACATTGAACTTGTAAGCAAAAACGGGGACGATACCATCACCGTCCCTGTTGCCACAGCAACTGTCCTCATCGTACTGTCATATATCTTCTGACCTATGCTTTCTTATGTCTGACGAATTTTTTCTTCGGTGCCTTCGGTTTTGACTTGTACTCTGCGATGATTTCTCCAACTCTCTCATCCGTAAGAGAGGAGACATTATCCTTATCTTCTTTCGGGAGGGCCACATTCTCATTTCCCCATTTGATATAATACCCGTATCTTCCATTCACAAGAATTGGTTTTATGCCGTCAACCTCTCCAAATTCCCTCTCAGCCTCCACAGTTCCCTTATTGCTGTTCTGGGAGGAAGAGACAATTTCGATCAGCCAATCGAGTGTGAAATCACGTTCCTTCTTGTACTCCTGGGGAATACGGACATTCTCATCTCCATATTTGATGTAAAGACCGTAACGTCCCGATTCAAGACTGATGGGCTTACCATTGTACTCACCTTTCACCATATTTACGTCCCCATGCCCGATTATCTCATCAAGTTTCACGTTGAACGGATCCGTCACCTTTATATTCTTACCTTTGTATTGGGCATAGAATCCATAAGGTCCGACCTTAAGGACAACATCATTGCCGTCCCTGTCAGAGCCTATCGTCTCCGGAAGTGTAAAGAGAAGGTCTATGTATTCCTCCCCTGCAGTCTCCGGATTTTTGATTCCCTTGGGGCATGTTGCCTTTGCATTATCAGATAGACGCTCAAAGTAATCTCCGTAACGCCCCTTCTTCAGTGAATACTTATCATAAAGGACAACTCCACTATCTTCCTGAGGGAAAATCAAAGCCTCTGCGTCGCAGTCTGTGAATGTCCCGGGGAAAAGAGTTGGAGGTATTGAACGCATTACATCTTTCCCCTTTTCATCCTTAAGGGAAGACAGGATATAAGGACCGAACTTTCCTATCTTTATCTCATAGGTTATATGTTCACCCTCGTGGGTGAATTCATTTTTAAGGCCGTCAAGCGTAAGACTCTTTGCCTCTCCTGTGGTTATCGTCTCACCTACCTTTTTAAGGTCTTCACTCAGTCCCATCTTTTCCTTCCTCACCGAACCAGAAATGAGAAAGATATTCCACTTTCTCTTCCTCTCCGCTGGCTATTCTGTCGAGTCCCGCTTCCATATCCTTTGTAAAGTCATAGGCAATATATTTTGCAAAGCTCTTCTCAAGGAACGCTTCCACGAAGAAGCCCGTAAAGGTCGGGACAAGCGTTCCCCCCTGTCTTACAACGTAGCCGCGGTCTATCAACGTCGATATTATCGTTGCATATGTGCTCGGACGTCCTATCTCCTCACTCTCAAGTTTCTGAACAAGCGAGGCTTCCGTATAGCGGAAGGGAGGCTGGGTAGTATGGCTCTTTGCCTCAAGATTCACGAGCTTTACTTTCTCACCTTCAGTTATGGAAGGAAGAATCTCCTCCTTCTCCTCATCCGTATCAGAAGAAGCCATGTAGACACGTCTGAAGCCGTCAAAGAGGATAACTGCCCCTGAAGCGGAGAATGTATATTTTCCACACTCCAGCTTCACTGTTGTGACTGCCTTGATACTGTCTTTCATCTGGGAAGCCAGTGTCCTCTTCCATATGAGGGTATAGAGCCTGAGCTCGTCCCCAGAAAGACCAGTCTCAGAAGGGGAGCGGAATCTGTCCCCTGAGGGTCTTATTGCCTCATGTGCCTCCTGTGCTCCAAGTGTCTTTGCCTTATATTGTCTTATCTCCAGGAGGGAATCTCCATATTGATCCCTTATGTAGTTTGCCGCTGCACGTATACACTCCTGGCTGAGAGTGGGACTGTCAGTTCTCATGTATGTTATGAAGCCGTTCTCATAGAGACGCTGGGCAATGCTCATTATCTCCTTGGCACTCTTACCGAGTTTTCTGGTAGCATCCTGCTGGAGTGTTGAAGTGGTGAATGGCATGCTGGGTTTCTCTCTTTTCTGGCTCTGGACGACACTTGTCACAACTGCCTCACTTCCTTCAAGTTCACCGCATATTGCCATGCCCTCTTCCTCGCTTAGTACCCGTACTCCCTTCTTGGGCTCTCCGGTCTCACCGTTGAAACTCTTCGAGGACGCAACGGGAACACCTTCAATACTGACCAGCGTCGAATTGAATGCACCATGAGATATGACAGTCGTGAAATCTGAAGCGCGGAACTTCCGTCTTTGGTTCTCTTTCTCAACAATAAGTTTCAAAGCCGGAGATTGCACACGCCCCGCAGAATACTTGCCTCCCAGCTTACGCGAGAGAATCGGTGAGATGCCGTACCCTTGAAGACGGTCAACGACACGCCTTGCCTCCTGAGCATAAACGAGATTCATGTCTATATCCCTGCATGAAGAGAATGCTTCTGTAATTGCCTTCTTGGTTATTTCATGAAAAACCATTCTGTACACTGGAACAGACGGCTTGAGCGTATTATAGAGATGCCATGCAATGCTTTCCCCCTCGCGGTCCTCATCACTTGCAAGTATCAGCTGTTCGGCACCCTTGAGTGCACTCTTGAGCTCCTCTATCAGCTTCTCCTTGCCTTCAACCACTGTGTAGTCAAGTGTAAAACCGTGATCAACATCAATGCCGTATACTCCCTTTCCTTTGGGATCCGGATTTGGATTAAGGTCGACAATATGTCCCAGTGATGCCATAACCTTACAACTTGGCGGGAGATATTTCTTTATGGTTTTTGCCTTTGTCGGCGACTCAACGATGATCAGAGTCTTCTTGTTAGGGTCTGCAATCAAAATGCATCCTCCTTGTTAATCTATACAGGTAAGAATAAACTTACCATCACTGCCCTTTTCCGGGTTCTGGAAGAATTTCCCCTTCGCTATGTCCTGGTCGGCATCCATTGAAAAAGTTAATTGCTTGGTGCCGTTTCCGTCAAGAGAAAAAAGATATTCAACTTCTGTCGTAATCTTTATGTTGAAGGCTGATGCAATGACAGTTGTCCTGATGCTGTCTTCAGTCACTGTGCTCTCCCCCATCTTCCATTTTCCCGGGGCAATCGGAGTCGTGTTCATCCTCTTGTTATTCTTTCTGAATGCCTCGGCCTCAGATGTCTTTTCATCATAGTCATGCCAGCTGTCATACGAAGAGGAAGACGGAAGAATCAAAGGGAATATCCTGTACTCCTCACCGTCAAGGACAAGGTAGAGATTATAGAGGTAATCCGTGTTAACACTCTCCACACGTATTGTGATATCCTTCACCTTCCCCCAGTTGTTCTTGTTAGTATTGTTAATCCACTGGTACGTCCCATCCCATGATGCAAAAAGGGATGACGTACAGAGACAGAGTATTGCGAAAAGGCCTAATTTTCTCAGCATTTATGTTCCTCTCCTAATCCAAAACTCCATTTTTCTAACACTATAGGTAGATAATGTCCATACTTGGACACAGAGGAAAACATTTCTTATGTTTTCATAGCAAATACAGAATTAATGCTTCTTCACAATAAACTTCATACACAAAACAGATACCACACTTCCATTTAAGGGTGCTGTGGTCTAAGATGACGCTATGAAAAAACTGTCTGTACTTATCCTGGGTCTTCTTTTTCTGATGTCCTCATGTGTGGTTACTGAGAAACTCAGCCTCACAGATGACACGGGAGGCTCATCATGTGCAGACATAACGGTAGACCCGTTCTTCCTGTCTGTTCTGGAGGATCTCGCAACCTTTTCAGATGGAGATGGAATATCGATAATGGATGACTCGATGGTTAATCTGGCATCACTCATAAATTCGTCATCCTTTTCTGATAATGCATCCATCATGACAGACGGAGAAGGGAAAAGATATATTCTTTCATTTGATTATTCATCACTGTCTTCCCTTCTCAAGGATCTGAACGGAGGAAAAGAGAACACACTCCTCTCACTTACTCCGTCCTCCCTTTCCTTCAATCTTACCACCAGTAACTATTCTGAACTCAAGAGTGTCATTCCGCTCCTCAGTGACGAAAACTTCGAGGTCTATGGTCCTGAGTATTCGAACGGCATGACGGAGGATGAATATTATGACATGATCTCATTTCTCCTGGGAGAAGAGGGTCCTGAGGCACTGAAAAAGAGTTATGTAACCGTTTCCATCACACTTCCGGGAACCGTCACAAAGGTCAACGGAGCCGTGAAAGAGGAAGAAAACAGTATAACATACACATTCCCGGTCATAGACTTTCTTCTTCTCAACGATCCCATTTCATTCTCTGCCGAGTGGAATTAAGGGCATGAAAAAGCCCCCGCGGACGGGAGCTCCAGAATGTTATTTCACATTTTCCGTTTTTGAGGGTAGCCGCCAGAAAACGTTCAAGAAAGAGGGCAAATAAGGAATGAGGCCTTTTCTTTCTCTCTTCACCTGTAATGTGGCCGGGTGAGAAATATCCATCTATAAGACTCAGGCTTACTTTGAGTAGAACTCTACGACAAGCTGGTCATTGACTTCGATTGGGATTTCCTTTCTCTCAGGGAGACGTGACAGCTTTCCTGTCCAGTTATCCTGATCAACTGTGAAGTATTCACCCTTGAAGGACTTTGGTCCCTTGAAGCAAGCTTCGAACTGTGCGTTCTTTCTTGACTTCTCCTTGAGTGATACTACATCACCAACCTGAAGCTGGTAAGAAGGAATATCGACCTTCTTTCCGTTAACGAGAATGTGGCCGTGGCTGACAAGCTGGCGAGCAAGTCTGATTGAGTTTGCGAAACCAATTCTGTATACGGCGTTGTCAAGTCTTCTCTCGAGAGAGATGACGAGAGCATCACCTGTCATCATTGAAGAAGTAAGAGCCTTCTCATAATAACGGTGGAGCTGCTTCTCCATAATGCCGTAATAAGCCTTGAGCTTCTGCTTCTCACACAGCTGCTTGCTGTAGTCAGTAGGCTTTTTTCTCTTTGCGAAAGCTGGACTTCCAGCTCTCTTCATTGCCTTAGGGTGTCCACATACATTAACCCCAAGTCTTCTGCACTGCTTAAATCTAGGAGTAAAATTTCTTCCCATGATTTAGACCCTCCAGTTAGAATTTTGGTTTGTGTCGAAACTCGACTCATCTAATCTACTTCAATACAAATAAATGTGTCAATTTACAATATGCCGAAAAAAAGGAAGAAAACTTAGATTTCTGCTATAATCAGGCCATGAACAGAAAATCGATGCTGGCTTTAATCATAATCGGACTCTCCGGGCAGATTGCCTGGACTATAGAGAACATGTACTTCAATGTCTTCATGTATAATGAAATATCGACAGACCCGGGGTATATCGCAGCGATGGTCGCATCCTCTGCGGTAGTCGCAACCATTACCACCCTCGTCATGGGCTCCCTCTCCGACAAACTTGGAAGAAGAAAAATCTTCATCTCACTGGGGTACATAATATGGTCGCTGACAGTTTTCGCTTTTACCTTCATCAATCCAGCAATCAAGAATGCTGCCGTCCTTGTTGTCATCATGGACTGCGTGATGACATTCTTCGGCTCGAGTGCCAACGATGCTGCTTTCAATGCCTATATAACAGAGACTGTCGAGAGTAGAGAGAGGACAAAGGTCGAGGCTGTAGTCCAGGTACTCCCTATGGTGGCCATGCTCTTTGTCTTCGGAGTGATGGACAGCTTCACACAGAAAGGCGACTGGAAGTCATTCTTCTCAATAACTGCCCTAATAATGCTCCTGGCCGGACTTCTCTCTATTTTCCTTCTTGCAAAGGACAGCGGAGAGAGAAAGGATGTGAAGCTGCTTTCCGCACTAATATCGGGATTCAGAAAAGAGGCGGTAAAAGATAACCCCCTTCTCTACATTGCACTAACAGCCTATGCACTTAACTCATTGAGCATGCAAGTATTCTTCCCTTACCTTATTATTTACATACAGACCTATCTCGGCTTTACAGACAACTATGTAATCCTATTGGGAATCACACTTGTTGTGGCATCTGTCTTATGCATTATCTCAGGAAGGTTCTCCGACAGGCTCGGACGGACGAAGTCGGCCTTATTCAGCGTATTTCTGATGGCAATAGGCCTTGTACTCATGTATACGGCACGTTCATTTGTATATACGACAATAAGTGGAGTCATAATGATGAGCGGGTACCTCATATCTACTTCCGTTCTCTCAAGTCTTGTCAGGGACTATACACCAAAAGGCCGGGAGGGAGAGACACAGGGAATCAGGATGATTTTCCAGGTAATGCTTCCGATGATTATCGGACCATATATTGGCGCCCTTGCAATAAAGGGCTCAAATATCACATACGTTGAGCTCGGAGTAACAAAGACAGTCCCCACCCCGCTGATCTTCCTTCTCGGGGCTGCAGTCGAAATCCTGACAATCATTCCTCTTATTGTTCTCAAAAAAAAGGAGGCCAAAGCATGATTCCGTTTCCTCAATATCCTAGACCACAACTGGAAAGAAAAGGCGAGTGGCTCAATCTCAACGGAGAATGGAAATACGAAATAATCAATAGAGAACAGGAGATAATCAAAAAGGGGACCATTCTTGTCCCATACTCCCCGGAAGCAGCAAAAAGCGGGGTCGGACATATCCTCCAGAGTGATGAAACCCTGGTCTACTCCAGGAATGTTGAAATCCCATTTTCATTCAATGAGGATGAGGAGGAACTTGTCCTCCACTTTGGTGCTGTAGACTATGAGGCAATAATTGTCATAGATGGAGAGGACAAGCTCACCCACCGGGGCGGTTACCTTCCCTTCTCTCTCTCAGTCAATAAAAAATATTTCACTCTGAGTGTCATTGTGAAGGATCCGACAGATACCAGAGAGCAGGAGAGAGGAAAGCAGAAGCTCAAACGCGGAGGCATATGGTACACTCCGCAATCGGGGATATGGCAGACAGTATGGCTCGAAAAAGTGAAGAAGAAGCATATAGAGTCCCTCAAAATCGTACCGTCTCTCCTGGGCTTCTCGATTACCGTCCATACAACACAACCGGGCACCGGAACTGTGATACTTGACAGCAGGAAGTACGAATTCACTTCAGAAGAAGAGCTCTTTATACCAATTGAGAATCCACATCTCTGGAGGCCTGAGGATCCATTCCTCTATTACTTTACTGTCACATTCTGCCATGATATTGTCTCCTCCTATACAGGGCTCAGAACATTCACCATGGCAGAAGATGACAAAGGAATAAAAAGACTATTTCTCAACGGGAAGCCCTATTTCCACCATGGACTTCTGGACCAGGGTTATTACAGTGAAGGATTATATACTCCTTCAAGCGAAGACGAGATGACTCGCGATATTATCCTTGCCAAAAGGATGGGGTTCAACACTCTCCGTAAACACATAAAGATAGAGCCTCTGAGATGGTATTACCATTGTGATAGGCTCGGTATCCTTGTCTGGCAGGATATGCCGTCGGGAGGGGGAAAATATTCCCCGGCCGTCATCTCTGCCCCACTAATAATCGGATCCCACATCAAAGACAGCCACTACTCTCTTCTTAAGAGAAAAGACGGTGAGATGAGAAAGGAATTCGTAAATAACCTTAAATCAATGGTTGAACTCCTCGGCAATGTGACAAGCATCGCTATGTGGGTTCCATTCAATGAGGGATGGGGTCAGTTCGACAGCATAAAGATTGGGATGATGGTTGAAAAACTCGACCCGACAAGAACTGTAGACTATCATTCGGGATGGCTTGACCAGAAGAAGGGAAACTTCCTGAGCCGTCATGTCTACTTCAGACCTTACCGCTTTAAAAAGGACAGATACTCCCGCTGTGTGATTCTCTCCGAGTTCGGCGGGTACGGACTAGAGATAGAAGGCCACAGATACTCAAATGACAAGTTCGAGTACAAAGGATACAAAACCGTAGAAGAACTCACAGACGCAGTCATCAAGATGTACCATAGAGATATCTTCCCCGCAAAGGAGAAAGGTCTGAGCGCGGCCATCTACACACAGTTGAGCGACGTTGAGGATGAGCTCAACGGACTTGTCACATATGACAGGGAGGTTGTAAAGATGGACGAAAAGAGAATGAGAGAGATGGGAGAGGAACTCATCAAACATTGAACTTGAAGAAAACAATGTCACCATCCTGGACGACATAGTCTCTGCCTTCAAGTCTCATCTTGCCGTTCTCCTTCACCTTGGCTTCACTACCATAGGTCACAAGATCGTCGTAGTTATAAACCTCGGCCTTGATAAACCCCTTCTCGAAGTCTGAGTGGATTATGCCGGCACACTGGGGAGCTTTACTGCCCTCCCTGAATGTCCAGGCTCTGTCCTCATCCTTACCTGCCGTGAAGAATGTCCTGAGTCCGAGAGCATGATAGGCTGCCCTGACAAGGTTATTCAGCCCTGACTCCTCAAGGCCTACAGCCTCAAGAAATTCCTTCTTCTCATCATCAGTCTCCAGTTCTGCTATCTCGGCTTCAATCTTACCACATATGACAACCACAGGGGCATCATTGTCGGCCGCAGCAACTTCCCTGACTTTTCTTATATAGTCATTATCCTCATTGATTGCATCCTCATCGACATTGCACACATAGATGACAGGCTTAAGTGTGATGAGATGAAGGTCATAAAGAAGAGCCTTCTCATCCTCGTCAAACCCCAGTCTGCGAGCCGGGATACCATCCCCGAGTGCCTTCATAAGCTTCTCATAGAGAGGAAGAACCTTCTCATTCTCCTTGGCCTGCTCTTTGTTTATACGTCCAAGCTTGCTTTGCTTCTGATAGCGCTTGTCAACTGTCTCAAGGTCAGAGAGTGCAAGCTCAATATCGATAGTCTCGATATCACTCTGGGGATCAATCTTATTGTTGACATGGATAATATCACTGTTGTCAAAGCACCTCACGACATGGGCAATAACACCAACTTCCTTGATGGCACCGAGGAATCTGTTCCCGAGTCCCTCCCCCTGACTGGCTCCTTTGACAAGACCTGCAATATCAACAAACTCGACAGTTGCCGGAACTACTCTCTCCGGCGGAATAAGCTCAACTATTTTATCAAGTCTTTTATCAGGAACATTGACCATCCCGATATTCGGGTCAATAGTACAGAAGGGATAATTAGCAGCTTCAGCGGGAGCTGAAGTGACAGCAGAAAAGATAGTGGACTTACCGACATTAGGTAATCCGACAATACCGCAATTTAAACTCATCGTTTTTCCTCATCCCCATTATGCACCAAAATTTCATTTGATGCTATTATGTACGCATGGAAGAAAACCGCGTTCTCCTGGTTACAACACGCACCCAGGGTGAGAATGAGAGAAAAGTCTACCTCAGGGCAGCTGAGACAAGGAGCCTTATCGGTACATTAGGTCTGCAGATAGTCTATGAGAAGAGCTTCACACTGAAGACCACCTCCTTTGGAAAAGGACAGATTGAAGAGATATGTGAAATCGCCACAGCAATAGATGCAACCGAGGTGATTGTGGACACTTTCCTGTCCCCAAGAGAAGAGATGAAACTTGAGTCCCTTATCGGACTTCCAATATCTGACAGGGAAGCATTAATTCTCTCCATCTTCCGGGTCAATGCACACTCGAAAGAGGCCCGTCTCCAGACAATGAAGGCGGAGGCTGTCTATCTCAAGCCCCGGCTCGTTTTCCGTGAGGCCAACTATTCACAGCAAAGAGGTGGCGTCAGAGGAGCAAAGGGAGAAGGAGAGAAGGCGATAGAGCTCAAAAGACGAGAAATAGACTCAAAGATAATCTCGCTTGAAAGAGAAATACAGGAATTGAAAAAGACAAGGGAGATACAGCACAGGAGAAGAGAGAAGAACAATATCTTCTCATTCGCCCTTACTGGGTACACGAACTCCGGTAAGACAACAATACTCCGAAGTCTCTCCTCGTCATCTCCGGAGCCGGAAGATAGACTCTTTGCAACTCTTGACACTACAAGCCGTCTTATCTCACTACCTTCCGGGCGGGAAATAATCCTTTCCGACACAGTAGGCTTCATCAGCAATCTTCCACATTCCCTCATAGAATCATTCGCCTCGACACTTGAAGAAGCATTGGGAAGCGACAAGATCATAATAGTTGCAGACTGCTCGCACCCTGACAGTACAGATTGCTTTTGCACAACTCTAGAGACAATAAAATCACTGGGTGCAGAGGAAAGAATAGGACTTGTCGTAATAAACAAGACCGACTCACCTTATGATGACATATCACTATCATTTCTGAGGTCAACAGGCTATCCGACAGTTGAGACAAGCTTCAAGGACGGAAAAGGACGGGATGAGCTTATAAATGCACTCGACAGGATAGCAGGAGAATGCTACACGAAAATCAAAGTCCTTCTCCCCTATTCATCCCCACTTTTTTCCACACTCAGCAGCAGTCGGGAGATAATATCTGCAGAATACAGGGAGGACGGAATTCTTGTAGAGGCTGAGGTCAGGAAGATTGATGAGGGAAAATATACTCCATACTATTTCAAGCAATAATAATGGGGCCCTAACAAGGCCCCTAAGGATTCCAATCCGAAGATTAGAAATTATAGAGTGCTCCAACAACACCGTAGAATGTCGGCTTGACGCTGACACTCTCTGACGAGAAAGCAAGACCGCATCCACCACCGAGTTTGAGGAACATTGTCACAGGGACCTTGCTCCACGTGTATTCAGCACCTGCAACAGCGAGGAAATCAAGACCGAGTTTGCCTTCTGTGACATTTAAAGCCACAACAGGACCAACTGTAAGCGGGATATACTGTGTCTTTGAGAATGTATCTGTCTTGAATGTAATATCATAAACATTGTAGTAAGCACCGAGATCAGCAGAGAAGCCGAAGCCGTTCATAAACTTTATTCCGACATCCCCCTGGAAATCAAACTTGCCCATACCATACTTTACGGCAACGCCTGTGTTAGTGCCGAGACCGACACCGAGAGAGAACCCATCCTTTCTGGATGTGCCTGTTGTGCTGGATGCAAAAACAGAGCAGATTGCAAGGGCAAAAACAAGAACCAAAGCAATAACTTTCTTATTCATTTTTATCTCCATCCGGTAAAAAAATTACCAATTGAAATAATGGTACAAAAAGAAAGTTTTGAAAAGGTGCATGCATGTTTTTCTTATGTCTTTCTTGTGATATCATTCCAGGTACAATGACCGGATTATATTGCATAGATAACGCTGAGTTACAGGCCGTCCTGAAGCTGGATAAGCCTTTCCAGGCAAAGATTGTACGTTCCTTTCTCGATAAAGGTGTGACAGATTTCTCGAAGATGACTTCCCTTCCTAAAGATACAAGGGAACGTCTCTCGTCACTCTATCCGTCAGCATTGACAACAAAAGTCAGGGAGAAGGTTGAAAGCACAGATGCGGTAAAACTTGCCCTGACGCTTGATGACGGGATGACTATAGAGTGTGTCCGCCTCTCGGACGGCAAGGGACGTTATACTGCCTGTCTCTCAAGCCAGGCCGGATGCGCAATGGGATGCTCATTCTGTGCAACAGGAACGATGGGGCTAAGACGCAACCTCAAAGGAAACGAGATAGTCGAGCAATACATACAGCTTGAGAAACTCGGGGAGCATATAACACACATAGTCTTCATGGGTATGGGAGAACCTCTTATGAACTTCACAGAGGTCATGAGTGCCATCACAGAACTCCACAGGGAGGACGGGATCAACATATCATACAGGAGAATTACGATATCGACATGCGGACTTGTGCCGGGGATAAAGAGACTCGGGGAGCTCAATCTTCCCGTAAAGCTTGCCGTCTCTCTTGTCTCAGCCGATAATGATACCCGCTCAACCATTATGAAGGTGAACAGGAACTATCCACTTTCGGAGCTCAAGAAAGCACTAGTCAGCTTCCAGCATAAAAATGACAAGAGAATCACTCTCGAGTATTGCCTCCTTGGGGGAATCAACACAACAGAAGAAAGTGCAGATAACCTTAGGAAATTCATAAAGGGTCTTGATGTATTGGTAAACTTGATTAAATGGAACCCTATTGTGTCACTTCCCTTCAAAAGTCCCACTGACAGCGAAGTGAGGGCCTTCACAAGGGAACTCGAGAGAATGAATATTCCCTACACAATCAGGAGAAGCAAGGGACAGGATGGCAAGTCTGCATGCGGGATGCTCGCCACAAAGGCAGATCCCCTGAGTTCGAAAGCCTGAGCTACCATATGATATGACCATTTACACGGGGGTGTTACAAAAGTCGGGTTGAATTCGATTTTTTGACACCCCTTATTTTTATCTTCAAGATTCCATGTTCATTAAGATAGGCCATATATGAGGGATTGCCTTTTCTCAAGATTCCTTACTGAAGGTTTTATTTAGTCTGATAGTTCTTTCATGATGGCCCGACATACAATCTCGTTCATGCTAAGACCGTTGTATGGTAAAATTCCCCATGATGAATGATTCCTCAAAAAACATTCTATCATGAAAGCCCCAGGTTCGATTCCTCGGGCTCCATTTTTACCCTTAATTTTGAGTTTTAAATAAGAAAACAAGAAAAGGGTGTTACTTCGTCATATTTCGACTTTTGTAACACCCCCTTTTTTTATTCAAAAGACTATTTCTCTTACCATAGGGTGATATTCGGTATATATCCCGTGTAACCCTTATAACTGTAGAAGAGGATGTTGTCATCATCTCCGCTCTTTATAGCACCTGCATGGATGACAGGGTAGACTGTCTCTTTTCCATCATTCACAATCGTAAATTGCAGATGGAACTCGTACCTATCATCGTTGTGCTTGATGACTGTTCCCTTGACCGACATTTTCGAAATAAGTGTCTCCTTATTTGTTGTCCATGTCACCTGGCAATCAGTCTTTAATGTAAGCCCCTCTATATCGATATAATATTTATCCTCAAGACTTCCTGTATGGACAATATTTGAAGTATTCTTTGTAATTTTTTTTAGTGATTCCTCGTCAAGCTTTACGGTTACATTAACATTATCGAGGTTGTACTTTCCGCCGTTGATTGTAAGCTTGTTTTCGTCCATCCTCATGTTCGCAAGGAGGTATTTTACAGTATTGCTTGTTCCACTGTCCGAAATGCCGAAGATACTTTTGACATCTGTTGCCCCTGACATGAGGCCCTTGCAATTAGTATCGTTGAGGAGTGTCCTTGTAATGTTGTGGAGGCATCTCACTTCGTTCTTTAGATTAATTACATTCTGGTCAGATGTCTCCTCACCTGATGTTGCAGCCTTCCAGTATACTGCCTTGAGTGTAATATTCGATGTGACGGGAGTGGAGAAGTCATAATACGAACCGTTCTTTGTCCACCACATGAATCCTTTCGTACCGTTTTTGTCGGGACTCTTGGGCTCTGATGCTTTTTCCCCTTCCTTTACAAACTGCGCTTCGGGTGTATATGTACCTCCATCAGAGTCAAATGTGACTGTGTAGCCGTTAATGTATGTAGGTGTAAGTGTGATATCTGAAACGACAGGTGAATCGAAGTTATACTCAGTGTTGGTTCCTTCTAGTACCCAGCACTTGAACCCCCATGAACCGCTTTTTGTTGGAGCGTCAATTTTCACGGCCTTAGTATTTTCCTTCACTGTCTGGGTGCTGTATATATTCCCATCAGTATTTTTAAACGTTACTGTGTATTTATTCCAGTAATCGGCTCTGATTGTGAGATTGGATGTCACTTTTGTTTTTGCAAAATCAAATGACGATGTCGAACCGTCTTCTTTCACGACAAGCCACTCCTTAAAACCCCATTTCGTGTTGTTTACAGGGGTCTTCGGCTCTACTGCATAGTCTCCTTCCTTAACATACTGTATGTCGTTCTGGATAGATGATCCTCCCTGTGAAAAAATTGTGACTTTGTATGTCGTGTAGTAGACGGCTTTAAGAGTAAAGCTTTCCACGACGGGCTCGTTAAAGTTGTATGCTTTCTCAGATAGAGCACCTGTACTGTCCACCTTGACCCACTCTTTGAAGTATGTGTTCTCTTTCGACGGATCTTTGGGCTGTATTACCGCTTCTCCGCCTTTGAGAATCTGACTGGTTGTGCTAGAACCACCGTCGGAGTCGAATGAGACTGTGTAGTATTCTGTTTGCGATTCTATATATACGGCACGGAGAGTCAGGTCTGATTTAACAGGTTCTTCTTTCGAGAAATCGTAATATTCTGTGGTACCGTCATCTAGGACTTTTACCCATTTTGCGAACCCGCCAGTTCCTTTCTTGATCGGTGTTGCGGGCTCGACAAGCGCAGTTCCATCTATCACTTCCATTGGAGAAACGTAGGAGCCTCCATCGGAATCGAAGATGACGGTATGTAGTGTCCAATATTCTGCTTTAAGTGTGATATCGGATGTGACAGGAGAGGAAAAGTCATACTTGACACCGTTGAGCCTCCATTCTCTGAACATGCAATTCTCTTTGACAGGATCCTTGGGCTCAATAACTTTGGCACCACTCTTGACGTACTGGCTTTCTACGTCCACCAATCCGCCATCCGTATCGAATGTGACAGTATAGAACTTTGGAGCATCGTTGCTGCATCCAGCAAGAGCAAGTAGCAAGGCAAGTACAGATAGTATTATCGTAATTTTCTTCATACGCACCTCATGGTCAGCCGGTGGCTGATTCTGCTTTCTTTAGGATGCTGTAGTAAAGCACATTTTGTATAAAATGTATATCATCGACTCACCACCATGCAGTAGCAGGCAATCTATCCTATAGAAGTGGCACTCTACCATATATTGTAGAAAGGGATTCCCTGATCTGGGGTTGATATTCGATTTTTTGACACCCTTTTTTTCGTGCATTTTAATTAATGTCCCATGAAGCATCTGCCTTTCGGGACATACAACATATGCATATATGAAGTAAAAATACCCAATGATGGTATAGCCTTTCCCTAAAATGTCCATTATTCGGGACATTTACCTCACATAAGTGTCCAAAGACACAACTGTTTGGCTTGGGTATAATGAATGCCATGAAGGAAATAAATGAAGTATTTGGCGGCAACTTAAAGAGGCTGAGAGAAGAACGGAAACTTACGCAAGATGCACTCTCTAAGATGGCAGGAGTATCAGCCAAGACGATCTCCAGATTGGAAACCGGTAAGACCTGGCCTGACCATTCAACAGCCGTTGCCCTGATAAAGATATTCAATGTCCCGATCTCCGCTTTCTTCACAGACCATGAAAATGAATGCGGAAACATAAGTCCGAACATCATATCGTCAATCTCATGGAAGATTTACAATCTTCTGTCATTGCACGGCCAAATGGGAACAACATACGTGCTCAACAGCATGGACAGAATGATTCAAAACGGTTCTTTCTCGATGGATGCCTACTATGAACTTCTGAGTGCCCCTACCCCAGAAGAAAACAAGACAACACAGAAATAAAAAAGACCGCGTCCGAATATCACACAGATGCGGTCATTTTCATCTCACTGAAAGCTTACTTTTCAAGCACAGCCTTTATTCTTCTTACACCTGCACTCGAGGACTGTTCCTTGACGATCCTGAAGTGTCCGAGCTCTCCCGTGTGCTCAACATGCGGGCCACCACAGACTTCGATTGAGAAGTCTCCGATTGAATAAACCTTAACCTTCTCACCATACTTGGCATCAAATTGTGCGGCTGCACCCTTTGCCCTTGCCTCATCAAGAGTCATCGTCTCACAGACAACCGGAAGATCCTTTTGAATCTGCTCATTGACAAGGTCCTCAACATTCTTCAGCTCTTCCTTTGTGAGAGCCTGGGGATGGTTGAAGTCAAATCTCAATCTCTCTGCAGTGATGTTTGACCCCAGTTGTTTGACATATCCACCGAGAACTACAGAAAGAGCCTTATGGAGGAGATGGGTTGCAGTATGGAGTGCCGTTGTGGCCTCACTGTGGTCTGCAAGTCCACCCTTGAATTGCTGCTCTGCCCCTGCTCTCGATATTGCCTGATGCTTTTCGAATGCTTCCTTGAAGCCTTCCTTGTCGACAGTAAAGCCGTGTTCACGTGCAAGTTCCTCTGTAAGTTCAATCGGGAAGCCGTATGTATCATAAAGTTTAAATGCAATACGTCCGCCGATAACCCTGCTGTTGCCCTTCATGAGATTGGGTAGAATTTTCTCAAACTCCTTCTCTCCGTTTGTAAGCGTCTTGCTGAACTTCTCCTCTTCCTTCTCAAGCTCGTCAAGGATGAATGACTTGTGTTCAATGAGCTCAGGATACGGCTTTCCATAGAGGTCGAGAACAACATTGGCAAGGGAGGAAAGGAAGTAAGACTCTATTCCCAGTTTCTTACCATGTCTCACTGCTCTTCTTATGAGACGGCGGAGGATGTAACCCTGGCCGACATTACCCGGAGCCATACCCTTCTGGTCACCAAGGATGAAGACAGATGTCCTCACATGGTCAGAGATTATCCTTATCGATATGTCATCATCCTCGTTGTCACCGTACTTCTTTCCACAAAGTCCCTCAATGGCCCTGATAATTGGCTGGAAGACCTCTGTCTCATAGACACTCTTCTTTCCCTGGAGAATGGCGATCGTTCTTTCAATTCCCATACCGGTATCGATACACTTTCTCTCCATCTCATGAAAGGTTCCATCCTTCTCTTTACGGTATTGCATGAAAACATCGTTCCATATTTCAAAGTACTTTCCGCAATGGCATCCGGGCTTGCAATCCGGTCCGCATGCAGGACGTCCCGTGTCGATGAACATCTCACTGTCAGGACCACATGGACCTGTTTCACCTGCCGGTCCCCACCAGTTGTCCTCACGTGGCATGAAGTAGATTCTCTCCTTAGGAATACCAAGGCTCTCCCACTTTGATGCAGCCTCATTATCCCTCGGGACGGACTCGTCGCCGGCAAAGACGGTGACGGAGAGTTTTTCCACAGGAATACCAAGCTCCTTTGTCATGAACTCAAACGAATAGCCGATCATCTCGCTCTTGGAATATGCTCCGAGAGACCAGTTACCCAGCATCTCGAAGAATGTGAGATGATTGGGGTCCCCTACGCTGTCGATATCACCGGTGCGGATACACTTCTGGTAGTCGCAGAGCTTATTGCCTGCAGGGTGTTCCTCTCCAAGAAGATATGGTACAAGCGGATGCATGCCGGCAGTCGTGAAAAGGACGGTCGGATCGTTTTCCGGGATCAGGGATGCCCCTGAAATCTGCTTATGTCCCTTGGAGACAAAAAAATCAATATACTTCTTCCTTAGCTCGTTGGCTGTAATGGGTTTCATATCTTTTTCCTTATTACAAACTGTTTGAGATGTTATTCTCCAGGCCCCTTCTCGTCAATAGTCAGCGCGCTGAAGAGATCTGGCTCACTCTCCGGGAGAACCCTTCTCTTACGTGGAATTGTAACGAGACTCTTTATATCCTTAGCCTTCCTTATTTCAATTGCCCCACCGGCTTTGCGGTCAGAGCACCAGCTGAAGTTCGGGTTACCTATCGCATTGCTTCCAAGAGCACATTTCTTGCCGTTTTTCATTGCCTGGTCGAAGACAGCCCACCCAGGTCCTCCATTCTTCTCTTCTGCCATGTAGAAGGCATCTCCGAATGAAGAGAGAAACCTGTTACGTAGAACCACATGCCACTTCTCCCTCTTTGTGGACGGTGGAAACTGCGAGAGCAACAGCCCTTCCTTATATATGCCCTCCATAAGAGGTAACAGATTCTCGCTCGGGCATTTCGAGAGTTCACCTGAAAGTACCCCGCACACCTTTCCGCCTTCCTGAAGTGCAACATTGAGTGCATATGCTCCCAGTCCGGTCTCGAACGGAGCCATAATCACATAACCATTCTTGACAGCCTCCATCACTACCAGGGCAGTATCTTTCTTACCCTGAAGCGATGGCATCACAGAACCAAGGAAGACAAGTTTCTTTCCCTCAACAAATTCCTCCCGTCCCGAGAGATAGAGGTAGTGTATACCTGGAAAACCGGAATAAGGCAGAATAGTATATGACACCTTCGACCTGACAAAAGACTCTCTGGTTTCCCTCCAGATTGAGTTAAACCTGTTCTCCTCTTCACTGTCTCTTGTGAACTCCCTTGTATATGTGGCAAACGGAAGCGACCAGTCTACATTGAGGCGCTCAAGTGTATTCCATGCTGTCACATCATCCCCTGAAAAGTATGTGACTAGAGCCGTATATGCCACAGCCTTCTCCCTCAACCCATTATCGTCCACTTTTAGCCTCCAGAAGCATGAAAAGGAAATCAGAATAAGGAGTTTTTATACCATGCTGCTTTGCCTTCTTCGACAATGAACCGCAGAACCACCTGTTCTCGGTCTGTCTGGCTGCCATCACATCATCGCACATGCTTGATCTTCCCTTCGGAGGAAGGGAGACGGTCTCCCTTATCTTGCTTTCTATATCATCCTGGGTAAGTTTTATTCCCTCAGCCCCGGCAACAGTCTGGACTTCCCTGGCAACAAGCCTTACACATCTGAGAAGGTTGTCACTACTGACAAAAGTCCCGTAATCATACTCCATAAGTGCTGTGAGGCTGTTGATACATGTATTCGTCATGAATTTCAGCCACTGGTCATGGGTAATATTAGGAGAGACAGTGTAAGGCTGGCTGGTTGTGTCCAGATAGGAGGTTATCCTTTTCACCCTCTTTGTAGTGCTCCCGTCTATTTCTCCAAAGGTGATGAGACCGGGAGTAAATGATGTGACCTCTGCTTTGCTACGCTGCGTACTCAAGCCTGAGATGAAAGCATGAATCACCTTGTCCTGACCAAAGCGTTCTGCTATCACATCTTCACTCTCTATGCCGTTCTGGAGGGGGATTATGATAGTATTCTGCCCCACAAAATTATCCATAAGAGGAAGTGTATCCTCAAGCGAGAAGTTTTTGACTGTATTTATTATGATGTCTGCCTCAAATGGAGACGACGGGGTAATTGTCCTTATCGGAAGGACACTGCCGTTGAAGACTATGTCCTCAAGTCTCCCCCTTCTCTCCTCATTGACAAGAGAAAAGACCTCCCCTGACTTATATATGTTGTTCAGAACAGTAGCGCCGACACAGCCACGTCCTATTACTATTACCTTTGCCATAATTGAATTGTAAATAATCAATTATCTTAAATTCAACCACTTTCAACTCCTGCCACCTATCCTTTATCATTAGGTGTGGAGAAAAAAACTATGGCACTCAGCAGTTATTATACACCTACAAGGGTTACTTTCGGAAGGCATGCTGAAGACAGCGTTGCAGAGGAATTACAGAAGGAAGGAGCAAAGAGAGTTCTCATCCATTACGGCTCTGACCGCATCGTGAAGAACGGCCTACTTGATAAGGTCACATCAGCTCTGAAAAATAAAGGAATTGAATATGTACTTCTCCCAGGAGTCGTCCCAAACCCCAGGCTCACTCTTGTGAGAAAGGGAATCAAAACCGGAAGGGAAAACAATATTGACTTTATACTCGCCATAGGGGGCGGGTCTGTCATCGACTCGGCAAAAGCCATCGGCTACGGCCTTAACTATGACGGAGATGTCTGGGACTTCTACTCGGGTAAAGCAAAGCCCTCCCGTTCCTTCCCGGTCGGATGTATACTCACGCTTGCCGCAGCAGGCTCGGAGATGAGTGACAGCTCTGTCATCACGAATGACGAGTGCGACAATCTCAAGCGTGGATGTAACAGCGATTATTGCCGTCTCAGATTTGCACTTCTTGACCCGGAGCTCACATTCACTCTTCCCGATTATGAGACAAAGTGCAGCATTGTCGATATCCAGATGCATACAATGGAAAGATACTTTGTAAAGGAATACTCACTCACATTGACAGACAGTCTTGCACTGTCTCTGCTGAGGACAGTCCGCGACTGGGGAAGAATCGCCCTGGGTGAGAGGGACAACTATGACGCCAGGGCAACCCTGATGTGGGCATCAAGCCTCTCTCACAACGGTCTGATGGCTACGGGAAACTCCTGGCGGGGGGACTGGGCTACCCATCAGATTGAACATGAGCTTTCCGGTAAGTATGACATCGCACACGGAGCCGGACTCTCTATTATCTGGCCAAGCTGGGCACGCTACACACTCCATGCCGCCCCTCATCGCTTTGCATCTCTGGGCTATGGCCTCTACAATATAGAGCCGACAGGAGACTTATTGAAGGACGGAGAGAAGACAATAGAAAAGTTCGAGGAGTTCTACAAAGAGCTCGGTATGCCGTCCAGGCTCAGTGAAGCAAACATATTTCCCACAGATGATGATATAAAAGAGCTTGCAGACAAGTGCTCCTTCTACTCTTCCCGCACTGTAGGAGACATAATGAAGCTCGGCAGGGACGACATTGTGAAAATATACAGGACGGCCCTGTAGAATGAAAAGCGTACTCACCATAGGTCTCTCCCCCGCATTCGAGCATGTTCTGATCTTTCCCTCCTTCACGGAGAATGAAGTCAACAGATGCACCTTCCACAGACTATATGCCTCAGGAAAGGCCATAAATGTAGCAAGAGTACTCCTCAAAGCAGGAAGGAGTGCAACAAATATCACTCATCTCGGAGGGCCGAGGAAAAATGAATTTATTTCCCTCTCAGAAGAGGAAGGCATACCAATCAGGTATGTAAATGTGAATGCCTCTACTAGGACATGCACAACCGTCATCAACAGAGAAAAAGGAACATCGACGGAGCTCGTCGAGGAAGCAGAGCCTGTCGAAGAAGATACCTCAGCACTACTCTATTCACTTTTTCTTGAAGAATTGCCGAAACATGATGCCGTAATTATCAGTGGAACAAAGGCTCCCGGGTACTCAGACTCCCTCATTCCCGATATTGTCAGAAAATGCAAAGAGAAAGGTAAATTGACTGTCCTCGACATCAAAGGAGAGAATCTTCTCTCATCACTGAAGTACAACCCTGATGTAATCAAACCTAATCTCTCTGAATTTGCCATCACATTTGGTATTTCTCTCAATGCCCAGGATAAGCAGATTCGAGAGAAAGCCGTAAAAGTTATGAAGGATCTCTATGATGGCTATGGAATAAAGACAGTTTTAAGCAGAGGCAGAGATTCCCTGTGGTATTATGCCGGCTCAGGATTTGGAGAAATTGAAATACCGAAGGTGAAAGCCAAGAACACAATAGGCTGTGGCGATACACTCACAGGCATCATGACCCACTTTCTCCTTGAAGGAGAAACACTCCACAATGCCCTTGTAAAAGGTGTGAAAGCCGCAAGTAGCAAGGCACAGAACGAAACATTCGACTATACGCTATGAAAGAAATATATCTTATAAGACATGCTCGACAGAACATTACAGCTTTCAATGAAGATGTCCCCCTCTCAGATATGGGACTCAGACAGGCCGACCTTCTGAAAAAGAGACTCAAGGGAGAGGAGTTCGACAAGCTCTACTCGAGCACCCTCAAAAGAGCCATCGAAACATCAGACATAATTAATGAGAATTGGAACATGGAGATAGAGAGACGGGCCGAACTCAACGAGATAGACTATGGTTTTCTTACAAGTGAGCCACTCTCAGTCAAGGAAGGAAAGTATAAAGCATTTTTTGATGAACTTAGTATGCGCCTAGACGATCTTCCATTCCCGGGAGGAGAGAACAGCGAGATGGTGTACAGGAGGATGAAAATAGTCTTTGACGAGATAGCACAAAGCGATTACAGACGGATTCTGATTGTCACCCATGGAGGTGCAATGCGTGCCGCCATATGCGGCCTATTAAGCCTGCCATTTTCAAAGCGACTTGTTTTCTCAAAGCATCTGGAGAACACAAGCATCACAAAGCTGCTCTACGATGAGGAGAAGGCTCTCTACTACCTTGAGGTCCTCAACGATCATATGCACCTCATCGGCCATCCGGAGCTCTTCAGAGAGCTCTGAGATATAGAATACACACCTTCTCCACTTTACTCCTTGATATTTACTAATTTTAATGATAATATAGAATTAGATTCAGAGGGGGATAGTATTTATGGGACTGAAAGACAACATTACAAAAGAGTATATACATAACAACAAAGTATTTGCTGATGCATTTAATTATTTCATCTATGATGGTAAGCCGGTAATAGAACCAGACAGTCTTATCGAGATAGATACAACCGAACTCGTAGTACCATATTATTCTGATGATGCGGGAGGAATACAGACAGAGTCCGAACAGAAATTCAGAGATGTACTAAAAGCCGCGACCATCATGTATAATGAAAATGCAACATATGTAATTCTCGGCGTTGAGAACCAAACTGACATAAACTATGCGATGCCAGTCAAGAATCTGGTGTATGATGCTCTCCAATATGGCAAACAGGTGACAGAGATTGCAAAAAAACACAGAAAGGTCTGGAAGGAAGGCAAACCTGCCGGTAAGCCGAAAGTTGAAGAATTTCTCTCCGGGATTACCAGAAAAGACAGACTGACACCTGTAATTACATTGGTTATTCACTTCGGTGACAGCCGGTGGGACGGGCCAATGTCTCTCAAGGAGATGATGGCTCCAAGTGATGAGAAGATTCTCTCATACGTTCAGGATTACAGGATAAATCTGATTGAGCCTGCACGGATGACAACAGAGGAAATCGGTAAATTTCAGTCAACTCTCAGGGAGGTTTTCAGTTTCATCAAATACTCTAAGGACAGGAATAAGCTTATAGAGTATGTCCAGTCGGAGGACAGGCTGACTAGTCTTGATGTTGATGCGGCAAAAGTAATAAAAGTGATCACTGGATCTAATTTTAACATTCCGGACGGAGTGGAGGAGGTTAATGTGTGCCAGGCTGAAATGGAATGGGGAAGAGAAAGGGAAGAAAAGGGACGTCTTGAAGGACGTCTCGAAGGACGCCTTGAAGGTCATGCTGAAGGACATGTAGAAGGGCACGCTGAAGGTGTGGACCAAATGGCCAGACTTGTAAAACTTCTTATGGGTGAAAAACGGTATGAAGATATTGAAAGAATAACCACTGATGCTGTGTACCGGGAAAAACTCATAAAAGAGTTACTGTTGGACAAGTAACATCTGGCACAGAATCAAATTTTGACATTCCAAAAGGAGTGGAGGAGGTTAATGTGTGCCAGGCTGAAATGGAATGGGGAAGAGAAAGGGAAGAAAAGGGACGTCTCGAAGGACGCCTTGAAGGACGTCTCGAAGGTCATGCTGAAGGACATGTAGAAGGGTACGCTGAAGGTGTGGATCAGATGACCAGACTTGTAAAACTTCTTATGGGTGGAAAACGGTATGAAGATGTAAAGCGAATCACCGTTGATATTCCATACAGAGAAAAGCTGATCAGTGAACTCTGTCGAGGAGAATAAACACAGGTTCAGAAAAATGGTCCATTCCACAGCAAGAGTAATTGCTCAAAAGCTATATAACTGACCTCAAGCTTAAAGCCTCATTTTCTATGCGGAAGGTGGGAACCGACTGCAAGGAGGTTGCATACAACCTCTCTCCCTGTGACCAGTTCCACTTATACAATGCTTCAAGAAGACAACACCTCATAGATACCTGGAAAAACATACGGCAATAAAAAAGACTCCCGATAAAAGGAGCCTTTCAATGCCGTCTCCAGGAATTGAACCAGGGACACAAGGATTTTCAGTCCTTTGCTCTACCAACTGAGCTAAAACGGCATGACATGTGAAAAGATAAGGTTTTTGCAAACTATTGTCAACTACCGGATGAATATTTATCTCCGCCTGTCTCTGTCATAGTCATCATCATAATAACGGCGGTCACGGTCACGGTAATAATCGCTGTCCCTGTCATCCCTATACCTCACAGGGTAGTCACGCCTGTCCCTATCGTCGTAATACCGGTCATCTCTGTAACGCCTGTCATCATAATAACGGTCTCGATCATAGTCACGCTCGCGGTAATAATCTCTGTCTCTGTCCCGGTCATAATCGCATTCACGATAATAATCTCTATCCCTGTCCCGGTCCCTCGGGCTGGTTCTCTCACTCTCCCGGCTTCCGGAGTTGTCCTTTACTCCACCTTCAAGAAAATCAAACCACTTATCATCTCTTTGAGCCTGCTGCTGTGTCCGTCTTTGTGGCTGTGGATCCTGTATTGCAGAAAGCTGCGGTGCCTCAACTGGATTCTCCCGTGGTGTGGTATCATGCGAAAAGCGGGAATACTCGGGAGGATTGGTGTAGCCATAGGATTGTGCAGGGTTCTGTGCCGGCACTACTATCCTCTCACACTCCTCTATTTTCTCATCTTCAACCACTCTAATTCTGTAGCTGCTCTTTCCTGCCAGGGCAGAGAAGACAAAGAGAAAAGACAGTGTATACCAGAATGCAAAAGAATAGAGAAAACATCTCACAGTCACGTTAAGGGCCTCATGGACATCACCACTTATGTAAGTATCAACAAGACCCGGATAAAGTGTAATGCTGGAGAGAACCAATAGTACAAGTAATATGTTTATGTACCACGGAGTAGACTCCGTTCTTCTTGTGACGGCGAAGAGCGAAAGAGTCAATACTAGGAGGAGAGCTGGATAGACTGTCCAGATAATTCCCTCACGGTATGAAAAAAAGGTAATAAGTGATGTAAGCACAAGACTTATGAGTGTCCAGCCAAGCCAGTTCTTTCTTCGTCTCTTGTTGAAGAATGCATAGGAAATCACGGGAAGTAGCACCGGAGCTACTCCAACCATAAACGGCACACCAAGAGGATACTCCACAGTCCCGTTCATCTTCAGAAAGGCCCACCTGACAAGAATAAGGATAAAATTGAGTACAGATGAGCCGATAAGAAGCCAGGATCTTTCCCCATCCTTTATGGAAAGAGATGCACATAAGAGCGGGAGAAGAGCCATCACATACTCAATAAGGAGCATCATCGTAAAACCATCACGTCCCAGCATTATGTTAAGTACAAACGGAATCAGAGGAATGAGAAAGGAAAGCAGAAGATAAGGCCATGTCCTTATTTCCGGCTCGAAATCCTCATAGTCTTCTGTATATTGTTCTCTGCTCATCTGTGTAATAATAGCAGAAAAAGACTCTTCGTACACCCTGCAATATTGTTAGAAGCACCCCTTTTCACTTAAACTCGTCTCATGGCCTATCTCTCTTTGAGCAATATCACCAGATCCGTTGACGGAACCCTCCTCCTCGATAATGTCAGTCTGGAGGTGGAAAAGGGAACAATCACCTTGATTGCGGGACCTAATGGCAGCGGAAAATCCACCCTGCTCAAATGCATTAAAGGACTTGAGAAACCTGAAAAGGGAAAGATAGTCCTTGAAGGAGCTGAACTTAAAAAGGAGAAGGAGAGAATGAAACTCTTCGGGCTTGTATTCCAGGACACCTCTCTCCAGATTGTCGGCAGGACTGTCGAGAAAGATATTGCCTTCGGACTTGAGAACGAGAAGAAAAGCGTAGAGGAGATTAGACGCAAAACAGAAGAGATGTTATCCCTATTCTCTCTCGAGAAGGACAGAAAGAAGGACCCGGGAGTTCTCTCCGGAGGAGAAAGGAGGAGGCTCTCAATAGCCGGTGTTCTTGCAATGGAGAGCAAGGTTCTTCTTCTCGATGAACCTCTTGCCAACCTCGACTACCCTTCAATCATGGAAGTATTAAAGACACTGGTAAGACTCAAGGAGGAAGGAGTAACCATTCTCATAGTTTCACACGAGGTCGAAAAACTTCTTGCACTTACAGATAATACCGTAATTCTCAACAACGGAAGGGTCGCGGCCTCGGGAAAAAGCTCTGAGATGCTTTCCTCTCTCAGAGAGAACAATATATACCTCCCCCCACTGGACTTTGAGGAGCTCTCATGGCTCGGGAAATAAATCCTCTTGTACTCCTTACAGGCGTTCTCCTTTACTCAATAATCACAGGCCTTCTCTCTCCATTGGAGATGATAATATTTGCCACGTTTACCCTTATTACCCCATTCTTCTTTGGGTGTAACACTCTCAAACTACTCTGGCGGATGAAAATCATGCTCATTACAGCCCTTCTTATACTTCTCTTTGGGATAATGGAGGATAAAGAAACAATCATTGCAATTGCCGATACAGCAAGATTTCTCTCTCTAATCACCGTCTCGGGAATATTCGTACTTAATGCAGATCTGCTCTTACTCTCATCCTCATTGGGTAATGTACTCTCGTTGGTGATGGGAAGCTGGGGGTGGAAGATATCATCATACCTGATGATGAGTCTCTCAATATTCCCCATTGTCTTTACTTCGGCAAGAGAGATGATGGATGCAAGGAGGGCAAGGTTGGGATCCTTCTTCACTCATCCGGTAAATAACCTCACAGAGTATACGGTGGCACTAATGAAACTTCTCTTTGAGAAGATGCTGATTTTCCAGGATGCACTCTACTCACGGTCCTTCACTATCAAAGGAGAGAGGACAGCATATCCACTTTCAAGAAAAGATTGCTTACTGCTTTTACTCTTTATTCTCCTGTTCATCGGGGTCTTGGTATGGAAAAGAATGAACTGAGAAAGATATATCTCAAAAAGATCAAAGATTACGATGACAAGAAGAAGGCATCAGAGATGATTGTCTTATCCCTCCTGGAGACGAAGGAATACAGGGACGCAGAAACCATCCTTGCCTTCTATCCCCTCCCTTCTGAACCAGATATCACACCACTTCTTTCAGACAGAAGGATTCTCCTGCCATTTTTTGACGGAGATGATATGAAGTTTGGAAGAGGTGAACTCGAGAAATCGGAAAAGAAGGTAATGACAGTGAAGAATAGAGTGGAAGTTGAATATGAGAAAGCTGTAATCCTTGTCCCTCTTCTCGCCTATGACACGGACAATTACCGCCTGGGAAGGGGCGGTGGCTACTATGACAGATATATCAGAAAAAACAGAGCTAGACTCTTCAGTATAGGTATCGGCTATTCCGTCTCCAGGACAGATGCACTTCCCCATGACAGTTGGGACGAGAGACTCTGTGCGATCATAGCACAATGAAAATCCCCGAGGTTTTTATACCACGGGGCAAAGGAGGTGCTATGTTAAGATTCTTCAATCTTATTTTTTAGTTGATTTTCACTTCGATTCTGCCTTTCTGGGACTGTTTTGTCTTGGAAAGGGTAATCTTCAGAATACCGTCTTTGGTTTCTGCCTTTATATTCTCCTCATCGACATCCTCAGGAAGTGTGAATGAACGAGTAAAGTTCGGGCGGGAGATTTCCCTGAAGAGATAGTTTCTCTCTTTCTTCTCCTCCTCTTTCTTCTCTTCCTCGTCAGCCTTCTTCAAGTCTTTTGTAGAAGAGACTGTCAGAACGTGCTTCTCAACAGCCACAGAGATATCTTTCTCATCATAGCCTGCAACTTCAGCTTCAATCACGTAGCTTTCCGGTGTCTCATATACATCCACGGCAGGTACCTTTGCTGAGTAGTAGTTGTCTCCAAAGATGTCATTGAATAAGGAATCGATTCCTGCTAATGTCGGGTTTGTTCTATTAATGTAATATTTCATTTTTTAATCTCCTTGTAGCTTTTTCCGCTACACAGATAATTATGAAATAAGCGTGCCAATTTTATATAATTTCTTATAAATAAATAAGTTAACATCTGATTGTCAAATAATAATCAAATACGGTTTTGAGACAAAATGACACACCAAAATGTAGCCCGCATCCTTTTGTCCCCAAAATGACACGCCCGGAGTGACACATCCTTAAAGTGAGTCATTATGACTCATCCAAGCTTCAAACTGTCCTCTGACACTCTCGTCACTTATGTATGTGAGCTCCCCCTGCTCGACAATGGCAATTGTGAATATCACAGAAAAGAAGCCATCCTCACTGATAAGGTAAAAGGAAGCACTTTCATCCTTCAATGGAAGAACAGACCCCAATGCGGGGATTCCGGGAATAAGGCATTCAGCCTTGGCTTTTGTTATACGTTCAACAGTCATAGTTGTATTATGCAGAATAAGGATCGGAATAGGAAAGAAGAAGTTTGATTTTATCAACAGCCTTTGGAAGTGCTGTATATATGCTCTCCCCCTCACCTTCAAGAGCCTCACCATAGATACTCATAACAGGAATTGCATCCCTCTTCTTCTCGAGTTCTGCAGTTGTAATCACCCTCTTTTCTTCCTTCCATTTGCAATCGCGGAAGGCAGGCTCTCCGTTCTTGTCCAGAGATACAGATGCCCCGAAGAGACGACACACCATGCTCCGCCCCGCATAAAATGCACAATGCTGGTCTTTGTTCAAATTGAAGAGCGGACAGACAGGTGAATTCACGTCAGATGATGAGAGACGGGACAAAATCTCATCTTCACGTTCGTCCCTTATGAGAAGCCAGGCTGCAAGATCAGCCTCACCCTCCGTCAAAGACGGGACATAATGTCTGCAACACTCCCCGCACTTTTCGGTGCACACCAGTGAAAATGAGGAGCAGAATTCCTCCTCTTTCCTTTCAAGGAGAGAATATACCTTCATCAGATTCTTTATCCTCTCACCGACAAGGCCAAGCCGTGACAGCAAGTCTTTACTATCATCTTTCATGGTGAGGTTTTTACATCAAATGGCGGGAGAAAAACAAGTAGTTTTTATATAAATCTAACTTTTATGGACACATTTTTATATATATCACTATTCTATGTAGTTGAGTTTCCCCTCAACAAGTCAGAAAGTACAATAAGAATCCTATAAAAGCTGTATTATTGCTTTTCCCTTATCTTTAAGGCAAAATGGCTAAGCTATGAATATTATTATCTTGGGCGCCGGAAGGCGTGGTATAAGACTGGCAAGACATCTTATACAGGAAAAGAAGAGCGTAGTCATCGTAGACACCAATTCAGAAAGGTGCCAGCAGGTTGCGTCCAAATTGGATTGCATGGCAATATGCGGAAGTGCAACAGATTTATCGGTTCTCAAAGAGGCGGGAGCTGCAGATGCCGGTGCAATCATTGCCGTCACCGACAGTGATGAGGTCAATCTTGTCGCATGCGGTATCGCAGCATCCAACTTTCCCTTCGCCAAGACAATCGCAGCAATAAGAAGCATTTCCTACCTGGGACAGCACACGAAAGAAAACAACGGAAGGATATTGGGAATAGACCACATCATCAACCCGGAGGAAGAGGCAGCAAAGCGTATGTCAAGTGTCATCAAGAGCAGGCTCTTCTCCGAGATCATCTCATTTGATGATGCAGATTTCATCCTCTTCAGAGTCACGCTCACCACCAAGAGTCCATTCATAGGCAAAACCCTCATAGACATGAAGAAGGAATTGAGTGGGGAATATATCATCATAGGACTTAGACGCAATGGAGAGACAATTACTCCTAACGGGTACACCGTCCTCGAAGAGGGAGATGAGGTTGCCGTCATGTCGGGAGATGATGATGCGGAGAATGTATACAGAGCTCTCTGTGGTGACAAGTCAAATATAAAACTCAAACGTATTATTGCTGTCGGAGGAACAAGAATATGCAGGTACCTTCTCTCAAGTCTCAACAAGACACTATTGAGAAGAGTGACCGTCATAGAAAAGAATGCGAAAATTTGCCAGGAATTCTCGGATGAGTTCCCACAGATTCTAACAATCAACGAATCCATCACCGACGAGAACATATGGGAAGACGAGAGAGTGAGACTTGCAGACCTCATGATCTCCATTACTGAGAATGATGAACTCAACATCATCACAGCCTCCTATGCAAAACGCATAGGCACAAAGAAGACAATGGCTCTGCTCAAGACCAACCCGAACTACATCCAGTTCTGTGCCAACATGGACATTGACGTCACTGTCAGCACGACTGAGGCAACTGTTGATGCCATCATGAAATTCCTCAGGGGAGAGAGTGTCGTCACACTCCACTCTATCTTCAATGGCGAACTTGAAGTCTACGAGTTCGTATTGGGAGATAAATTCTCTCAACTCGGGCGAAAACTCATGGATGTGGACCTCAAGGGCAAATGCCTCATAGCGGGAGTCAAAAGGAACCAGAAAAGCGACAGCTTTGTCCCTAATGGCTCTTATGAATTCAAGGTCGGGGACACAGTTCTTGTTGCATGTGCACACAAGAACTATGATGCCGTAACGGAACTATTCAGATGACCATAAACTTCAAATCCGTTTTCAGACTGCTTAGCTATATATTCCTTCTTCTTGCCTTCCTGATTCTAGCTCCTACAATCTTATCTGTTGTATATGGTGAAGGCGAAGCATTCAGAGCATTCCTCATAACGCTGTGCCTGATGCTTATTACAAGTCTCTCCCTTTTGATTCCTCTTTCCAGAAAGAAAGAGGAACTCAAGATCGGTCCAAAGGAGAGTTATCTTTTTGTAACCCTCGTCTGGATTCTGATTTCCCTCTTCGGGGCAATACCACTCTATATATGTAAGGCTTATCCGACATTCGCAGGATGTTATTTTGAGACAATGAGCGGTTTTACAACTACAGGAGCTACTGCGATAGACAATATCGAGAGTAATGCTAAGTCCATCCTCTTCTGGCGTAACATGACAAACTGGATAGGGGGCATGGGAATAGTCGTCCTCTTTGTCGCTGTCCTTCCTGCCTTCGGAGCAAAGGGTACCGCCCTATTCGGAGCAGAGTCAGTAGGCCCGACAAAGGACAAGCTCACCCCGTCAATAAGACATACTGCCCTCGCCCTGTGGCTCATATACTTCGGCCTCACCGTTCTGCAAACAATCTTTCTGATGTTCGGAGGGCTTGACTGGTTCAATGCAACGACAGTGACGTTCGGCACCATGGGAGCCGCAGGTTTCAGTCCTACCAACTACTCCATACAATCCTACAATTCACCTTATGTAGAATGGGTATGTACCATCTTCATGTTTCTTGCAGGAGCAAACTTCGCACTTTACTTTAAACTTCTAAGAAGGCAGGTAAGAAAAGTCGTCAGAGACGGTGAGCTCAGGGTTTACTTCAACATTGTACTTACATGCTCACTTGCCATTGCGATATCGTTGATAGTGAGGACAGGAGAAAGTTTCTCGGAGGCGATCAGAGACGGATTCTTCCATGTAATATCATACATAACGACTACAGGTTTCTATACAAAGGATGTGGCAGGATGGCCTGTATTCTGCCAGCTGATTCTCTTTCTTGTCTCCTTTGTCGGTGGCTGTGCTGGATCTGCAGGTGGTGGCGTAAAGGTAATCAGGATAGCAACTATCTTCAAGGTCGGGAAGGCATCAATCAAGAAGAGACTCCATCCCAATGCTGTAACAACAATAAAAATCGGTGATGATTCCCTCTCTCCGACAGTTGTCGAATCGATTTGCGGCTTCATAGGACTCTATTTCATAACCTTCTTCATAGGTTCATGTATAGTATCAATTTCACAAGTGGATGCTCTGACATGTCTCTCATCAACCATTCTGACACTGGGCAACATAGGTCTCGGCATAGGAGGAATAGGAACTCGATTCTCATTCTCAATATATCCTGACTGGACACTTTGGGTTTTCTCATTCCTTATGCTTGTCGGAAGACTTGAGCTCTTTACGGTATATGCACTCTTCACACGTGATTTCTGGCATAATTGAAACCAAAAGAAAACATGGGGACCAGGAGAATAGCTGTCCCCTATACAGCCCCAAGTATTTGGTGAAGATAACACATATAAGGACAAAAAAAAGGGCAACCCACTCCGGTGCCTTTGCTCCTCAGAACGGATTGCATCTCAACTTTTCTCGGGTCTGGAAACCACATCTGCCGTCGGCTTTTGCTCAATCAGCAGTCCAGATACCACATTATAGCAGGGGTAGGACTCGGACCTACGACCTCCGGGTTATGAGCCCGACGAGCTGCCAACTGCTCTACCCTGCGTCGATTAACTAGACAACGATACCGAATTGATAAATACTTGTCAATAGTAAGGAGAAAAGAAAAATGGATGCCAATAAAAAGAAAGCAATGCATTCCAGAATAAAGAATCTGCTGAATAACCTTGAAAAGAATAACTTCTCCCCAGCCTTTGTAGACACAAAGGAAGAGGCTTTAACTCTTGTTAAATCTATTGTAGCCCCCGGTTCATATACAGCATCAGGAGGATCAATGACTCTTGTCGAATGTGGGATAATGAACTACTTGAAGGAAGAGACAGAGTATCATGAAGAGAGGCGTGAGGCATACAATGCTGACTTCTATCTTGCATCTGCCAATGCCATCACCGATAGAGGTGAGATCTATGAGGTGGATGGAAGAAGCAACCGTATAAGCGCAATATCTTTCGGGCCTGAGAAGGTAATACTGGTGATGGGAATCAACAAGCTTGTGCCTTCTCTCAGAGATGCTGTTGAGAGAGTCAAGAACATAGCAACCCCGGCTAACGCTATAAGACTCTGCCAGGATACGCCGTGTGCCAAGCTCGGACGCTGTGTCTCCCCGCTTTTCAGCGAAGAGAATCTCTTTGCAGAAGGATGCATGAATGACGAATGCATATGTGCCAATGCACTCATCATGAGACGTCAGAGAGTCAAAGACAGGATAATCGTAATCATTGTCGGAGAAGAGCTTGGTTACTGATGCACTCTACGAGAAATATGTTGACGAGGAGTACAAAGACTTCTCGTCAAAACTCTCCAAAACCGACACTCTTCCAAGAAAGGGGATAAGAATCCCGGTACTCCGGACCCTCAGCAAGACTGTCTATCCTAAAGACATTGAAATAACCTACTACGAGGATGTCATCCTTATGGGGCTTGCCGTCGGATACAAAAAGGCAGACACAGAAGAGAAATTGAAAGAGCTGTCATTGCTTCTTCCTTATCTCTCAAGCTGGGATCAGACAGACACAATCCAATCAGCCTTCAAACCCAGAGAAGAAGAGAAAGAAAGATTCTACTCATACTTTTCATCTCTCCTTAAAAGCAAAGAAGTTTATCCCAAACGCCTTGGGATAGTCTGGCTGATGTCAAACAGGCAGAAATATGACAGAAAAGCCACACTCGAAGCTATCGTTCTAGCTGATAACCCCGACGAATATTACATATCGATGGCAGTTGCCTGGGCACTTGCATCATTCATTTCTGACGACAGAAGCTTTCTTTCTTACCTTGACAGGATAAGTGGAGAGACCAAAAAGAGAGCAGAACAGAAACTTCGGGATTCCTATATTTTTAATCCTCGGCCGTAGTTGCATCAGCAACTTTCTTAAGTTGGGAGAACCCTTTTCCCATTACATTGTAAGCTTCATTAACGAAGACAAAAGCCTTCGGGTCATCTGCATTGATTATTCTCAAGAGCCTCTGGTATTGGTGATTCTGGACAAGGACCAGCAGGATTTTGTGTTCATGGTTTGTATATACCCCGGTACCATCAATAAGGGTACCAGTCTTGTGCATGATATCGACAACATCTTTACCGATTGTATCAATATGATCGGAGACGATATAAACAGCCTTGCTGTGTCTTGTACCGAACCCGGTAAGAACATAATTCACAGTTGTCGAGGAACATGCCATACCGATGATTGAGAAGAGCATAGGCTCAATACCTATAAAGTATCCGGAAGACCCTACGACAAGTGCATTGAAGCAGAATGAGATAGTCCCAACAGAAATCGGAGTGAAATGGGCAATGGACTGTGCGATGATATCGGCTCCGCCGGTATTGCACCCGGCCTTCATCGTAATCCCGATACCCGCGCCAAGGATAACTCCCCCAAACAATGCAGAAAGAAGAACGTACGTCGGGATTGAAGAATCAAGGATACCCTCATAGTTAGTAAAACGTCCGATGACAGTCATCCAGAAAGAAAGAAGGGAGGACCCTATCAATGTCTTCACACCATACTTTACACCGAAAACAATCATCCCGATGATAATGAGAGGAATATTCACACAGAGGGATGTGAGACCCAGATCAAAGCCGAATAAGTTATAAAGAATGTTCGCGATACCTGCAGCACCACCACTGGTGATTTTTGCGGGAGTATAGAAAACAACAATACCGAAGGCGGCAGTGAAAGGCCCGATTATCAAGTAGATGATATCATAAACATTATGAACAACATGAAGAGATTTCTGCATAGCTATTGAATGATACTGACTTTGAAGAATTAAGGATAGCAGAATGGAAAAGAAAATGAATTACATTTCTGTACCCTTTTCTGCACTTCCATACAACTCCAATGACAGCCTCGACACCCTCTCAAGTGCATCATCAGTCTGATGAGTATACCTGTCATTGACACTGGCCGCCTTATGGCCTAAGACAAGCATCCTGTCCTCCTGGGAAATGTCCCAATCGCGACCGAGAGTCGAGAAAGTGTGCCTCAATGAATGAAATGTAATATTTCGCCTCTTCCTCTCATCCTCTTCGATTGAAATATCCTCCAGAAGAGAATAGAAGGCAGACCGCAGAGCCGGTACCGACATATATTCCTTACCGCTTTGCGGAGAGGAAAGAACAATCCCGTCTTCTGTTGCGTTGGCCAGAAGCTCTAATGCCAGGGAAGACGGAATAAGGACTGCCCTCTCATATTTCCCCTTTGTGCTCTTGAGATCGCTGAGGTATGCAACAGAATGTCTTATGAGGATCTTATAAAAACCGTCGATAGAGCTTGGTACAATATCATCAGAGTGCAATGCCCTTATCTCGGAAATCCTCATCCCCGTAATAATACCCAGAAGCACACCATAATAGAATGACGAAAAGAGAATATCCTTCTTCTCTTCAAGTTTCTCTCTCAAGGCATTAACTTCTTCCCTGGTAAGGACTCCTCTCTCCTTCTCCCCTCCCGTAACTCTCAGGAGCTTCTCGGCAGGGTTACCATCTATGATACTAAGTCTTACTGCCTCTTTGAGTGGCAGCGAGAACGAGTAGATTATAACACCGACAGTTCTCGCCGTTTTACCGCTCATGTAGAGAGTCTTCACAACACTGTCGAGAATGGAGACCGTAACGTTGACAAGCTTAAGCCCCTTCGGAAGAAGAGGCTCGACATTCTTCTCGAAGTTTTTCTTCATATTGTAGGCGTATTCCCTTCCGATGGAATTGAGTTTGAGTCTGTTCTTCAGCGTAATATACTCGGAGGTATCATAAGACCAGAAGTCTTTACACCAATCTGAAAAGAGAACATTGCTGCTCTTATTCTCTGTTATCCCCCTCTCCAGGGCCTTCTTTGCAATGATTGCGGCATCCTCTTTTCTGACGATGCTCCCGAACTCCATAATTCCCATTCTCTCCTTGAGACAGTCAATGCTCTTCGCATTCCCTGCTTTACCCGTCTCCTTATCGAGGAAACATACATACCAGTAATCACCACCCTTCTTGTGTCTCTTATATAAATAAAACTCTCTCCTATGTGCCATAGACAGCCTCCTTTTCTGCACTTTTCTCTGCACCCCCTCTGTCCTTCTGACTTACTATGAGGATCGAAACAAACGTCTTAATCCAAACAGCAAAACAAAATAGCGGAGTAATATTATCAGTGCAAAAACTCCTCTCCTCAATAGAGGAAAAAATGAAAAAAATCCTTACAATCGCATTAGTTGCTCTCCTTGCAGCAAGCTCTGTTTTTGCAGGACTTTCAGGAAAAGCAACTATTTCTCTTGGATATGACACAGAATCAAAGAGCTATGGTTTTGTAAACGGCAAAGGTTTTTCTTTGGATTTAGATCTCGCTTCAGAAACAGCAGAAAACGTTGGCGAAGGCGATGTTTATGCAGGTGTTAAGGCAACAATGGGACTCAAGGTTGCTAATAGAAGGGGAACAAATGGTTCTATCTATGCAAACAATGGGAATATTGGTTTAGGCGTTCTTTTCTCTCTTAAGGAAGCTTATGTGGCAGGAGCTGATTGGAAGGTTGCTATAACCGGCACACAGAGTGGTCCTGATTTCGCAGCTTCAGCAATAGATACTGAATTCGATGACTGGTCAAAAGACAGCTTTGGCAATAAGTCCAAGACTCCAGACTATGCATCATTTGTTGCAAAATCATATTCTGTTTCTGTGAATAAAGCTCCAGGCTTCACCGCTACATATAAAGATTGGAAAGTTGCTCTCGGCTTCGAGGGGGGGAAAGCTGATGAAAAGACAGGTACTCCTGACTACTTCAACTATCATGCATCTGTTTTCACACCTTCCATCGTTCTTGCTGATGGCTTGACTGTCAAGGCTGCAGCTGTTGCATCTGGAATCAAAAATGCAACAGATACAACAAAAACCACAAATTATATTTCGGGTCAAGTAGTAGAATCTGTAAGTGTGTATAATGCTTCGAAAAATTTCGATGCATTTGGTGGATCTCTTGAGCTCGCATATGCATCAGATACTTTCTCCGGAAAGCTTGCTGCTGATTTCGGCATGGAGAAGACCGTCGGGACAGACAAATTCGTTCCTGGACTTGATATTGCAGCCAACGCAGTTATTTCTGGCTTCACAGTTGATGTTTATTATCAGTATAAGAACTGGATTTCTGCTCAGGTCAAGGCTGACCTCAACACATTTGAGATCCCTGTTGTCCTGACCGTTTATGGAAAGAATCTTGCTGATAAAAATGAGGGCCAGGAGCTTGGTGGAAAGGCTGAAGCTACTCTAAGCGCATTCACAGTATCTGCAGGTGGTAGCTATGCTCTATCAAGCAAGAAATTGGCTCTCAGCGGAGCTGTTGAATATAAGGCTGAAAAATTCAAGGCCGGAGCTGGCATGAATTTCTCAAAGGTGTTGACCGAGGACGGTGCAAAGCAGCTCTATGCTAATGCTTCTATCGAATCTGACACCCTTGTTCCTGGAGCTACTCTCACACTTGCTTATGGCCCGAACTATGGTGCTACAGATCGGCAATATTATGAAACGACAAACTTCCTTGATGCAAATGCAAACAAAGGAACTGTTGAAGCTAAATGTACAATCAAATTCTGATCTGGAATTAAATAACAATGTAAATGCCACGGCTTTTGTCGTGGCATTTTAAGTAAAAGGCTGAACAGTTGATCAGCTAATCCTTTTTCATACATTTGCTCCCTGTACCCCTCCATAAGTTTGTCGATATCAAGAAAAGAAAATAAGCCCCGGTTGCTGCTTTCCAGATGTTATTTCTGCAATCAGAATTGATTAGAGCCTGGTTGAGTATCAGAAGAGCAACAACTCTTTCTTGTATGTTAGAAAATCCCTTATATTCATGTGTATTATTCCGTCTCTTGAAAAATCAAGTAGATCAAGAGAGAAGACATATCTTGGTGATGCATCCCTGATTGAGAAGAATGCATCAAATTCACGCCTCACGATATCCTCTGTTGCCAGGAGATAACATACCTGTATGTAACACTTCTTCTTACCATCTGTCACTACAAAGTCGACCTCGCCCTTATATGTCTTGCCACAATAAACTTCATATCCTCGCGATCTGAGTTCATTATGGACGATGGTTTCAAGTATAAATGATTTATTTATATCAGCAGCACCTTCATTTATATTTATAAATCCAGGGTCAACAGCATAATATTTGGCCTTTGCATCAAGAAGAGCTTTTCCCTTAATGTCATAGCGTCTACATTTTTGTACCAGATATGCCTCCTCAAGGCACCGCAGATACTTATAGCAACTCTGTGTCGTTATATCCTCCTGTCTCTCTTTGATATGCCCCGTGATACGTTCCGCAGAAATTATCTCTCCTGAATGCACCATAACAAATGAGACAAATCGCTTTAATTGATCGGAATTTCTTATTTCATGTGCATCCACCACATCATTCTTAATGATGGCATCATAGAGTTCTCTAAGATAGAACATTGGATCAATTAAAAACTCTTTATATACGAGAGGAAAGCCACCGTTCTCCATATATGACAGGAACTCAGTATCAGAATCCTCAGCTTTCTTATACTCAAGAACCTCAGCGTATTGGAACGGAAGTACAAAGAAAGAAATATACCTACCGGTCAATACACTTGCAAGGCTTCCAAGTAACAAAGTGGAATTAGAAGATGTAACAAAGACTGAACAGCGTAAACTTGATCGTATTGAAGCCAGTACTCTCTCATAATCTTCCATGTGGTGGATTTCATCAATGAAGACATAGCATCTGTCTTTCCCCCCAACAAAGTTTTTAACTATTTGATAAAATCTCTCTGGATCCTTCATGTAGATACTCATTTCATAGTCTTCAAAGTCAAGATAAAGAATTCTATCTTTTCCCACCACAGGAGTAAGCTCTTCTGTTATCTGCCGCATTATTGTTGACTTACCTGCTCTACGCGGACCAACGATAGCTTTTATTTGTTCTGAATGGAAATAAGGACGGATACGGTCTAAGTAGAGCTTTCTAATCATGTTTGTAATATAATTGATAAAAATCAAAGATTCAATATTTTATCAATTAGTTAATTTATAAAATACAAATGATTCTTTATAATACACTCTAACGAGCATTTGCAGAGTCAGAGATGACTTTTCTGAAAGAAATAATTCGTGGTGCATTCAGAAATCTGTTGGTCAATATTAAAAAACAGGTTTTCATCGAACTAACCAAAACAAGAAAAAGTATTAATTTTACACTTGTTACAGTTTCAGGATACAACGTCAACAGTTACTCCGAAATAATCCACAGTGATATCTCCCTGGATGATTTGTTCTGAGAAGTAATTCCCATAAACAACAAATGCCACGACCGAAACCGTGGCATTTTTTCATATATATTTTCCAATTTACATTAGAAAGCAATCTTGCAAGAAGCGGTGATAGCACCAAAGTTCTGAGCAGTTTTCTGATCCTTCAGGAAGTTCATTTTGGTTCCGTTGAGATCCTTCCCATAAGTAAGTGCGAGAGTAGCACCCGGGACAACAACGTCAGAGGAGACGCCAGCTGTAGCAGAGAAGACTGTTGTCTTTTCTTCGCCGAATGTGATTCCGAAGTTAACTCCACCATTGAGAGTGAACTTCTCAGCAGCATACTTAGCGCTCAGGCTAGCACCAAATTTCTTCGACCTGAGGGTAATGTCAGCACTTCCAGAAAGTGTAACAGCATCGATTGTCCCTTCAGCACCCACCTTCAGGTTCCTGTTATCTTCCGAGAGGATGTCAGTCATCTGCACATAGCCAGAAACTGCATCAAGAGCAGCACTCAACTTAGCAGAAAGGAGCTTGTTTCCATACCAATAATAAACATCGAGTGCAACTGGGCTGTAAGCAACCTTTGCTGCGATATCGAAATTGACTTTGGCGTCCTTGAGGTTTTCAACGCCGAAGTCAGAAGCCAAGCTTGCTGAGAATGCGTCTACAGCATAGTTTGCCTTAGCAGAGAAGCCAAGGTTTGTTTTTGAAGAATCATTAGAGTCTTTTGCGATAATAGCTGCAGCCTGAGCAGATCCACCTTCAAATTCAAAAGCTTTTGTTTCAACAAATGCATTGAAATTGAAAACTTTAGCAGCATCATCAGCACAACCTGCGAAGCCACCAGCGATTGTATATCCCTTATAAGAAAGAGCAACACCTGCACCCTCATAAGCTGCTACGCTATAAGTCACAGGAACATACTTTGTATCATATGCATACCCGAAATCATCCTTTACAGGAGCTGTCTTTGTATCGATAGCTGACTTAGCATAGTCAGGAGCACCCTTCGGTCCACGGATGGAGAGCTTCCATTCAGCACCAGCAATATAAGCTTCATCTACAGAGAGCCAGAGTCCGAGACCATGAGCACTACCATCTACAAAAATTGCAGCGCCTTCTGTTTCGCCTTCCATTGGAGCAACAGCAAGCTTCATTGAAGCCTTAATACCTGCATAGATATCGCCTTCACCAGCTTTTTCAACTGAATCTGTAGCGAGTTCGATGTTTGCTGTAACGCCTGCATCATTGATAAAACCATATACCTTGGAAGTTGTATCATAACCAAGTTTAACTGTTGCATTACCTGTTATACTTGCGAAAGCTGTGCTTGCTGCAAGGAGAGCAACTAATGCGATTGTAAGGATTTTTTTCATTTTTTCCTCCATTGAAAATTCGGGGACATACCTCAAGGCATGCCAAATCCCTTTATTCCGTTATACATTTTGGATTGTACCTAACGATACTTCACCTGTCAAGACAAAAGAATTAATATATGGAAGGTTACATTTTTTTAATGGAATTTTTGTGTTTTTATATCTTTCTTATATAATTTTCGGCATTTTCACAAGGTTTATTCAACTTTGAATAATGCATAAGCTTTGCATATTTATTCCTTTGTAACTTCTGTCCTGTCGTCCACCGGGAGGTTTGGGGGAATCTCATAAACACGTGGCTTTTTCTTCTTTTTGAGGTGCTCTATATCCTGGGTATCGAGACGGGTAAGGACTATCTTCTTCCTGTCGGTCACCATAACCTCATCCTTCACTCTCCCTATATATATAAAGAGGATTAGGAGGTAATACCAGGCACATGGAGTAAGAGTGGGGTTGTCTTCTCCTCTTGCATCCGCTGCAATGACTGATATGACAGCTGAGGAGAAAAGAAGGAAGAAACTCAAATAGTTCTTTTTTGTGTTGAAAAGCAACTCAATGACTGGAATAGAAAGAGAGACAAAGAAGAGCATCCTTGAATACAGGACATACCCGCTGTAATTCTTCATTTCACCATATAGGTAGTAGTAACTGTTATTGGTAATGGACAGTGTAATCCATGAAACCACTCCTAGAAGGATGAATGATATCACAGAAAAGGTTCTGTCCTTCTCGTCTTCATCTATAAGCACAAGAAGAGGCAGGACAAAAAAGCTGTCTGCATAAGCTTTTACCAGGGAGGGGGACGTCAAAGCGGGGAGGAAAGAGACCAATATCGAGAGAAGGTATGACACGAGCACCAGGAAGGCTCTTACGTATTTATTCCTTTCCTTTATGTTATCGAGAAGGATGATTAAGGGAATCAGAACAGCAAGAGGTACCAGAGTTCCGTTCATGAATAGTGAAACAACAGCATAGACAGGAAAGATGACAAGGGAAACATAAAACATAAGATTGTCTTTCTTACTCTTCATTTTCTTTCTCCCGTGCTTTCCTTATTTCTGAAGGAGTAAAGCCTTTAGCCATTAGTTTTGAAACAGCCTTTGCTTCTCCGTACTTCTTATATAGTTTACCCCATTCCTTTTCAAGTGCGGGTAAATATTCCCCATTCTCCCAGGCAGCATTAACCTTTTCTGATGCAAGAGTCTTCGATACTCCCTTTTCCTGGAGACGCATCATAACAAAGCTCTTTCCTTCCGCTCTCTTTTTAAGAGTGGATCTGACAAAACACTCCGCATAACGCTCATCGGAGAGATATCCCTCCTCTTCAAGAATTCTGACGGCAGAGTCGATTTCATCCTTTCCGTACCCTTTTGAGTTAAGTTTCTCCGCCAGCTCCTTTGAGGAGTGTTCCCTCATGGTGAGAATACTTATTGCCTTATCATATGCATCCATGAGGAAATAGTAACCAAAATAAACATGAAAAGGCCAGTATTGACTGGCCCTTTTCTGTATAAAGTAGCGATTAACGCTTTGAGAACTGGAAGCGTCTTCTTGCTCCGCGCTGACCGTACTTCTTTCTTTCGACCATTCTCGGGTCTCTTGTCATGAGTCCTGCTGTGTGGAGTGCAGGCTTGAGTGTCTCATCGTACTCGACGAGAGCTCTTGCAACTCCATGCCTGCATGCCTCTGCCTGGCCGTGGATACCACCACCTACAACATTGATAACAAGATTGAACTTGCCGACTGTCTCAGTAACTGCAAAAGGCTCGTTGACCTTAGCGCAGTCTGAAGCACAGACAAAATATTCTTCAAGTTTCTTACCGTTAACAACTACTTCACCGTTGCCTTCTCTGAGGTAAACTCTAGCAACAGCAGTCTTTCTTCTGCCAACTCCGTGTCCGAGGTCAACAACTTTGTTTTCATTCTTTGCCATTTTCAGTTACCTCTCTTAAAGCTCAACTTTCTCAGGCTTCTGTGCCATGTGCGGGTGCTCTGAGCCTGCATAGACGTGCAAGTTCACAAAGAGTCTCTCTCCAAGCTTGCCGGAAGGAAGCATACCCTTGACAGCATGTTCCATCGGATAGGTCGGCTTGCGAACGATCATCTTGCCATAGTTCTCTGCCTTGAGTCCGCCCGGGAACATTGAGTGACGATAGTACATCTTGTCCTCAACCTTGTTTCCTGTGACATTAGCCTTGGCAGCATTAATGATTATTACATAATCCCCCATATCCTGATGAGGAACATATTCAGGTTTATTCTTACCTCTGAGGATTCTTGCAGCAGCAACTGCAACACGTCCGAGGTTCTTGCCTTCAGCATCGATGAGATACCATTTCTTTTCCATCGTAGCTGGCTTAACAAAAATAGTCTTCATTGCTTTCATCCTATCTTTTACTGACCTTGAGAACACCGTTCCCAACCTTACGGCACAGTCTGGAGAAAAAAGAAAACCATCTTTTATGTAAAGCGGTCGCTCAGCTTTACGGTGGCTGACTTCAATCCCCGTCATCCCCTGCTCTTCTGTCTTCTTTATCGCCCTCGGGAAAGGAAAATGGCGGACAAATTGTCCAGCGAAACAAAAACAGCCTCACACAGGAAGGTAGCAGAAAGTGCCGGCCCGGACATTGTGGTATGTCCCCGCCTTTTCTTTCCTCTACACGGCTCATGGGTCTTCGTCTAAACGAACTCTGTTATTTTAGACAATTTATTCTCTTGTTGTCTATATCTTTACCCGATTTTTTCAATATTCGCATGTCCGGCAACGTATCTTGAAGTACGTCCAATATCATAAACAACCGTAATTATTGTCTTCCCGTCTGCAGAGACAGAAACATCTGTCACAGTACCCTCCCCCTTATCGGGAGAATTGACCCTGTCACCCTTTTTAAAGAGAAGCTGCTTGGAATCTGTGCGGATTTTCGGCTCCTCCTTTTTCATACTTATATTCTTTGCCCATGAAGGGGTGTTTGTATAAGAGGAAGTGTATGAAGACCTCTGAAACCTGTCAGAAATCCCACCACCGGCAGAATCCCCGTCTATCATGCTCCGCGGGATATCCCTCAAAAAACATGAGGGGGAAGTATTCTCAAAGTGTCCCCATATCATACGGCTTTTGGCATATGAGAGATAGAGCTTCCGTCTTGCCCTTGTCATGGCAACGTAGAGGATTCTCCTCTCCTCCTCGAGGGACTCAAGAGTGGTATTGCGTCCGGGAATCAACTCCTCCTCGAGTCCGACACAGAAGACTGTGTCATATTCAAGGCCTTTTGTGTTGTGCATGGTTATGAGGGTAACCCCCTCCTTCTCCCTCGGGTCATCCTTACCAAGAACCGTAGTATCGAGTGTGATATGCTCCATGAACTGGGAGAGGGCTTCTTTGCCGTGATTTATCTTTTTCACATCCCCCTCATCTTCGTCGGCAATTGAATCACTCTCCCTCTCCGTTCCTTCCAAAACCGAGACAAGCTGGGAAAGGTTGTCTAGCTTGCTCTGCCTCACAGCCTTATCGGGTTCAGATTCGTAGTAGGACATAAGTTCTGTCTCGTCCAGGGCCATGTAGAGTATTTCCCCGAGTCCCATATCCGTTTCAAGTCTACTTTCCGCATTCTTCCATGCAGACAGGAACACTCTCGCTCCTTCTCCGACTGAAGATGGGTTATCCTTCGAGTATGAGAGAAGGGCCAGAAAGAGATCCTCGCTCCTTGACACTATATCCTCTATTTTTTTGTCCCCGATTTTCCTCGAGGGCTTATTGATAATCCTTTTGAATGATACTATGTCCCTGTGATTCAACAAGAGCCTCAAGAAGGCAAGCGCATCCTTTATCTCCTCCCTGTCATAGAACTTCAATGCCCCGATAACCTTGTATGGTACCCTTTCGTTGGTGAGGGCAGTCTCAAAGAGGAGTGACTGAGCATTGGTCCTGTAGAGAATTGCTGTATTGCTGTAATCTCTGTTTCCCTTGATTATGTCAACTACACGCTTTGCCTCAAGGCTTCCGCTCTGGCTTATTAGTAGCACGGGTTTCTGTCCCTTCTTACCATCTGCCGAGACAATCGTCTTATCATGGCGGTAGCTGTTATGTCTTATAAGAGCATTGGCAGGGGCGAGAATCTCATCGGTAGAACGGTAATTCTTCTCTATCTTTATTTCCCTGACATTCTTGAAATCCTGGGCGAAGCACAGGATATTCCTTATTTCAGCTCCCCTGAAGGAGTAGATTGACTGGTCATCGTCCCCGACTGCGACAAGTTGACTCTCAGGCGAGACAAAAAGCTCAAGGAATTTGAACTGCTCGCTGTTCGAGTCCTGGTACTCATCCACAAGTACAAGTTTAAAACGGCTGTGGCAATAAGCACGTGCCGCCTCATCCGTTCTTAAAAGCTCCACAGCCTTCCCGATCAAATCTGCAAAGTCTACGTTTCCGCTTTTCGAGAGTGCATCCTCATAGGCACGAAAAAGGGAACGGAAATAAGGATATTGTGAATATGTTCCAACATTCACATCATCGGGGGTAAGCCCAAGATCCTTCACCTTCGATATCGTCCTCGACACTTCCCTGAGAATCTTCTTCTCCCTGTTCGACACTCCGCAAAGTACCTGGTATGAGTCATCGTCGTCATAGATTGTAAAATCATGGTTGAGCCCAACACTCTCACCAAAGCGTCTCAAAAGGGATGCACACAGGGAGTGGAAGGTTCTGATTACCATGCGGGATGTATCCAGTCCGGGGAGGAGAGCAGCAATGCGATCTCTCATCTCCTTTGCGGCACGGTTAGTGAATGTGACTGCACATACCTGGGAAGGATGCACAAGCCCCTGTTCTATTGAATATGCAATTTTATATGTTACGGTAAGCGTCTTTCCGCTTCCGGCACAGGCAAGGAGGAGAAGGTTGTTGCTGCTATCGAGTACAGCTTCCCGTTGCTCGGTATTAAGTACATTCAGGTCAATCAATCAAGATACCCTCCAGGTCAACACCGCGGACACTTCTTATTCCCACTTTGACAACATCCCCGCTTTTAAGACCACGCCCCATAATTACAGTAAGGCCGTCGACATCGGGTGCCTGGGAATATATCCTGGCAATTGCAAGATCCTCACCTTCAATCGTCTCCTCGACAAGGGCCCTGTAAGTCTTACCGACAAATCTCTCAAGGCGCTCTGATGTGATGGCACTCTGCTTCTCTTCAAGCTCCTTCTGCCACTTCTTTGCCTCTCTCTGGGCCTTGTCATGATCCTTCTGGTTCCTCATTTTGTATGCAGGAGTGTCCTCCTCCCTGGAGTAAAGGAAGGATCCCATCCAGTCAGGTTTTGCATCCTCAATAAAACTCAAAAGTTCCTCAAAGGCGGCCCTGTCCTCACCCGGGTAGCCAAGCATCAAGGTCGTCCTGATAACAGCATCGGGGTTCTTTTCCCTGATTCTCCAGAAGAGGTCGGAATAAACCTTCCCGCTTCCTGTCCTCTTCATTGAGAGGAGTACCTCATGGTTGGCATGCTGGACCGGGATATCGAAATAAGGGAGGATCTTCTCCCTCTTCGAGACAAGACCAATAAGATCTTCCGGGAATGTGTCCGGGTGGATATAGAGCATCCTTAGTACAAAGTCACCCGGAAGGGATGAGAGAGTGTCCATCAGCTCGACGAACCTGCTCTTACCATATAAGTCAAGGCCGTATGCACCAAGATCCTGGGCAACAACGTTTATCTCATAGATACCGGTGGAGATAAGTCTCTTTGCCTCCTCGACCACTTTATCGAAAGGTCTGCTTCTCAATGGCCCCCTTATAACCGGGATAGCACAATAGGAACAACAATGATTGCAACCCTCGCTGATCTTCAGATAAGCAGAGCGCGGAAATGAGAGAAGTTCCTTTCTGGCATCCCTCTCCCTGTCCGGATCCGGATACTCAGGAACAAGCACAGTACGTTCCTTCTTCTCCACATCTTCAAGAATTTTTGGAAAGAGGGAAAGGTCATGGTTGCCGAAGATTGCATCAGCCTCCTCAAGCTCCATCTCCCTGCCGTAGCGTTGGGCAAGACACCCCGCCATGATTATCTTCGCCCCCGGGTTCTTCTCCCTGAGAGCGAAGAATGTATTGACGGATTCTTCCTTGGCACTCTCTATAAAACCGCATGTGTTGACGACAATGACATCCGCTTCTGCCACATCATCTGTTCTTGTATAACCACTCTCCTCTGCATAGGAGAGAAGAATCTCCGAGTCAACCTGGTTCTTTGCACAGCCCAGGCTTTCCATATATATCTTCTTCATACAGCAACAATAGAACAAAAATGAAAAAGAAGGTAGAGAAAATCATAGATAATTCTCACACTTAGCTATGTTCGCCCATTCATAAAACACACCAGATGACAGGCGGGGTCCATGATGAAATCCGGCTCTCTGCAGCCGAAAACCAATATACCTAAGAAACATGATAAAGATACGTCATGTTCCAAAATGGTAATTGCCACATCCCTTCATGTTAGTCTATTCTTCTTTCATGGACAGAACTATCAAGGTAATAGGCGAGAAAGAAGAAAGAGCAAGAGCTCTTCTCAGACCAATTGAGAAGGAAGTGCAATCAAAAGCATTCAAGTATTTCGGAATTACCAGTGAACTCTATTACGGTCTCTTCTTTGCACACATGCAGAATGAGGGAAAGCTTGGGGCTTTCATACCCTCCGACCAGATTATCATCCTCTCTGAGGAACTTCTCGATTACCCTATTTCTGTCATAAAGAATGTATACTTGCATGAATGTGCCCATGCAATTGATTATCTCTTCAACCCTAATATGACAGGGCACTCCCCTTTCTTCAGGGAGATATGTGAAAAGCTCGGCATAGAGAAGGGCTTTGAGAAAGCCAGGCTCAAAGAGGACTTGGCATCAAAGGTGAAGGCAAGGGAAAAACTCGACAAGCTGATGGCTCTCTCCTCCTCTTCATTTGAAAATGAGGCACTTGTCGCCCTTGAAAAGGCAAGAAAACTCATCGAGAAGGCTGCATTGAGTGAAGAAAACACAGAAGAAGAGAAAATCTACCGCGTTGATGTCTATGAGAAAAAGAGAATAAGCACATACATACTCTACATAACTATCATAGTAAGCGAGAACACGGGAATCTTCTTTGTGAAGGATCATAACGGAGAGACTGTGACAATGAGAGGCTACGGCTCTCTTGAACAATGTGAAAGTGCCCTCTACCTCTTCGACTACCTTCTCTCTGCACTCGAGAATGAAGTCAAGAGACTCCGTAAGCAGGGAAAGAACATATCAAAAGACAGCTTCATGGTAGGTGCATATAGAGCAATAAAGGATAAGACTGCATCCTCGGAGAGCACAGCTGTCGTCAGGTCAATACAGATTGAGACAAAAGAGAAGGCAAAACGTATTGCCTTCAAGGACTCATCATTACATACAACACGGTCAAAGATACATCTGGACCCTGCAAGCTTCTCCTCCGGATCGTCCTTCGGTAAGGAGCTGGATCTCTCAGGAGAGAGGCAGAAGAGAATCGGAGACTAATCCCAATACTTCTCCATCCTCTTTCTGAGGGAAAGCCTGTATTCTTCCCAGTCTTCTACCGGGGATAATGCGACCCCGTCCTCAACGGCAGCCTTTGCGACAGCTACTGCCTCC
>CAVHPV010000002.1:0-64015 GCA_963638045.1 Faecalibacterium sp. CAG:74 | reverse complement strand
CATTAGTAGTTATGGTTCTAGCCATAATGATTATTGCCGTATCATGTGAAGAACCACATGTCCACACATTCTCAGAAGAATGGACAAGTAATGAAACATACCATTGGCATAAAGCAACCTGCGGTCACGATGTAGAGGACGGTAAGGAAGCTCATAAATTTGGTAATCTGATAACAGACGAAGCAGCAACAGAATCCAAGACAGGAAAAGGACACAGAGTCTGTAGTGTTTGTGGTTATGAGAGAGAAGAAGAAATCCCGCAAGTTGGACATGTTCATAAACTCTCTTCAGGATATTCTCATGATGAAACCGGTCATTGGCAGACATGTTCAACATGTAAGAGCAGAGTGAACTACTCATCTCATAGCCTTAACTATGTCAGCACCGGTGCAGTCAATCATCGCCAGGAGTGCAGTGTCTGTGGATACTATGGAGCAGAAGAGAAGCATAAGATAGCTATTACAACATACGACGACAAAGTAAATAAAGATAAGTGGTGTCAAGTTTGTAATTATAAAGAAACCCTTGCAGCAGAAGAGACTGTCAAAAAAGAGGTAACGGCAGTTTCTAAAGCAGACAGCACCAAGACAGGTACAACCACAATTACCGTTGTTGACAGTCAAGGAAAAACAACAACAGAAACTGTTGATAACAGTAAGATAGTTGAGAATACAGCTCCTGTATCTATAACTGCAAATGTTGCCGCAACAAGTACATCTGAAACTAGAGACTCCGGCTCTTCCTCAACTACAACTGAAGCTCCTAAAACTACAGTGTCATTCCCTGAAGGTGCTTTGAAGATGAAGGAGAATGCAACAAACGTCTCTCTGACGGTCACGGCTATTCCTGTAACAGAGGTAACCTCAGATACGAGTTACCAGGTGAAAACAGAAACTACTCAACCATCTGGCGGTGATAGTTCACAGACTGTTAAAATCGATGAGGCTGTTGTTGCTGGATTTGAATTTACTCTTATTGGTGCAAATAGTGCAGATTTATCAGGAACGAATACAGATAGTTCCGAGAAAAAGGAAGGTACCACTGTTGAAACCTATATTGCTCCTGGACTGGGAGGAGCAGAAGACCTGAAGATTGTCTATGTTGGTACTACTGTTAATGAAACAGAAAACAATAAAGCTGTAATTGAAGAATATAGAAATGGTGATGGATATTTGAAATTTACTGTCTATCACTTCAGTAAGTATGCTATTGTCTCCACAAATATGGTCGCAGTAGACAGTAATAACAAGCTGTATAAAACTCTTTCTGAGGCAATAGTTGGGGCTGAAAAAGGAGCCACTATCAAATTGCTGAAGGATGAAACATTAACAGGCGATATTTCTGTCGCAAAGAGCTTAACAATTGATTTGAGCCAGAAGACATTAGATATGGGAGATTATTGCATCGCTCTGGCTGAGGAAAACGCTTGTTCATTGACTTTAAAGAATGGAACAATCAAAGCTGCAACCAATAGTTATGATGATTGTGCTTTTGGTGTCTTCTACGGCAATTCTTTGTGCTTGGATGACATAAATCTTGAACAGACTGGTACAGGATTTTATATGAATGGTCTGATATATGCCGAATTGGAGAATGAAACCAATAATTCTACAGGAGATCCTTCAGTTACAATTAAGGATTCTATTCTTACGAGTAATTCAATGATTGTGAATGTGGATGGAGCGCTTTCTAATACTACAAAAAAAGCAAATGTCACAATTGAAAATTCTACTTTGGAGTCTACTGGAATTAGAACAGTTGTAATAGGTTGTCCTTCTGTTGGTAAAATTGAGAACTCCACAATAAAAGGGAGTGGAAATAAGATTCTGGAATTGGTCGGAGGTTCTCATACCATAAGTAAAACAACCATAGAGTCGAAAAAAGAATCTACAAATGTAAGTTACGATAGTGCCCTCTATGTTGGATATACTACTGCTACCATTAGTGATGAAAGCGGAGAACCGACAGTTGAGTATTATTTTGCAACGGTATCTTTGAACGATGTTAAATTAAAAACTACTGCGAATGCTGGTATACCGGACGTGTATATCGAAGGTGAAGGCACGACATTAATCGGATTTGATGAGTCTTGGTCTTTCAATGCTGACTTCAACGGTGCAACCGTAAAATCTGCCGATGAGAAGACATGGTATGTTGCCGGTGCAGAAAGCCTTGAAAACGCAATTTCTAATGTTGAAGATAATTCAACTATAAAATTGCTTGGTGATATCACATGCACAGAAGATGCTGTTATCTCTGAGAAGAAAGGTCTGACAATCGACTTTAATGGAAACAAGGTGATTGGAAAAATTGATATTGGCGAATATTTGGAGCCAGATACGGGCTGTGGCAATATGATATTGAGAGATTCCTGTGAAAATGGTGGAATTGAAGGGGCTGTTGGCATCTATACGTCGGATGTTACAATAGAGAGTGGAAATTATCTTGCAAAAGGCAGTGCTGATAATTTGACCATCTGGAGTTCTAATTTGACGATTTGTGGAGGTACATTTGAAAATACTTCTGCAAATGTTATAAAAGTGAAATATTCTTATCCTGACTGGGATGAATATACATCCCTGGTTATAAAAAATGGAAAATTTACAACATCTGAGAAGTCCAATTGGGCCTACGTTATTTCAACAGAAACTCCTAGCCAAGGGAAAGATGGTGTTAAGGCAGGAAAAATGAGTGTTGAGATTGATGGAGGGACATTCGTTACAAAAGGTGAAAAGAGCCATGTAATATGTGGTTACTTTGGTGAGAAGGGAGTAGTCATAAATAATGGTAACTTTGAAATATCTGGGGATGGTGCATTTTTGACTGACGTGTGGGGCAAAGTAACCGTGAATAACTGCAATTTTACGAGCAATGGAAAGGCGGTTTTTTACCCGGAAACGAGCACTGGAGAATGGACTGAGGCGAATAATATAACCGTGAAAAGTGGTAAATTTACTATAAATGAGAGTTCTTCAAAAGATTTTGTACAAAGTTTTGTATACAAGGAAGGGATGTTAGAACTGGAAGGTGGAAAAGTAAATTGGGTTGTGAACAGCAGTATACTGACAGACACCACTTGCACTCTTTCTGCTGTGGATTCTGAAGGATACTACACAATCAAAAAGAGTAACACTTGATGTAGTGTGGCTAAGGTGTTATCTGCCACCCCATAGGCAGTGCACATAGATTTATTATTCCCCCGCACCCTCTGGCTTCTGGCTAGGGGGTGCATTCAGTCAGGGGAAGAGGGTAAGCATTCGTGTTATATCGGAGTGGACCCAGGTAGTTGTGCTTGAGGTTTCCTTGAAGAGTGTTTCTTTCTCTTCGTTGGTGAGTCTGCTACTGATCTTCTCAAGTATTATATCTGGGATGTTTCCTCTCCCGTATTCCTTCAAGGCCTGGACAACTGTGATCGACATCGCCGAGAGTCCTACGATGTCCCGGGAAGTGGTATGGGTGAAGGCGAGGTATTCTCCAAATATTGTGTAGGTGCGTCCGGGTCCGCTTGAGAGATATCGGTTCTCTGTCTTTTGGGTATCGCTGAGGCCGAGCTTTCTAAGGCATTCCTCTCCCGAGGGGGCTATTGTCCAGCCGAACTTGAGTGCTATTGCTCGTGCTATATCGTCCATGGGGGGATGAGTGTAGAGGAGGCCTGGCTTATAGTAGAGACCGTTGAGTATCCTTTTTAGTTCCCCTCTTTTCTCTGCTCTGAGGAGAGCTTTCTTTGCTGACTCATAGTTGCCGTAGGGTACGAAGTCATAGATTGAGAAGATGGTGCCTGTAGCGGCATATTTGATGACTTCCTCTATTCTTGTTTGCACTGTAGCCATAATTTTTCTCTCCTCTGTTATAATTCAATTGCCATGAAATTAATATTTCACAAGAGAAGATTAAAATACAATTTTTCAATTAATCAACTATGTTAGCCTATATTTATCATGATATTTTCAATATTTATAAAGAATTGTCAATTTTCGGGACAAAAGTAGGATGATACTCTTTTCTGTTTTCCTTGTTTGTTAATAGTTTCCGGGACATGATTGGATGTGATGGTTAATGATTTGTGATTCTTTTCCAGAGGAATTTAGTTTAGTGTGATAAAAAAACTGCTCCCTAGTGGAAGCAGTTTGTGCTGTTACTCTTCTCAGCTGTTCTTGAAGCGGTTGTCCCAATCCTTTTCCTTGTCGTAGATGTCATTCTCCATGGTCTCGACTTTCTTCTTGAGATTCTCGTATTCCTTCTCTAGGTCTTCGTCACTCTTCTCCCGGAAGGTTGCGTCCTCGGCATAATCATTGTTTCTTCTGCTTCTTGTGCTGAAGGTCCTATAATCATTCTCGCCTATGATATCATCCGGAGTCTGCTCGGGAAGTATGATTGCGAGGATAAGGTAGATCAGCACCGCAGGAAAGATTGCCGTGAAAATTGTAATCAGGAGGACAATGAGCCTTGTCGTGCTGGGAGGGAGTCCTCTCCACTCGGCAAGACCTGTAACAACCCCGAAAATCTCCCCCCTTGGGGATCGTGTCCATCTTCTTGTTCTTATTGCCATCTTCATGCTTCCTTATATTTTCTTGCTTTAAGAATCGTATCGAGATTCTCAAGCCTCTCCTCTAGATTCCTGATAGCCCTTTTGAGCTCCTCCCTGCTCATTTTATGGGGTGAGGAGGAGTCTCTTTCTTCTACATTCGAATAAGTTCCGGGTGAATACCCTTCGCTCATCTCCCTGTCGCGGAGGTAAGCCTCTATCTTCATTTTCGTTCTCTTTGTCTTTTCTTTCTCACCTATGTACTCAAGTATGATTATAAAGGAGAAAATGACAATGAGAATGTAAAGCACTGTCATATCTCAATTCCCTTTTCTTTCTTTATTCTGGAAATCTCCTCTTCGATTTCCTCGCTTGTCTCCATCTTCCTGAACTTCTCTTCCTTCGATTCCTCTTCCTTCGCTCTGTTAAGCTCAGTGTAGGCGTTCATCCTGTTGATCCTGTTCTCAAGGTCCTCGAAGCGTGCATTGAGGTTTACACTTTCCTTCTGTCTCTCCTCGGCTCTTACACTTTCTCTCTGGAGAGTCTCAAGCTTCACCTTGGCAGCTTTCACCTTGTCCTCAAGGGTAGTTATCTCCTTCTTGCCCTCTTCGATTGCATTCTTGAGTGCGACAAGACTTCCTCTGAGTCTCTCCTCGTCCTCTGCTGCTCTCTTTTTCTCGACAAGAGCCTCCCTTGCAAGATCCTCTTTTCCTTTCTCTATTGCAAGCTCAGCACGCTTCTGCCATCTTTCTACGGTATCATGTGCTTCGCTTACCTTTTTGTCCAGTCTTATGGCTTCAGCCATACGGCTGGCTGTGCTTGTCTTGAGGTCGATTACAGTATCTTCCATCTCTGTAATCATAAGCTTGAGCATCTTCTCAGGGTCTTCTGCCTTGTCGAGAAGTGAATTGATGTTGGAATTAACGATGTCTTTAAATCTGGTGAAAATACCCATTTTCTTATCTCCTATGCCTAAAATAATACAAAATGCATGCCAATTTTTATTATTCTTTTATAAGATAAGTAGTTAGATTTTTGGATATAAATTTCCCTTGTTTGGGATGTATCTGGTTGTTGGTATTTTTAACCTTCGTGTGTATAATTTACCTGTGAATATGATGAATGAACCGATAGGTGAAAGTGAGGCCTATCTTGAATTGCTTGATCAAATAGCACTTTGTGCCACAGTTGAGAGGCCCGTCTTATTCCTCGGAGAGAGAGGAACGGGTAAGGAGATGGCGGCACGTCGTGTGCACTATATGTCATCTCGCTGGGACAAGCCCCTTGTGACTGTGAATTCTGCTTCTCTTCCTGAGAGTCTTATCGAGTCTGAGCTCTTCGGCTATGAGAAGGGGGCTTTCACGGGGGCATTCCAGTCAAGGAAGGGAAGATTTGAGGAAGCTGACGGAGGAACCCTCTTTCTTGACGAGATCGGCCTGATACCTCTCTCTGTCCAGGAGAAGCTGCTGCGTGTTGTTGAATACGGAACATTCGAGAGACTCGGCTCCTCAGAGACAAGAAGTGTCAACGTGAGGATTATCGGAGCAACGAATGCCAACCTCAAGAGAATGAGCGAGGAGGGGAGATTCAAGGAAGATCTCCTTGACAGGCTCTCCTTTGATGTCATATTCGTCCCTCCACTCAGGGCACGCGGAGATGATATCCTCCTCCTTGCCGAATACTTCGCCCTCAAGATGGCACTTGAGTGTAAACGGGATTACTCTCCCGTCTTCAGCGAGAAGGTAAAGAGAGAGCTTCTCTCTTACCCGTGGCCGGGTAATATTAGGGAGCTCAAGAATACTGTGGAGAGAGCTGTCTACAAAAGCCGGGACAGGGTGATTGACTCCATTGTCTTTGATCCGTTTCTTAATCCTTTTGAAGAGAAGAAAGAGGAGAAAGGGAATGAATTCTCCTCCTATGCCCTCGATGAATATGAAAGAGCGAGGGAGGACCTCGACATGGCATTCATAATGAGGGCATTGAGACAAGGAGACCGCAGCCAGAAGAAGGCATCAGAGCTCCTCGGGCTCAGCTATGATCAGTTCAGGGGGATGTACCGCAAATACTATGAGAGACTTAAACAGGAAAGGGAAAAGGGATAGACTGCAATAATGAGCACTTTATATATGGTGGCAACACCGATAGGAAACCTTGAAGATATTACACTGAGGGCACTCAATGTTCTTAAAGCTGTTGATGTAATAGCATGTGAGGATACAAGACACACACAGCTTCTTCTCTCCCACTACGATATTCAGAAGAGGCTTATTGCATGCCATTCATACAACGAAGAGGAGTCTGCGAAGGGGATTATCGCCCTCCTTGATGAAGGTAGGAATATCGCCTATTGCTCCGATGCCGGTACTCCCGGTATTTCAGACCCGGGAAGCAGGCTTTGCGAGATGGTGCGGAGAGAGAGTGAGCATACAATTGTCCCAATCCCCGGGGCAAGTGCATTCGTCTCTTTAATTTCCGCTGCTGGGCGGATCGGGAAGGCATTCACATTCGAAGGCTTTCTATCTCCCAAGAAGGGAAGACGACTTAAGAGACTGGAGGAGCTTATCGCTCAAGGTAATGCCTTTATTATCTATGAGTCTCCCTTCAGGGTTCTTAAGACGATGGAGGAGATAGCCTCCTTTGAAAGTGTGAAGAGGATTGTTGTCGGGCGTGAGCTCACAAAAGCCCATGAGGAGATCAATGTAGGCACCCCTGAGGAGATTCTTGAGTCCTACAGAGAGCGACAGAGTATAAAGGGAGAGTTTGTACTACTTGTTGTTCCGGGAGACAACTGTGATAACGATAAAGAAGATACGGACGCTTAAGGAAAGGGTGAGAGTCCGGAGGCTGGGGGAAATCTTCTTTCTTGCCACCCGCACGGAGCTTGATCCATCTTATGTGAAGGAGGCTCTCGATACTCTTCTTGAAGAGGAGCTCCTCTCCAAAAAGGACAAGGAAGATATCCTCTATTTCTATAAGATGGGAGGTAAGGAGGACTACCGGGACATTTACTACAGGACGCTGACTATACTCGGTGAGAGCGTTGCCGACTGGGACATGGTTACCCCGGATGGCGAGATTGCCTGGAGTGAGAGGACGGTCTTTAACCATTATCTCTATCTTGATCATCTAAGATCCCCGTACAATGTCGGGTCTATCTTCCGCTCTGCCGAGGCATTCGGTGTCAAGGGAATATATCTCTCTCCGGGTTCGGCCTCTCCACTCCATGAGAGGGCGAAGCGTACAAGCCGTAATACTACAGAAGGTGTGGATTGGACTTTCAGGGAACTTGAGGATGTTGATAAACCTCTCTTTGCTCTTGAGCTTGGAGGCGAGGACATAACCTCATTCAAATTCCCGAAAGATGCTGTTTGCATAATAGGAAGCGAGGAGGACGGTGTGTCGGGACGTGCTCTCAGAGCGGCGGACAGCAGCCTCGGGCGGGTTTCTATCAAACAGTATGGAGTAAAAGGCTCAATTAATGTAGCATCAGCTGTGGCCATATTATTACAATATTGGGCAGAAAGTGAGGAAGGTGATGGAGAATAGAGAAAGCTTTAAGTCCAGGCTTGGGTTTTTACTTGTCAGTGCAGGTTGTGCTATAGGAATCGGGAACGTATGGAAGTTTCCCTGGCTTGTCGGCCAGTATGGTGGTGGAATCTTTGTACTTATATATCTTGTCTTTCTTGTCATCATGGGTGTTCCTGTCCTGACAATGGAGATCGGAATCGGAAGAGGAAGCAGAAAAAGCACTGTAAACGGCTTCAGAACCCTCGAAAAGAAGGGAACAAAGTGGCATATCGCAGGATACTTCTCGATAGCAGGTTGTTACCTTCTCCTGATGTTCTATCACTCGGTCACAGGGTGGATGCTTGACTATACATACAAGTTCCTGACAGGTCAGTTTACACAGGGTACGGATGTCTCCGCTGTCTTTAGCAATATGCTTGCTTCTCCCTCGGAGAGCCTCATCTTCATGCTTATTGCCGTTGCAATCGGCATTGTTGTCTGTGCACGTGGGCTGGAGAAGGGCGTGGAGAAAGTCTCCAAGACTATGATGCTAGGACTATTCGGCCTTATCATAATACTTGTAATCCATTCATTCACACTCCCGGGAACAGGAGAAGGACTTAAGTTCTACCTTGTGCCGTCTCTGGATGCTATAGGGGAGAAGGGACTTGCGGACACGATTGTTGCTGCAATGAACCAAGCATTCTTCACACTCTCACTGGGGATATGTGCAATGGAGATCTTCGGAACTTATATGAGCTCCGACAATACTCTTCTCAGTGAGTCTGTCAGAATATGCGGCCTTGATACCTTTGTTGCGTTCTGCTCGGGTCTCATAATCTTCCCCGCATGCTACAGCTACAATATTACACCTGATGCGGGCCCGTCCCTCATATTCATCACGCTCCCCAACGTCTTCATCAACATGGCCGGCGGCAGGATATGGGGAATGCTCTTCTTCGTTTTCATGTCGTTTGCGGCATTGAGTACGGTATTGGCGGTAATGGAGAATATAGTTGCATCCTTCATGGATACCTTCGGATTTTCAAGAAAGAAGAGTATCATAATAAATGCGATCGGCTTGACTGTACTCTCCCTTCCTGTTGCATTCGAGTACAACTTCTTCAGCGGTATTACTCTTATAGGGAACAGAGGTTTCCTTGACAGCTGGGATTTCCTTGTGAGCAACCTCCTGCTTCCTCTCGGTAGCTTAGTGATGTGTCTCTTCTGCACACGCTCTTCCGGCTGGGGGTATGGCAATTTCATTGCTGAGGCCAACACAGGAAAGGGCATGAAGTACAATGGGGCGAACAAAGCATTGAGATTCTATCTCAGCTACATTCTTCCGCTTATAATCATAGCAATCATAGTCATCGGACTTGTTTGAGTTTGAGAGGCCCCGGAAAGGGCCTCTATTTCATTTAAAGCTCTGGGATGACCGGCATAGAGACTTGAGCTCATCCTCTATGTAGCGGTTGATTGTTCCGTGCGGGTAGTTTCCTTTCCTGTCCCTCTCTCCCATTTTAAGTCCCGATAAGAGTTCCAGCCCCTCATCTATTGATGATATCGTCCAGAGGTGGAATGTCCCGTCTCCTATCGCCTTCTCGATATGGTAGGGAAGGATTAAGGATGTCTTGTTCTGGTATGGGATAATCACTCCCTGGGTTCCTGTAAGGCCGCATGTCTCGCAGGCATTAAAGAAGCCCTGTATCTTCTCGTTGATTCCTCCAACCGGCTGCAGCTCCCCCATCTGATTTACCGAGCCCGTCACGGCAATGTCCTGCCTGAGAGGGAATTGTCCGATGGCGGAGAGTAGTGCATAGAGCTCTGCTGAAGAGGCGGAGTCCCCGTCAACATTGCCGTAGCTTTGCTCAAAACATATCCCGGCATAGAGAGAAAGCGGAAAGTCCTGGGCATACATGTGCCTGAGGTATCCCTCGAGGATCAAAAGCCCCTTGTCGTGAATATTGCCACTGAGTCCCGCCTCATGCTCTATATTCACTATTCCCTCTGTTCCGGGTGCGACCGTGGCTGAAATCACACAGGGGGTGCCGAATGAGGTGAGGGCTCTGTCCATGACAGCAAGGCCGTTGACGACGCCTGTTTTTTCCCCCTTGAGGGCCATCACCATCGTGCCGTCTTTGATTTCACTGTTTATGTGTTCCTCTGCTATTGATGAGTAATAGTCCCTCTTTCTTAGTGCTGAGCGTACATTGTCACCTGTAACGGTGTTATTCCCTTCTGTCAATGCATCGAGCTCTGCCTCTTCAAGAAGGTCCCCGAGAATCGAGAGCTGGGTGGTAAGTCTTGTCCTGTCTTCTGCGATGAAGGATGAGTATCTGAGAATCTCGCGGTAAGCCGAGTCATCCTGCCTCAGCATCTTCTCCCCCGTTTTCTTCAGGTAACTCACAGTTCCATTAATGTTCTTCTCCGTCGCCGGCATCGAGAAGTCGAACTCCGGAGAAACCTTGAAGTAACGGAAGAACGTCTCATCGCTGTCGATAAGCTTGTCATAAAGCTCCTCGGGCCCCATCAGGATGACCTTCGTAAGCATTGCTATCGGGGATGGTCTGATTGAGGACATCATCTCTCCCTGTACTGCCGTACTCGAGAGAGCTCGCATTGTCATATCGAGATAGCGCTTGAGTGTCTGCCAAAGCTCTTCGTTCTCACATATTTCGCTGGCTGAGAGTACAAGAAACCCGCCGCATGCCTCCTGGTAGCTGCCACAGCGGATTGAAAGATGAGGTGCACTCTCTTCCTTTTCGATGAAACCGAAGAGGGATGTGCGTGACGGATGTGTCTCCACGACAAGGGGACGCCTTGTGTAGTGGCTGCGGTCAAGCACAATATTAATAGTCCAAGCTGCTGGGTTGGTATCAAAAGGGGGGAGGGTTGTAAGGAACTTCACAAGCTTCAAATTGGCGTTCCATTTTCTGATGAGCATATCCTTACTTGTCTTTCCGTCCCTCATGTCATCAAGGTCCCTCTGAAATTCCCTTGCCTTTCCCCTCTCAAAGAGGATGGCGAGAGGTCTGGAGGGATGGCTCTCATTATGGAGGTAGGCGCAGTCTTTCAGCATATCGAGATCATTCTCGATGAGTCTTATCTCCTCTGTCAGGGCAGTCAGCCTTCCCGATCCCTCATCTCCTGAGAGGAAGATATTGTATCCCGGTCTCTTTACGGAGAGTCCGAGTCTCAAAAGTCCCATGGCCTTATCTTGTCCGATAATCTTCTCTCCGGCATCAACAGATGAGAAACTGTATGCACTGTAATTGAGTTCTATATCTTTTTTCTTTATTTCTTCCAACACGCGAATAATGTAATTTAGAGATATGAGAGTGTCAAATGGGAGAGGATAATCTACAGAAAAAGCCGGACTCAACAGAACTTAGACTGATTTTATGCAAATAAGTTACGCTCTCTCCGAACTTCTATGAAAGTACAGGTTAGGTCTGGAGAGTGTTTTATGCTGTGGACTACTCTAACCTTAATCCATATAATCACATCTATGACAATTTATGAATACGCACATGAGATGGAAGAACTTCTGTCGCTTTCATCTTATCAGGATATATCACTCAACGGCATACAGATAGGATGTGAGGACAGGCCACTGAGGAAGGTTGGGTTTGCTGTTGATGCAGCATTCGACACTATCGACAAGGCAGTATCATCCTCCTGTGACATACTTCTTGTTCATCACGGGCTTTTCTGGGGTAGTCCGATAGCCATTGACGGGGCACACTACAGGAGAGTGAAGAGGGCGCTTGACGGCTCATTGATGCTCTTCGCCTCCCATATTCCGCTTGATGCCAATATTCCCTATGGCAATAATGCCCAGATAGCCCTAATGCTCGGCATGAAGGAGTTTGACGGCTTTGGAGAGTGGAAAGGAAAACTTATCGGAGTTAAGGGTAACCTTCCGTTCCCTATGACAATGGAGGAGATCATGCTTCTTCTGAAGTGCAGTGAACCGGTTATAATCCCGGGATGCAGAAAGGAGAAAATCGAGAGAGTTGCAATTGTATCGGGAAGTGGATCGAGTGATGTGGAGGATGCAATCAAAGAAGGTGTTGATCTCTTCATAACGGGGGAAATCCACCATGAAGTCTACCATGAGGCTATGGAGAACGGTCTGAGCATCCTCGCATTCGGGCACTACATGAGTGAGACTTATGGTGTCAAGGCTCTCCAGAGATTGACGGAGAAGAAATACGGGGTGGAGACACTCTTTATTGATTCGGAGACAGGACTATGAGTGAAAAGAAAAGATACCTTCCATTCTTGCTCTCCACACTCATCATAATCATTGATCAGATTACGAAGGCTCTTGTTGTGAAATATATCCCGGAAGGGAGCATTGGTGCATCATTTTTAGGGGATTTTCTGTGGATTATCCACGTCAGGAACAACGCAGTTGCTTTTTCTCTGGGGGAGAATGTTCCTGTGGCATTGAAATATGTCTTCTTTGTTTTCCTGCCGCTTTGTGTCATGGGGGCACTTGCCTGGCTTATTGTCTCCCATAAGACGGACAGGGAGTTCTCAACTCTCCAGAAGTGGTGTCTTGCCGGTATCCTCGGAGGCGGATGCGGCAACCTCATTGACCGTATCTTCAGACACCTCAGAGTTGTTGACTTCATCAGCGTGAAGTTCTATGGGATATTGGGTATGGACAGATTCCCCACATGGAATGTTGCGGACAGCTCGGTCGTGATCAGTGTGGGACTTCTTCTGATTACAATAATTATTGATGAATGCAGAAGAAAGGAGAAGAAATAATGAGTGAGAAAAAGAAGATAAACACGCCACTTTTCATGGTTCTTGCCACTTTGCTTAACCTGGCATTGGTTGCTGGTGTCTTTATTCTTTTAGTGCTTTTTCTGGCATTTATCAACAGCAAGGTTGTTGCTTTCAGCTCTGATGTGTTCATGCTTCTTTTGGGAGTTGCTGTTATTGTGTCATTCATAATAGCGTTATTCCTCTACAAAAAGATTCTCACTTTGCTCAGCAGGAAATGGGATCTCGGCGGAGGAAAGGACAGAGACAATGAGGCTTAAGGAGCTTGAGAAGATAGAGAATGCCTATTGGTATTCCTTCAACGATGAGCCTATTCTCACCCGCGGGGCTTTCAGACTATGCGACCCGGCTTACCTCCTTCCTGAGGAGTCCCCGGACGGGCTGTGGCATATGTTTGCCCATACCTGGATAGGGGTAGAACACCTGACAAGCACTTCCGGCCTGGAGTGGAAGAGGGAGCACCTCATTGTTGCAAGGGGACATTCTCCTTTCATATTCAAGGAAGGCAACACATACTATCTTTTCTATGAGATTCATAACCGCACATCCTATTTCAGGAAGAATGACAACTCAGTCTCCTCTTCGAGGATTATGGTGACAAGCTCAACTGACCTCCTTTTATGGTCAGAGCCTAAGACTGTCCTGGATTCGATGAAAATCACACGTGCACAATATAGGGCCGGGGAGGTGAGGATCTCGCGTCCGCAGATAATCGAGACAGGTGGAATCTACAGGCTTTACTTCGGCTCAGGTGAGGCAAGAATCTATGATACGAAGCAAAAGGCCACTGCAAGGTTGATGTATGCAGAGTCTGATTATCTTGACAGAGGATATCGCGTAAACCCACAGCCTCTTCTTGATATTGACGGGGATGATGAGTACCGCAACCTTGCAACAGGCTCAGTCCATATTCTCCAATGTTCAGACGGAGTTGCTGCATTTGAGTGTGCTTTCTCCTATGACAGAAAAAGAAGGAAGAGTACAACCAATATTCTCCTCCTGACAAGCCGGGACGGGTTAAACTTCGTTTTCAATAAAGTCATACAGAAAACCCCTGAGGAAGGCTGGGCTTCAAGATATATAACATCCCTCGATGTCAGATACAAGGAGAGTGAAGAGAGCTGGTATTGCTATTATTCGGCAAACGGGTACAAAAAAATAATGGGGATCCCCTTTGTCAAGGAATCCCTGGGCTTGCTTCTAGGTAAAGACAGTGATTAGTTCTTTTTGAGTGCTGCCTTTATAAGACCGGTGAAGCATGGTTCCGGACGCTGCGGCCTGCTCTTGAATTCGGGGTGGAACTGGACGGCTACAAAGTAGGGGTGTCCCTCTATTTCGACTTCCTCGACGAGCTTACCGTCAGGGCTTGTGCCACTTATCTTCATTCCGCTTTCCTCAAAGAGGGTTCTGAAATCATTGTTGAATTCATATCTGTGTCTGTGCCTCTCCTCGATGAGATCTGTCTTGTAAAGACCCTCGAGTACACTTCCTTTCCTGATTGCACATGGATAGGCACCCAGTCTCATAGTTCCGCCTTTTTTCACTCCCTTCTGGTCAGGCATAAGATCGATGACACTGTATTTGCCGTCTTTGTCGAACTCGGATGAGTTGGCACCTTCAAGGCCGAGAACGTTTCTTGCATACTCGATGACGGCAACTTGCATTCCCAGACAGATTCCCAGGAAAGGAACCTTGTGGGTACGTGCATATTTGACAGCTGTAATCTTGCCTTCAACTCCTCTGTAGCCGAAACCTCCGGGAACAAGAATTCCGTCTGCATCCTTAAGACGCTCTTCGACTGTCTCCTCTGTGACTGTCTCACTGTCGACCCAGTCGATAGTACAATTGGCACCTTCATTCCATGAGGCATGTTTTAATGCTTCCATTACGGAGAGGTAGGCGTCGTGAAGTTCCATATACTTGCCGACCATTGCTATCCTCACGCTCTTCTGTGCCCTGTGGATGTTGTCGACCATTGCCTCCCACTCACAGAGGTCGATCTTCCTCTCGTCAAGGTGAAGGATACGGCATGCTGCAGTATCGAGGCCCTCCTTATGAAGCATGAGGGGAGCTTCATAGAGAACGGGGACCGTCTTGTTCTCTATGACACAATCTCTCTTCACATTGCAAAAGAGTGATACTTTTTCTTTGATGGACTCCTCAATAGGCTCATCACTTCTGAGTACGATGATATCGGGGAAGATACCCGAGCTCATAAGCTCCTTGACGGAGTGCTGTGCGGGCTTTGATTTGTGCTCCCCCGAAGCATAGAGATAAGGGACAAGGACAACATGGATGAAGAGGCAGTTCTCGCTTCCGACCTCATGGCCGATCTGGCGTATTGCTTCAAGAAACGGCTGTGATTCGATGTCTCCCGTCGTTCCCCCTATTTCCGTGATGACTACATCGGCATTGCTTGTCTTTCCGCAATTATATATGAATTCCTTGATTTCATTTGTGACGTGGGGGATTATCTGCACGGTGTGCCCCAGGTACTCCCCGTTCCTCTCCTTATTGAGGACATTCCAATACACCTTTCCACTCGTGAGATTGGAGAACTTTGAGAGATCTTCATCTATGAATCTTTCGTAGTGGCCGAGATCCAGATCGGTCTCTGCGCCGTCCTCTGTGACAAATACCTCTCCATGCTGGAGTGGAGACATTGTTCCCGGGTCGACATTCATGTATGGGTCAAGCTTCTGAGAAGCTACCTTGTAGCCTCTGCTCTTGAGAAGTCTTCCCAGAGATGCGGCAGTGATGCCCTTCCCCAGTCCTGATACAACTCCGCCTGTGACAAAGATGTGTTTTGCCATAAATTCCTCCAAAAAAAGAGGGCACCATCTCCGGTGTCCCTGATATTCAGTGTATCTGAGTCTCCTCTGTCTGAGTGGAAGTGAGAGAGAGGAGGGAAAGTTGCACTTTCCTTTTCTCTTTTCCTCTGGCCCAGACTAGTCTCGCTCTCATGTTTGTACCTTTCAATATGGCAATGATGATTATTCTTTTTGTGTTAATCTGTCAATAAGGCTAAAGAAGAAAAAAGGCAAAAAAAGAAATCAATTATAAAACAACTCTTCGTGTTCCTCTCCTTGTTGAGGTAACTTCTTCTTTTGTGCTATAGAAAAGGAAACGGAGCAGAAAACGGATGGAAACAATCAGAGATTATTTCGGTTCTATGGTATTCAATGATGAGGTTATGCTGGAGCGCCTTCCAAAAGATATATACAAGGCACTCAAGAAGACTATAAGAGAAGGTAAGGACCTGGACCTCAATATTGCCAACAGTGTTGCCAATGCAATGAAGAACTGGGCAATCGAGAAGGGGGCGACACATTATACACACTGGTTCCAGCCTCTCACCGGGATGACAGCAGAAAAGCATGATGCATTCATTTCTCCTGTGGAAGGGGGAAGAGTGCTTCTAGAGTTCTCGGGTAAGGAGCTTATAAAAGGGGAGCCTGATGCCTCATCCTTCCCTTCCGGCGGTCTCAGAGCTACATTTGAGGCCCGGGGTTATACTGCATGGGACCCGACCTCCTATGCATTCATCAAGGGGGACACACTGTGCATCCCTACAGCCTATTGTTCTTACTCGGGGGAGGTTCTCGACAAGAAGACACCACTATTAAGGAGTATGGAGGCACTTAATGAGTATGCCTTGAAGATTCTCTCTCTCTTCGGGAAAACCGATGCCAGAAGGGTGAATGCAACTGTCGGGCCTGAACAGGAATATTTCCTTATAGACGAGGATGACTATAAGAGAAGAAAAGATATAATCATGACGGGACGCACCCTCTTCGGGGCAAGAAGTCCCAAGGGCCAGGAGAAGGATGACCATTACTTCGGAGCTATCAGGACAAGGGTTGCAGATTATATGGCGGACCTTGACAAGGAACTCTGGAAACTCGGAATAAACGCCAAGACAAGCCACAATGAGGTCGCTCCATGTCAGCATGAGCTGGCTCCTGTCTTCAGCGTGGCCAATGTCGCCGTCGACCATAACCAGATTACCATGGAATTGATGAAGAAGATCGCACAGAAGCACCATTTTGCCTGTCTTCTTCATGAGAAGCCGTTTGCGGGGCTTAACGGTTCGGGTAAGCACATAAACTGGTCGCTTTCGACAGATACGGGAGTGAATCTTCTGGAGCCCGGAGAAAATCCCGCCGACAATGCACTTTTCCTTTTATTCTTCGTAGCGGTCATCAAGGCTGCGGACGAGTTCCAGGACTTATTGCGTATCTCGATATCATCTGCAGGCAATGACCATAGACTCGGAGGCTCGGAGGCCCCACCTGCAATCGTCTCGATGTTCATTGGTGATGAGCTTGAATCTATCCTGGAGTCAATTGCGAACGGGACAAGCTTTGAAGAGAAGAAAAAGAAGAAGATGAAACTCGGCGTTCATGTTCTTCCTGAGATTTCTCGTGACTCGACAGACCGTAACAGAACAAGCCCGCTTGCCTTTACAGGCAACAAGTTTGAGTTCAGAATGCCGGGTTCCTCATTCTCGGTGTCCGGTCCGCTTGTGGTGTTGAACACAGCAGTAGCCTCTTCTCTCAAATCTTTCTATGAGGAGATAAAAGATGAAAGTGATCTCAATGTGGCTGCTACAAAGCTTATCGGGCGTGTATACAGTGACCATAAGAGAATAGTCTTCAATGGCAATGCCTACTCTCCCGAGTGGCTTGAGGAGGCGGCAAGACGGGAACTCTTGAACCTTGAAAGTGCCCCGGATGCCTTTGACCAATATACAGCAGAGAAGAATATAAAACTCTTCGGGGAGTTCGGAATCTACTCTGAAAAGGAAGTCGCAAGCAGGATGGAGATACACCATGAGGAATACTCAAAGACAGTAAACATCGAGGCCCTCACTATGTATGATATCGCAATGAGAGACATATACCCGGCATCGGTGAAGTATGCTTCCTCCCTTGCTGAATCTATTGTAAGGATGAAGGGGGTTATTCCTTCTCTCAGCACCCACTCCCAGGAGGAGATACTCGAGAGAATAACGAGGCTTAACAACGAGCTTTACGAGGAGTGCAATATACTCAATATAACAATTGCAGAAGCCCATAATCTTGAGGGGGCGCTGCAGTCTCACTACTATTGCACTGATGTGCTTCCCAGGATGGAAAAGTTGAGAAAGATATGTGACAGCCTTGAGCTTGTGGTTGCCCGTGAGTATTGGCCGTTCCCGACCTATGGTGATATACTATTCTATACTTGATATCATCTTATACATATTATGTAAAGAAAATGCCCGGTTCCTTTAAAGAATCAGGCATTTTTATTTTGACCTATTTTATGGTGAGGAAAGCCTTATAGGTGTTCTTTGCATCCTCGATGTCCTTCACGCTTGAGATCTCCCAGGGTGCGTGCATAGAGAGGATTGCTACTCCGCAGTCGATAACCTGCATGCCGTAGTAAGCCGAGAACTTGGCAATCGTTCCACCGCCTCCGACATCAACCTTTGCCATCTCTGCCATCTGGTATGAGATATTGTTCTTCTCAAGGGTTGCTCTCAGTTTTGAGATGAACTCCGGGTTTGCATCACTTGCACCGCTCTTGCCACGGGAGCCTGTGTACTTGTTGAATACGACACCACCGGAGAGGAATGATGAATTCTTCTTGTCATAGAGACTGCTGTTGAGAGGATCATATGCAGAGTTGACGTCGCTTGAAAGCATCATGGAGTTTCTGAGTGTCCTCTGGAGGGTGAGGGATGAGTAGCTTCCGAGCCTGTCAAGAACCTCAGCTGTTGCATTTTCGAAGAAACGGGAATCCATTCCGGTTGCACCTGTCGAGCCGATCTCCTCCTTGTCAACAAGAAGACATACGCTTGTTCTTTCCTCTGTCTCTCCCTCCAGAAGTGCATCAAGTGAAGTGAATGAGCAAATTCTGTCATCCTGCCCATATGCAAGGACCATCGATTTGTCAAAGCCGAGATACTTTGCCTTTCCTGCAGGAACTACTTCGAGCTCTGCAGAGAGGAAATCCTTCTCTGTGATGTTGTATTTTTCGCCGAGGATGGAGAGAATTCTTTTCTTTGCTTCATCCTTCTCCTCTTTCTCATCTCCGCTCTTTTTTTCTCCCAGACCCACTACAAGGTCGAGGTCTTCACCGGGTATGAATTCACCGGCAGTCTTTTTCATCTGTTCCTGTGCCATATGTGGAAGGATATCGGAAATACAGAATGTGAAATCATCATCCTCTTCTCCGATTTTTACATTCAGCACACTGCCGTCTGTCTTGCATACAACACCATGGATAGCAAGTGGCATTGTAACCCATTGGTATTTCTTGATTCCGCCATAGTAATGGGTGTCGAGATAGACAAGCCCGTCGCTCTCATAGAGAGGATTCATCTTTATATCGAGTCTGGGGGAGTCGATGTGGGCTCCGAGGATGTTCATACCCTTTGAGATATCGCCCGTCCCGATATGGTAGAAGGCAACAGCCTTTCCATAATTCACAACATATACCTTGTCTCCACTTTTGAGAGAAGAGACACTAAAGAGGTCCTTATAACCCTTCTTTTCTGCAAGGGCAACAGCCTCTCTGACACACTCCCTTTCTGTCTTTCCGTTATCGAGAAAAGACTTGTATCTTTCAATTAAATTACTCATAGAAAAGAGGATATACCTAAAAGGAGAAAAGGAAAAGTGAGCTCTCTCATAGCAGGGAAAATCTTTCGTTCTTTGAAAGATGAAACAAAGAGTACTATGTCTCTGCAAAAAGAGAAAGCCGGGTTATGAGCCCGGCATAAGGGGTGTTGGGTGAGTCCTACATAAGAACAGTGAGGACTGATGAAAGTGCAATAAGGTATGAAAGGATGGTACAGGAGAGGAAGTATGTCCTGTCACTATTGGATGCACTTGAGTAGAAGGGAAGGGAAAGGCCGAGTATAACGAAAGAAAGAAGAAAGCCCTTTGCATTGTGGAGGTTATGTACTCTCACAATGCATAGTGAAGTTATAAGCCATGGCAGAAAACATGAATAAAGGAGTTTAAAAGCGTTTAACAGCAATCCGGTTCTTTTCTCTCTTTCCCTTCTGCTCTCCGCATAGAAGGATGTGTACATCTCTCTTGTCTCTGAATAAGTCATCTTTTGTCTCCTTATGACAGAACCAGTATAGAGAGTGCACTAGGTCAGATAATGACCTAGTCAAGGAAATTTTTAAATTTTCCTCATTATGTACCAATTAGTACATATATTGACATTTTCTATTGTCTCTATAGACAATAAGGATGTTGGGGAGGGGTATGTCGAATCAGTATTATAAGAGGGATTACACAAAGAGCGAGATAGACGCTGTGCTGTCCAGAATTAAGGAGTGCGTGGAAAATGACAGATTCCAGGTTTCAATGAACGAGAACAGACAGGAGAATATATCTTTCATAAATGAGTACAATCTTTATCATAAAAAGAGGAAGAGGCTCCTCTTGGAAATCACCGTTGATGATTTCTGCCACACTCTCAGGAATATGAAGAAAGGATATGAGGACGAAGTTCTTTATGTATTTGTTCCCCGTGTTGTCCTCTATAATGCTGTTGGAGAAAAAGAAAGCGTCGATGTTTATACAAAGTTCAATTTGATCAAGAGAGAGGATGGCGACTGGACCGTTGTGATTTCACTACATAAATTAAATAGACCCGTTGAATATCTGTTTAGAAAGGAGAAAAAGCATGACTGACAAGGTTTTCTGTGTCAATTGCAGGAAGGATGTCGATTATATAATTGAAGAGAAGGAGATGACAGGGACAATACGCGGCACTGTCTACAAATATAAAGGAAAAGAGGTAAGGTGCGCAGAATGCGGGGGAAATCTCGATGTCTGGGAGATCGGGGAGTGTAACCTGACGGCACTCTATGATAAATATAGAAGCGAAAATGGAATAATATCGCTGGAGAAAGTCCGTACTCTCCCTGAAAGATATAAGATCGGTAAGAGGCCTCTCTCCGTGCTTCTTGGGTGGGGTGAACATACGCTTGAGCGTTATCTTGATGGTGATATCCCGACAAGGCAATACTCTCAGACCCTGGAAAATCTCTATGAGGACCCGGGATATTATCTTAATCTGCTGGAGGCCGGGAGAGAAAAAATCTCAAAGAAAAGCTATGCTAAGAGCCGGATGGCGGCAGAGGTTTTGCTTGGGAGTAATGAGGTAGAATGCAGCGAGGCGATCTCTTCTGTGATTGTCTATCTTATCGACAGATGTGAGGATATAACTCCACTGGCACTTCAGAAAGCGCTTTATTACATCCAGGGATTTTTCTATGCATTCTATTCAAAGTTCATTTTCGAAGAGGACTGTGAAGCTTGGGCACACGGCCCTGTCTACCGCAATGTCTATAAGAAGTATGCAGATTATCATTTCAATCCAATTTCTGATAACTCCAAATCTCCTCTTCCCGTATTCTCCAGAGAAGAGAAGGCTGTGATAGACAGTGTCATCAATAATATATGCTGCTACAGCGGAAAGATACTTGAAGCCTTCACCCACAGTGAGACTCCCTGGATTGAGACTAGAGGCGAGACAGAAGAAGATTCTCATTCAGATAAGGTGATAGACAGAAAAGCAATAGGTGATTTCTTTCTAGCTATAAAGGAAAAATACGGGATGAAAACCCCGGATGATATTTTTCTCTACTCGAGTGATCTTTACTCAACGGTGCATAATAAAGCCGGGTTATGAGCCCGGCATAAGGGGTGTTGGGTGAGTCCTACATAAGAACAGTGAGGACTGATGAAAGTGCAATAAGGTATGAAAGGATGGTACAGGAGAGGAAGTATGTCCTGTCACTATTGGATGCACTTGAGTAGAAGGGAAGGGAAAGGCCGAGTATAACGAAAGAAAGAAGAAAGCCCTTTGCATTGTGGAGGTTATGTACTCTCACAATGCATAGTGAAGTTATAAGCCATGGCAGAAAACATGAATAAAGGAGTTTAAAAGCGTTTAACAGCAATCCGGTTCTTTTCTCTCTTTCCCTTCTGCTCTCCGCATAGAAGGATGTGTACATCTCTCTTGTCTCTGAATAAGTCATCTTTTGTCTCCTTATGACAGAACCAGTATAGAGAGTGTACTAGGTCAGATAATGACCTAGTTTGAGATTTTTTTCTTATTTTCCGAATTTTATTCTTAATTTCTCCACTGTCTCTGGATCAACCTGCTCCCAGGGGAAGGATGGGAAGCCGAAATGGCCGAAACGGGCGGTCTCACTGAAAATCGGGGAGCGGAGGGAGAGGCTCTCTATAATCCCTTTCGGTGTCAGGGCAAAGTTGTCTCTTATAAATGCAACAAGTCTCTCTTCGTCTATATCATCCCTGTTTGTTACTACATGGATTGAAACCGGGTTTGCAATCCCGATAGCATATGAGAGCTGTATTTCCGCTTCATTGAATATTCCTGAAGAGACGAGAGTCTTGGCTATCTGCCGTGCCTTGTAGGAAGCGGAGCGGTCAACCTTGGTGCCGTCCTTGCCGCTGAATGCACCACCGCCATGGTGAGCGTAGCCTCCATATGTATCTGCTATGATTTTTCTTCCTGTAAGACCGGTATCTGCTGCGGGGCCTCCCAGGACGAACCGTCCCGTCGGGTTGATATAAAACTTTGTATTTTCATTTACCAGTTTTTCCGAAAGAGATGGAAGGATGACATTTTCCTTCAAATCTTTTCTGAGCTCTTCTGTTGTGATATCTTCACTGTGCTGGCTTGAGAGGACAACGGTATCTATGTACTTTGCCTTCCCGTCTTCATAGCATATTGTCACTTGGCTCTTTCCGTCAGGACGGAGATAGCTTCCTTTTCCGCTCTTACGGTATTCTGTGAGTGCTATCGCCAGTTTTCTGGACTCGTTAAGTGCAAGCGGCATAAAAGAGTCCGTCTCAGATGTGGCATAGCCGAACATCATTCCCTGGTCGCCGGCCCCATCCCGGTCAACTCCGAGGGCAATGTCTGCTGACTGCCTGTGAAGGGCAACTTCAATGCGACTTTTGTCAGAAAAACCGAGAGAAGTGTCCGTGTATCCTATTTCCCTTATCTTTGCTTGTATGACACTTTCATAGTCAACTTGAGCATTTGTTGTGACTTCCCCGAATACTCTGCATAGTCCTTCCTCGACAGTCGTCTCTGCTGCACAGCGTGAGTACGGGTCTTCTTTCAATATAGCATCAAGGATACTATCTGAAATCTGGTCTGCAACCTTGTCGGGATGACCGGGGGTTACTGATTCTGATGTGAAATAACTTTTCATTTCTGCTTCTCCTTTACCATAGAGAAGAAGCTGCCACCCATCGGACGGGCAATAAAAAACAACCCATCGTTCAAGCTTTAGCACCTTATTTTTCTACAGGTTGCTGTACGGTCACCGGGCTTGTCCCTCACGTACTCTCTATGGATAGTCAAATACTACATTAAAGACGGGGAAAGGAGCAATAACTTTCAGAAAAAAAGGGAGCAGTTCTGTCCAACAGCTCCCAGACTTATTTTTCTCAGATTACTTCTTATGGCAAGAACAGCCACAGGAAGAGCAATTACCACTGCATCCCCCTTCTTTTCTGTCCTTTCTCATCGAACGGACTATCAGGGTAACAACAGCCACCAGAACAGCCAATACAATGAAAGTTCCTAAATTCATGCTTCAACTTTCTTTGAGGTCTTCTTGAAGAAGAGCTCATAAATATAAAGTGCGATCACGAGGAGTGCAAGGATGAACATAAACACGTTTCCCTTTCCTGTAAACATATTGCCGACCTGTGTCACAACAAATGCCACAAGATAAGCAAAACCACATTCCCAGCCGATTGCTGCCCAGGTCCACTTCGGAGAGTTCATTTCCCTCTTTATTGCACCCATTGCTGCAAAACATGGAGCACAGAGGAGGTTGAATGCCAGGAATGAGAAACCTGTGACGGATGTAAATGCCGCGCTGATCCCGGCATATGCATTTCCGGATGCCCCGTAGAGGATGCCAAGTGTTCCGACGATGTTCTCTTTAGCGACAAGGCCTGTGATCGAAGCTACAGCAGCCTGCCAATTACCCCATCCGAGAGGAGCGAAGAGCCATGCAAAGACACTTCCGATCTTGGCCAGGATAGAATACTCAATCTCATCCTCAGCTAGCATCCTGAACCCTTCAGCAGTGAAGCCGAAGTATGTTGTGAACCAGATGAAGATAGTTGAAAGTGTGATAATAGTCCCGGCCTTTTTGATGAATGACCAGCCTCTCTCCCACATTGAACGGAGAATCGAGCCAACTGTTGGAAGATGGTAAGCAGGGAGCTCCATAACAAACGGAGCCGGGTCACCCTCAAAGAGTCTTGTCTTTTTAAGGATAATACCGCTTGAGATTATGGCAAACATACCAAGGAAGTATGCACTCGGTGCAACCCAGCTGGCCCCACCGAAGACAGCTCCGGCTATCATAGCGATGAAAGGAAGCTTTGCCCCGCATGGGATGAAGGTAGTTGTCATGATCGTCATCCTTCTGTCCTTCTCGTTCTCGATGGTACGCGAAGCCATGATGCCCGGTATACCGCATCCTGTTCCGATAAGAATTGGGATGAATGACTTACCGGAGAGACCGAACTTACGGAAGATTCTGTCCATGACGAATGCAATTCTAGCCATATAGCCACAACCTTCCAGGAATGCAAGGAAGATGAAGAGGACGAAAATCTGCGGTACAAACCCCAGAACGGCACCGACACCAGCCACAATGCCGTCAAGGATCAGACCCTTAAGCCAGTCAGCACAGCCGATCCTGTCGAGAAGGTTTTCAAGGAGAACAGGAACACCGGGTACCCATACACCATAGTCAGCAGGATCAGGCTCTGCATAGTCAACGCTTGCCATAGCCTTTGCACTCTCTGTAAGGTCTTCGTATGTTGCTGTTTCTTCTTCTTCTGCAAGTGTTTCTTCGTCTTCAATTGTGTATTTGACAGTGTCTGAAGGCTTTGCGGCACTTACGATGGAAGCGACAACTTCAGGTGAATACTCATCAAACTCAATACCCTTCTCCTCTGCAAATGCGGAAAGTACCTCATCTGCACCGGTGTAGGTATCTGAAGCTTCGCTGTATGCTTCAGATCCGATACCGAAGAGATGCCATCCATCTCCGAATACACCATCATTGGCCCAGTCAGTAGCCCAGCTTCCAACTGTAGTTACAGAGATATAGTAAACAAGCCACATGATGATTGCAAAAATAGGAAGTGCAAGGAAACGGTTTGTTACAACCTTATCAATCTTATCAGAAGTGGAGAGGCCTGTCTTCTTCTTTGTGTAGCAAGCTTTGATGACCCCTGCGATGAAGATGTATCTTTCGTTTGTGATGATTGACTCTGCATCATCATCCATTTCCTTCTCTGCTTCTTTGATGTCATTTTCAATATGGTTGAGAGTTGCCGGGTTTATATTGAGCTTTTCATAAGCTTTTTTATCCCTCTCGAAGATCTTGATGGCATACCATCTCTGCTCCGACTCTGGAAGACTATGCAGGGCCGCCTCCTCGATATGTGCAAGGGTGTGCTCGGTTGCACCTGAATAGATGTGTGGGGGAACCGGATGGGCACCGTTTGCAGCTTTGAGGCATTTCTCTGTGACTTCCTCGACGCCGTCCCCCTTGAGGGCGGAAATCTCGACAACAGGAACACCGAGCTGTCTCTCAAGCTCCTTTGTGTTAATCTTGTCCCCGTTCTTCCTGACAACATCAATCATGTTGAGTGCGACAACCATCGGGATGCCGAGCTCGATGAGCTGTGTTGTAAGATAGAGGTTACGTTCGAGGTTTGTTGCATCGACAATATTGAGGATGACTGAAGGATTCTCGTTCTTCAAATAGTCCCTTGCAACAACTTCTTCCAGTGTATATGGTGAAAGTGAATAAATACCGGGAAGGTCCGTCACGATGACATCTGTGTTCTTCTTGAGTTTACCTTCCTTCTTCTCGACTGTTACTCCAGGCCAGTTGCCGACGAACTGGTTGGAACCTGTAAGTGCATTGAAAAGTGTGGTCTTGCCCGCATTCGGGTTGCCGGCAAGTGCAATCTTGATACTCATATATCCGACTCCTTATTCTACTTCAATCAGATCTGCATCTGCTTTTCTCAGTGAGAGCTCATAGCCTCTTACTGTCAGTTCGATCGGGTCCCCGAGTGGAGCAACCTTACGTACATAGACTTCTGTGCCCTTTGTAAGCCCCATGTCCATAATCCTTCTCTTGACGGCACCCTCACCACCAAGTCTCTTGATAGTTGCCTTTTCTCCAACATTGACTTCTTTGAGTGTTTTCATATTTCTATTTCCTTTTTACACATATATCTTCATGGCCATCTCCTCGCTGATAGCCACTCTTGACTCTTTGACCTTGACGATGACGTTGCCACTGTTAGTGGATATGACTGTTATGTTTGATCCGACAGAGAAACCCATATCTTCGAGGTGCCTTTTGACTTCCTGGCTTCCAGATACCTTCTTTATGGTGTTTTCCTCTTCGGGTTTAGCTAGAAAAAGCGGTAACATTAACTGATTCCTTTAGTTAGTTTTTGCTAACTAACTGGAATATATAAGACTCTCTTTCTTTCGTCAATAGGAAAAACACTATATTGTTAAACAAGACTAACTGGTTGTTTTCAAAGGGCTTTATATTATCTATCATTCCGGGTATGAAACTGAATTTCTTTTTTGACATTGACGGAACGCTGTTGCCGTTCGGGGAGGAGGTGCCCCGGAGTGCCGTAGAGGCTGTAAGGGAGGCACGACAGGACGGACATAATATCTTCATAGCCTCCGGGAGGTCGCTCAGTGAGATTGACTCGAGACTTGATAAAATTGAGTTCGATGGCGGTGTTTACTCCAACGGAGCAACTGTCATCTTCCGCGGAGAGACTCTCTACAGTGTGAGGATGACACAGGATGATGTTTCGTTTCTGAGGGAATATGCAGATAGAAACGGTTTTCTTACGATGGTCCAGTCTGATGAAGGCACAATAATGACAGAGGAGTGTAGAGACTATTTTATTTCGGGAGTGGAGAGTATAACGGGAAGAAGCTTCAGTGTCCCGAATTTGATTACGTATCCCTCTCTGCCGACCCTGCTTCCTCCTGTATGTAAATTCCTCTTCATATCGAGGGAGCATAAAATAGGGAATGTAATGGAACTCTCAAACAGGTTCGAAATAGTCGGTAACTCCGTTGGTCTTCCCCAGTCCGATATGGTTGAAGTGGGTATAAAGGGACTGAGCAAGGCATATGGCATTGAGAGGCTTATCAGGGCGTTGGGGGCAGATCCCCGTTCCGTTGTGGCTGTCGGGGATGGAGCAAACGACAGGGAGATGATTGAGTCGGCACACCTTGGAATCGCCATGGGGAATGCGACAGAGGAAATCAAGAGGATTGCTGACTGGGTTACCACTCAAATCGATGATGACGGCATAATGAATGCTGTCAGGTATGCTGTAAAGAGAAATAGATAATCAGAGCCGGACTCTTGCCAAATACAGATTTCAACATTATCTTAATATTATACGTTTGTACAATTTTGAATAATTGGAGGCAATATGGAAGAGGCAAAGAGAAAGAAGGCGGAGTACCGCAGTTCCATCAGAAGCAAGTCAATGATTAAGGATGCACTCCTGTCACTTATGATAGAAAAGCCGTTTGAGAAGATCAGCATCACCGATATTGTCCGCAGGGCAGATATCAACAGGGGAACCTTCTATGCTCATTATTCCAATACGGATGAGGTCCTGAAAGGGATTTCGACAGGCGTTGTTGATGAGCTTGCCTCCATATTTGCAGATTCCGACACGTCCCAGGTTCTCCTTGTTCCGGAAGAATTTCTTAATCCGATTACAGCGTTTTTGAAAGAGAATCCTGAATATTACGCGAAGCTCTTACAGGCAGACAGATTTCATGAAGTACTGGATGATGCAAGGCATGCAGCAATCAGAAAGGTTCTTTTTGATATACCTGCTGACCTGAATGATGAGATGAAAACCATGATTATGGTTCTCCTTGATTATGCAATAAGCGGGATTATGACTGTATACGAAGACATACTCCTTGAAAAGATTCCAGTAAAACTGGAGGATTCCGTGCAATACATATCCCGTATTCTCAAGCCGCAGCGGGAAGCTCTCCGTGTGACGCTTCAGCAAATGCAAAAATAACCGGGGCAGAAGAGGTTGAGGAGAATAAGAGGAAGACAGCATGAGAGAAAGCCGTCCGATTGAGGATAGGATGCTCTTCGCTCTGTATAGAATGTCTTACCGTACCTGAGCTTATCGAGGAATGCCTTGTATTGCATGTTCCCCGGTTCCATCTTTATGGCTTCAGCTATATCTGAATAGGCTCCTGTGGTGTCACCGGAGTAGCACTTTGCGATACTGGAGTAGTAATACCATTTGCTGTTGCGGTTTTCCGGTTTTACAGTGGAGAGGACATGGAGAGCCTCCTTGAAACGGCGTGCGTTGATATATGAGGCGGCAGCCCTCATCTCATTGCTCTCTCCCTCTGTGCTTTCCTGGGAGTATCCGCTGTAAAATCCTGAGTAGCCACTCTGGTATGAACCGGTATCTTTATGGTTGATGATGGCATCATAGGCGGCGTTGATTTCCTGCATCTTTTTTGCCGCTGCCGGATCATTCCCCGTCACATCCGGATGATATTTCTTAGCCAGTCTCTTATAAGCCTTCTTCACATCTTCTTCACTTGCTGAGCTGGACAGCCCGAGTACTGAGTAAGGGTCATTCATTTATTTTGGCCATCCTTTTTTCTGTTGAATTTTGTCCACATGCCACTGTAGATGATGTTATCCATTATAGAGGTATATTCATCAAGGGGAAGCCTGTTATAGCACGCGGAGGCAGAAGATGCCGCATCAAGGAGCATATCTTTAACTATGTTGTATGTCACAGTGTCATCAAGCGGGTTATAGAGCCCCTTTTTCCTGTCTCTGTCCCTGTCGTCCCAGCCGTCCAGGATATATATGAACTTTCCGAGGTTGCATCCCAGAAGGAAGAGATCCTCTTTGAAGAAACTCTTCTCGTCATACACAAAAATCTCACCCAGGAGATTGCCGAAGGCCAGTGCGGTTTTCTCTGTGTCCTTTATGCCTTTCGCTTCGTATGATGATATTATTCCCAGATTATCCTTTATGGCCTTTGTCTGCCTGGGATACTTTTGCTCAAGGGACGGGATGAATTTCAAGTAGCTTTTTTCTCTATTCTCCCCTTTGTTTTCATCCCGGATGGAATCAAGGAGAGAGTAGTAAGAAAGAAGTATTTGCATGTCGGATGTGTAGTCCATGACGGGAGTTACGAAGTATTTGTGTTTTTTCAAAGGATGGACGGGACATCGTTCAACACCCTCCTTCTTTTCCTCCGATGAAAGATCCGATAGAAGCAGGGAAAGGAATGTCATGTCATAGGAGAGTGAGAGCATTCCAACTCTTCCATATTTCTCCTTAAGAGTATGACAGAGACCGCAATAGCATTCCCTGTATACTCTCTTGTCTTCTTTTTCCGCTTTATTTGAAAGAACAATATAACCGAACATAATCAGGTCTTCCTGATGAATTCTTCCGAGCAATTCGGACATTTGATTCTGATTTTACCCTTGCCGCGGGGAACCCTGAGCTCCTTACGGCACTTCGGACAATGGAAGTATGCATAAATCTTCTCGTCTTCCTTTCTCTTTGCCTTTTTTGCCTTCTCCTCTTCCTTTATTCTCTTCTTCTCCTCTTTGCTTGATTCTTTGAAGAGAGAGAGGAAGCTGTCGTTTTCATATCTTCTCTTCGCTATATTTGTAGAGAGACTGCGGAAAACGGCAACGGCAATCAATACAGAACCAAGGGCAATGAAGATGATCCTCAGGTATTCTAATGTGAATATGGGATAGGCGAGGAGGGAGAGGATGCCTGTCACAATGAGTGTGACAGAGAGCTCGTCAGCCCCGTAACGCCCGGAAAACTGACCACGATAATTGTTCATGGCTTAAAGATAACCTCCAATTGTCATTTTTCCAACAGTTTAAGGTGTTGTTTTTGTGGAGAGATTATTGACACTCTGGAAAATGAGAATTATTCTCACTTTTATGCACTATTCGACACAGTCAAAGAAGAGGGTACTTTCTCTTTTTAGCGGGAATCCGTCCTCATCATTCACCCTTAATGATATCCTCTGCGCTCTTGATGATATACCGAAGAGCTCTGTCTACCGTATAGTGGATCAGCTGGAGAGTGACGGGGTAATCAGGAAGGTGGGTTCTGACTCAAGGCGGTGTGCTCTCTACCAGCTTTCAGACGGGAATACATGTCCCCGTCACATGCACATAAGATGTACAGAGTGTGGGAAGACTGTCCATATAGATGAGGAGACAAGCTGCGAGATAGAGAAAATACTGGAGACCCGTCTGGGCTTCAGCTCATGTCTCTCCACGGTTTTTACCGGGAAGTGTCCTGAGTGTGCAACAAAGGAGAATAGATAGAATGCCTCTGATGGTGACTTTGGGTTTGAGTATAGTGTTTCTCCTGGGAATAGCTCTCGGGGGACTTGTAAAAGATAATGATAAGGTCGAGGAGATTTCCGTTGCTCTAAGCTTCGGCGCAATGCTTGCCGTCGTCGCTTTTGATATCATCCCGGAGATGGTCCAGGGTATAGGGGAGGGAAGTGTCACATGGTGGAAAGCAATTCTTTTCACTCTAACCGGATTTATTGTCCTCTTTCTCCTGGACAGGCTTGTGCCGGAGCATGAGGGGAAGGAGACAAGCCATGATGGAAATCTGGTCCACATAGGGATAATGGCAACTCTTGCAATAGCCATACATAATACAGTCGAGGGCATGAGTGTTTATTCACTTGCTTCAATCTCTCTTACCTCAGGAATCCTCCTTGCACTGGGAGTTGCTCTCCACAATATCCCGATGGGGATGCTTATATATTCCACAACACGTACAGAGAGCCGTGGAAAGAAGGCCGTTATCTTTTCTGTTTCCAGTCTCTCAACCTTCCTCGGTGGCATACTTATGATGCTTCTCGAGACATATATAAGTGTAACCCTTGTCGGTGTGCTGACTCCTATTGCCCTCGGTATGGTCCTTTACATTCTTTTCTGGGAACTTCTTGGTGACATAATCAGGGGAAAAAACAGGCTTTGGTCATTACTCTGGATAATGGTTGGATTAGCTCTGGTTATGCTTGGCGGAATCTTTGAGTAATTTGTGTTTTTTGTCTTGACTAAAACTTTTCCGGCCTTAAGAATGTAATCTCAAAATAAGGTGGTGATGATGCCGGAGTTCACTGTAACGAATACATTGCAAATAGAATTTGTCCTCAGGGTAATCCTGTCCTCTGTTTGCGGGATGTTCATCGGATGGGAGAGGGAGAGAAGACTCAAGAGTGCAGGGCTCAGGACTCATATGCTTGTAGCTCTTGCGTCCTCCTTGATGATGGTTATATCAAAATACGCATTCATGGATGTGGTCTATCTCCAGTCGGTGCAGGTTGACGCTTCCCGTGTGGCAGCCGGAGTTGTGCAGGCAATAGGTTTTTTGGGTGCCGGTGTCATCTTTGTGAAGAAAGATAACATTGTCGGAGTCACGACAGCTGCGGGGCTCTGGGCTACAGTCGGAATCGGATTGACAATCGGCTCGGGGCTTTATGTTCTCGGCATTGCATGTACGGCATTGATTATACTCATCCAGCTTATAGTGCACAGGGGAGAGCATAAATCATTCAACAGCAACAACGGCTCTGTGCAGATTAACCTCACAAGAAATAATCTCACAGTTGAACAGGCTAAAGATGCAATAGAGAAAGAGGGACTTCTTCTGAAGAACATATCAATCACAAGAAGAGAGGAGGATGGTAATGTCATTCTCTCAGCTTCAATTATCTCGATGACGAAGAATGATTCCACGGAGATTATCTCCTCGCTTGAGAAACTCGGCTTTGTTGATGTGATTGAAATTTACTCTTTGGATTGATTCAGACTCTTGAAGATAAACGGGCTGTGATTTACTCTGTTTTTGTGATCCCTTCTTGGGACATCCCCGGTGTGTTTCTCCCCCTCCTTTGAAAGGCACCGGGGTCTTGCTTATATGAACAGTGTGACTGGATAGCCGAGTGCTGAAGCATTCTTCTTGGTCATCTCTTTTGATATTGGTCATCTCCCGTGCTCCATGTCTGAGACATACTGTTTCGGTACTCCGAGGATGTTGCCGAGAGCTATCTGAGTAAGTTATAACTGATCTTATATAAATTGTTAATGTTTTCTTTACTAAATAATCATATTGTTTAGTTTTTTAGTATGAAGTCCTGATTATATTGACTTCGAGTTTAACTGTTCGGTTGACTGTGGAATAAAAAAAGAGAGGACACAAAGTCCTCTCTGTATACTGGTGGAAAATAATTATTCTGTGTAATTCTCGTCATCTTCAAGTTCAACGGGCTCATCATTCTCATTCTCTCCTGAGAACTCCTCTTCCTCGTCTTCACTTTCAACTTCCCTGATTTCTCCTTCAGCCGGCTCTCTCTCCTCATCTGTGATTGCATGAGTGCGTGTGACCGGAGCTTTCTCGAACTTTACGGCAAGATAGTCAGGGCAGCTGTCATCCTTGCAATAGTCACGCTCTACGAAGTATTCACAAAGAAGGCCGTCATCGCTGTTATAGAATCTGCACTCTGTTCTTGAAGGCGAATTTTTCATGAGAGCCTTGAAGAACTCGGTTCCCTCTTCAGCATGGGAAGGAATCTTTTCTGTGGATTTCTTATACATATCCTTATAAAGATTGATGTCTTTGTTGTGTGCACATGAGATACAGCCTAATCCAAGTACAAGATTTTCTTTCTTACTAGCCATTGTTACTCCTTAGGGAAGACCATTATAAGCAAAAGAGCTTAAAAAAAGCCATACCGACAGTCTATCAATTTTTATTATGCGTGACAATAATTTATGCTATTCGATCCTCAGTAAACAATCATTAATGTTTTTATCATAACATTCTGTTAGAATTTTACATTCTTTTCCCTTATATCTATTGTCCATTCCCCCTTCATTAGATATAGTTAGGTAATTTTTACCTCAAAGGAGTTGGTAAAGTATGGACAACAAGAAAATCAAGGTTGCCGTATTGGGTGCAACCGGTGCTGTTGGACAGGTTTTTATGTGGATGCTCTCAGACCACCCATGGTTTGAGCTTAGTTATGTTACTGCTTCTGCTGCCAGAGTAGGAATGAAATACTCCGAGACAGTTCACTGGGTTATGCCGTTTGAAATGCCATCTCAGATTAAGGACCTTGAGATAAAGGAATTCAATCATGATGCCATGCTTGAGGCGGGAGTCAGGATAGTGTTCTCTGCTCTTCCTGCAGAGGTTGCCAGGGAGGCTGAGCCCCAGCTGAGGGCTAACGGTTTCTATGTTTTCAGCAATGCTGCCGCTATGCGTTATGACTCTGATGTGCCTATCCTTATTCCTGAGACGAACGTTGAACAGCTGGATCTCATACGTGCTCAAGGCTATCCTCAGACAGGTTTCTGTGTCACCAATGCCAACTGTGTCACAACCGGTCTTGCAATGGCACTAGCCCCTTTGAGGAAGTTTGGTATAAAGACAATTACAGTCAACAGCTACCAGAGCGTATCGGGAGCAGGGTACCCGGGGCTCTCATCCTTTGACATAACAGATAACTGTATCCCATTCATCAAGGGAGAAGAGGAGAAGATAGACAAGGAGATCAAGAAGATACTCTCCATCAATCCGACTGTCTATGCATTCACAGTGCGTGTTCCTGTCATGTTCGGACACCTTGAGACAGTCTGGCTTGACCTTGAGAAGGATGTTGAGTGCGAGGATATAATCAAGGCATGGGCAGACTTCAAGGACGAAGTGGATCTTCCTTCGACTCCAGCTCAGCCTGTGCAGTATTCGGCAGAGAATACATTCCCGCAGCCGAAGTATGCTTTCTGGGGTAACCCGAAAGGAATGGTTGTCTATACGGGTAGATTGAGAAAGAAAGAGGGCAAAATCGGCTTCTGTCTTCTTGTCAACAACATCGTCAAGGGAGCAGCCGGCGGTTCCATTCAGAATGCCGAGGCATTCGTATCACGCTTCGGGCTGAGATAATTTGTTACATCATTAGTCATAAAAGAGACAGAGATGAATAGTCTTTGTCTCTTTTTGCTTCTATAATAACCATGTGAGCAGATTAGAGCGGATAATGGACATGATTAATGTTCTCTGTCTTGATGACGGGAGACTTAATTACGGCTACATAAGAGACAGGTACGGAATTTCAAACAGAGAGTTCAGAAGAGATATCGACTTCATCAGGGAGCGGCTGACAGATATCGGGTACATGGACAAATTCTCCTCTGTTGAATATATCAGAAAAGAGAACAAGAAATATTATGTCTTCACCGGTGATAAGCCTCGCCTCAATGAGGCATTTGTCAACTCGACTATTGCCGATGCTCTCTCACGCGCACAGGGTAACCCACTCAAAGAACAATTCGGAGCCGCAGACAGCACCGCATCGGATGACAGTGCTCCTGTCAGATATATGTACACAGCCCTCGAGAAGGTGAATTACTCAATCTTCACGGAACTTGTAAGTGCAATAAAGGAGAGGCGCACAGTCACTTTGAGATACATAAACTCGCAGGGGAAGGAGACTGTACTCGACATCAACCCGATGGTGCTCATCAACTACTCTCAGATCTGGTATCTCAGGGCAGAGACTGAATATGGAAGTATAAGGACATATTCCCTTTCGAGGATAGTGGACGTTAAGTACACGGAGAAACATTTCGTCTATGACAGTGAGAAGCTCAGGGCCAACGAGGGAAGTTATGGTATATTTTCGGGAAATGAGGATCCGGTGTGGTATACAGTCAGGTTCAGGGGGGTGGCGGCCAATATCGTCTCCAATCAAATATGGCATAAAGAGCAGAAGGGAAAGTGGAATGATGACAATTCCTATGAGCTCTCGGTCCCTGCGGTGAGTGATGTGGAGATTATGGGAAAACTTCTCTCATATTCCCCGGAGAGTGAGCCTGTGGCGCCTGAGGAATTTGTCGCACGCTACAGAGCGATCATCACAAAGTGTGCAGAGGCAATAAAATGATTTACACGACTCTTGACAGTGATGAGAAGATCCTCTCAGCTTTGGCGGATTGGAACGGATGCCCGCTTGCCGTCGACTTCGAGGGGGAGTCCAATCTCCATATCTACGGGGAACACCTTTGCCTTATTCAGATTTATGACAGTAAGCGTTACTACCTTATTGATGTAAGAAGCCCTGATGTAACAGCTCTCGGTCTTGAAGCTTTCTTCTCCTCTCCCTGTGAGAAGATATGGTTCGACATACAGGGTGATGCATCTCTTGTTTACAAGAAGTACAGATTGAAGATTGCCAATGTCTTTGATGTCAGGGTGCCTGCTCTCCTTCTTGGATACAACGGTAACCTTCTGAGCCTGATTGAAATCTTCCTGGGAAAGGAAATCAACATAGACAAAAAGAAGAACCAGCAGGCGAACTGGCTGGTGCGTCCTCTCGATATGGCACTTATAGAGTATGCCCTGACAGACGTAATGTATCTCTTTGACCTCAAGAAAGTTCTCCTCGATGAGATAAGAAAGAGGAACCTTGAAAAGGAGATGGCAGCCGGTCTCAAACGGGTCTCTGCTGTGAAGGAACCTGTCCCGGGCTGGAGACATATAGGGAACTGGAAGAAGATGAAAAAGGATGAAAAGGAGAGGCTCAAGGCATTCTTTATTGTTAGGGACAATATCGCACGGCGTTTCAATGTTCCTGCTTCCCGTGTCATGGACAAGCACAACCTTCTTTCGATCTCACTCAATCCTCCACGTAGTCGCAATGAACTTGAAGATGCATTGAAGAATGAGCCCCAGCGTTTCAGGGCTCTTCTTGTGGATGGGCTATGGAAGGAGATCAGCTCCGGCTTGTAGCTATCTGGAGCACATCAAGCGGACAGACTGAGACGCACCTGCCGCATGCTATGCACTTTCCTGCCTGACCTGTGACTGGACTTGTCACCATGACGCCCATCGGGCATACCTTCCGGCATTCTCCGCATCCTGTGCAGAATTTTTTATCTATCGTCCATACTCCGTTGGGGAGCTGTTTAATTGCTCCATGCGGGCATGCTCTGGCGCATTTACCGCACTGTATACAGACAGAAGGCTTCCATTCTCCGTTTTTCTCTTCAATTTTGAGTGCCCCGTAGCGTCTGTCCTTCTCTTTGTAGAACATCTCCGAACAGGCACGGACACATTCAAGGCATCCTATACACTTTACTCCTGGGTTTACAAAGAGTCTCTTTCCTTTACTCAATGTCTTCTTCTCACTCGGGACAAGAAGATATGGTGTACTCTCAAGCGGGAGCGAATGATGGAGAACATGGTCCCAGTGGTAGTATGCATTGCTTATTGCGGGGGCTGTCGGGATTGATGTAATCTCCCCGATACCGATTGCACCGGATGATGTCTTGAGCCCTTCCTTTTCAACGATGATTGACCTGATGGGAGGAAGCTCATCTGCCCTGAAGAGCCCGAGGGAGCCGTACTTCTCAAGGGGTTTACAGTTCTCAACCCTGTATCTTTCCCTCAATGCATATCCCATACCCATTACGACACCGCCTTCTATCTGACCTTCCACGTTTGTCGGGTTGATGGCCCTTCCGACATCATGGGCAGCAACCATCTCCTTGATTGTCCCGTCATCGTTGAGAATACACAGCTGTGTAGCATAACCGTATGCGACATGGCTCACGGGGTGGGGGATAGGGGAACCCATCTTGTCTGTCTTTGCAAGGTACTCGGCATAGTATTCCTCTCCCTCGAGCTGTGATAGTGATTTGTCCTTAAGGGCATCCTTTAAAAGGAGGGCTGCCCTCCTCGATGCTTCTCCCGTGACTGTAGTGTGACGGCTTCCGCTTGTTGTTCCGCTGTCTGGGTCTAGGGTTGATGCCTTATCGACTACGATGAGGTCTTCATCAAGACCTGTGATGTCTGCTGTGATCATCTTGAGGACGGTCCACAGCCCCTGGCCTATGCATGAGCCTGCACAGTGTATATGGGCCTTCCCGTTCTCGATCTTTATCCTGACACGCCCCCAGTCGGGAAGCCCGACTCCGACACCGGCATTCTTCATTGCACAGGCAATACCTTTGATCTTCTCTCTGTCGTAGATATCTTTTACGGCGAGTAGTGTCTCAACCAGTCCTGTCGAGTCATCTGCTATCTGGCCGTTGGGGAGTTCCTGTCCCGGCCTTATTGCATTTATGTATCTTATATCCCACTCGGTAATGCCGATTTGACGCGCAAGGGAATTGAGCATATTCTCGATTCCGAAACATGTCTGGGTTACTCCGAAGCCCCTGAATGCGCCGGCAGGAGGGTTGTTAGTATAGTAAGCGTAACCGTCTATCTGGAAATTCTGATAGTTGTATGGTCCGGAGGCATGTGTACATGCTCTCTCGAGAACAGGTCCTCCAAGAGACATGTAGGCACCTGTGTCTGCTACTACCTTTGCCTTGACGCCCTGTATTCTTCCTGTTTTGTCTATGCCGACCGTGAAGTCCATCTCCATGGGGTGGCGTTTGGGGTGGAAGAGGATTGATTCCGCCCTGGTGAGCTTCATCTTCACTGGACGCTTCAAGAGATATGCAGCGAGTGCTGAGAGGTGTTGTACAGTCACGTCCTCCTTTCCGCCGAAGCCTCCTCCGACAAGACAATTATGGACTTCGACTTTCTCATATGGAAGTCCTAAAAACGGTGCTGTCTCATGGAGTGTGTCATAAACTCCCTGGTCGGTCGAGTAAATCCTTACCCCGTCCTCATAGGGAACAGAGAGAGCACACTCAGGCTCAAGGAATGCATGTTCCGTGAATGGAGTGGAGAAGTGTGAGGAATAGACATAGTCGCTCCTCTTTATCGCTTCATCTGCATTTCCCCGGGATACATGTTTCTCCACAGCAAGGTTGCCCGGTGCATTGTCATGTACCAGCGGGGCACCTTCCTCCATGGCACTGTACGGTCCGTCGACAAACGGCAGCTCCTCATATTCAATTTTTACAAATTTCTTTGCCCTCTCGATCTCTTCGATAGTCTCTCCGACAATGAGTGCGATGGGGTCGCCCAGAAAGTGGGTGATCTCTCCCACGTCAATGAAGGCATCCCAGTCCTTGCATAGGTGACCTACAACCTTGTTACCCGGAACATCTTTGGCAGTGAATACTTTTACTATCCCTGGCTGCTTCTCAGCCTCGGTTGTGTCCAGCGAGAGGATTCTTGCCCTGGGATATTTGCTTCTTACGCAGGATGCATGGAGCATACCGTCAACATAGAGATCATCGGGATAGAGCCCCGTTCCGGTGACCTTCTCTCTGACATCGACTCTGTGTACACGCTCCCCGATCTTCCACTTCACATTCTCCGATTTTATCTCTTCTTCTCCCCTTAATATCGAGGCGGCTATTTCGATGGCCTTTACGATTTTCACGTATCCGGTGCATCTGCATATGTTATTTCTGATAGCGTGTCTTATTTCTTTCTCTGTCGGATTAGTATTTCTGTCGAGCAGGGCTTTAGCACACATGACCATACCTGGAATACAGAACCCGCACTGGACAGCACCTGCCTCGCCGAAGGCATAGGTGTAAAGATCCTTTTCTCTGTCGCTCAGTCCTTCGACAGTGAGGACGGATTTTCCATCTACAGAGCCGGTTGTATATGTGCAAGCTTTCACAGCTTCACCATCAATAACGACTGTGCAGGTACCGCATGCACCCTCGCTGCATCCGTCTTTGACTGATGTCAGCCTCAAATCATCCCTGAGATATCTCAGGAGGCTTATGTTCTTTTCAACAATTATTGATTTTCCATTAACAATAAACTGAGACATAAATACCCTCTCCTTATTTTTAAAGGAGGTCCCTTAGCTTCTGTCTGGCGTGGCAGCGGTCTGTGATACCAACCTAACTATCATTTTCCATTGATACGGGAGTTTTGTAAAGGAGAATTAGATTCTGATGCGGGAAGCTGAACACTACGTGAGACTTATTGTCAGCTCTTTCCTGTCTGTCTCCAGATGATGGTAGACGACACCTGCTGCATCAAGCATACGCTTGCTTGCCTTTGTCGCATCACTGTCCCTGTACTTATCGGAAAGGTATATTATTTTTTTTATCCCGCTTTGGATGACAGCTTTGGCACATTCATTGCAAGGAAAGAGAGCAACATAGAGAGTAGCACCTTTCAGCGCTGCGGGATTGTTGGCATTGAGGATGGCATTGAGCTCGGCATGGCAGACATACGGGTATTTCGTCTGTCCCCAGTCCCCGGTGCGTGCCCATGGCAGATCGTCATCACTGCAGCCTGAGGGGAAACCGTTGTACCCGACTCCTATAATCTTCCTGTCGGCAGAGACGATGCATGCCCCTACCTGTGTATTCGGGTCCTTGCTTCTCATGGATGACAGCACTGCCACTCCCATGAAATACTCGTCCCAGCTTATATAATCCTTTCTCTTGTCACTCATAATCGGCTCCTCTATGTAATACATTCATTATACAGAAGATGGAAGAAAAGAGCATACTGTTTTCTTTCCGATTTCCCTTTCATCTGTTATTATTCTGGTATGAGCCAGCTGACGAAATTAGCTTTAGAGCAGTCATTGAAAAAGTTACTACTCGAGAAGAGTCTCTCCCGCATTACCGTCACTGATATCACGGAAGATTGCGGGATAAGCCGTATGACCTTCTACTACCACTTCAAAGATGTATATGAGCTTGTGGAGTGGTCATGCTACGAGGATGCGTCCCGTGCCCTGGAAGGAAAAAAACACTACGATAACTGGCAGGAGGGCTTTCTTCAGATCTTTGAGGCTGTAAGGGAGAATAAGCCCTTTATTCTCAATGTCTATCACTCTGTCAGCAGAGAGCAGATTGAAAATTATCTTTTCCGGCTTACATTTGACCTCCTTAAGGGAGTGGTTGACGAGGAGGCGAAGGGGATGGTGGTAAGAGAGGAGGATAAGGTTTTTATCGCCAACATATACAAGTACGCCTTTGTCGGTGTCATGCTTGATTGGATCAGTGGCGATATGCTCCAGGATCCGAAAGAGATAATCGCCAACCTGGACAATGTCGTCCGCGGAAGCTTCAAATGTGCTCTCGAGAGATTCCGTGTCGGTTGATTTTCTTACATTTAAGCCTGTTTGATTAAAAGTTGAACACTCGGATTTTATTGTAAATTTGCCTTTCCCTATTTTCTTATTAGCTTGTGGTTACTAAATATATGGAGGCATGAATATGTATTATTCAAGCGGTAACTACGAAGCATTTGCAAGGCCACGTAAGCCGGAAGGCGTTGACCATAAGTCGGCTTATATCGTGGGGAGCGGACTGGCAGCATTGACAGCAGCATGCTATCTTGTCAGAGACGGCCAGATGAAGGGCGAGAAGGTCCATATTCTTGAAAAGGGACAGACAGCAGGCGGAGCATGCGACGGCTGGAAATTCGAGAATGTCGGCTACGTCATGCGCGGTGGGAGAGAGATGGATAACCACTTTGAAGTCATGTGGGATCTCTTCAGATCCATCCCTTCAATCGAGACTGAGGGAGTCAGCGTACTTGATGAATATTATTGGCTTAACAAGGCCGACCCCAACTACTCACTCTGCCGTGCAACTGTAAACCAGGGTAAGGATGCCCATACTGACGGCAAGTTCGATATATCGGACAAGGGTGCTATGGAAATCATGAAGCTCTTCTTCACACCTAATGAGGAACTTCAGGACAAGAAGATCACAGACTACTTCGATGATGAGGTTCTCTCATCCAACTTCTGGCTCTATTGGCGGACAATGTTTGCTTTTGAGAACTGGCACAGTGCACTCGAGATGAAGCTCTACATCCAGAGATTCATTCATCATATCGGGGGACTTCCGGACTTTAAGGCACTCCGCTTCACAAAGTACAACCAATATGAGTCAATGATTCTTCCTATGGTGAAGTGGCTAGAGGAAAGAGGAGTCCAGTTCCACTATGGAGTACATGTTACAAACGTTGAGTTCAAGTGCACTCCTTCAAAGAAGGTCGCCCAGCGTATAGATATCATAGTTGACGGCAAGAAGGACAAGATTGACCTTACGGAGAATGACCTTGTTTTCATCACCAATGGAGGATGTGTCGAGAACTCGAGTATGGGAAGCCAGAACGAGAAGGCACCATACAACACCGAAATCAAGGAAGGTGGCGGATGGGATATGTGGCGTAAGATTGCTGCCCAGGATCCGGCTTTCGGACACCCGGACAAGTTTATCTATGACCCTGAACAGACCAACTGGATGAGTGCAACTGTCGAGACATTGGATGACAGGATTCTTCCTTACATAAAGAACATATGCAAGAGAGACCCGCTTTCCGGCAAGGTTGTTACCGGAGGTATTGTCACAGTCAAGGATTCCTCATGGCTCATGAGCTGGACAATCAACCGTCAGCCACAGTTCAGAGAACAGCCTAAGGATCATTGTCTTGTATGGGTATATTCTCTCTTCACGAACAAGGAAGGAGACTATATCAAAAAACCGATGAGGGAATGTACTGGTAAGGAAATCTGTGAGGAATGGCTCTATCATATCGGGGTACCGGTAGACCAGATAGAGGAGATGGCCTCCAACCACGCCAACACAGTTCCAGTCATGATGCCTTATATCGATGCATTCTTCATGCCACGCTCTTATGGCGACAGGCCGGATGTAGTGCCGGAGGGCGCAGTGAACTTCGCATTCCTCGGACAGTTTGCAGAGACAAAGAGAGACACAATCTTTACAACCGAGTACTCAATGCGTACAGGTATGGAGAGCGTATATACCCTTCTCAATATCGACAGAGGAGTCCCGGAAGTCTGGGGAAGTGTATACGACGTGAGAGCTCTCATGGATGCATCCGTTAAGCTCAGAGACGGCAAGAAGCTCACAGACATGCAATTCAACTGGATTGAGCGCTTAGCACTCAAGAAGGTGATGGAGAAGATCAAGGGAACAGATATCGAGAAGATACTCAAACAATACAACGTAATCTGATTCTCCCTTATCATAGATTTAGGCCCGGGGTAACCACTTTCGGGCCTTTCATACAATCTCGAGTGCATCCGAAGTTTTTGTCGAAGTAAATCATCATCTCTCTTTCTGTCAGCCATCTATATGCAGGTATTACACGGATGGTCTTGCCGTTCTCGGATAATTGTGTGTCGTCATATTGTGTAATTAGCAGAAGGTTGTTGCATCCGGTGGCTTTTGATGCTGCAAGAAGTCCCCTCTTTTCTCTCAATAGGGTCTTTTTGTTTGATATGTCGTAGGATACCTGGATAATCTGGAGAACATTTCTTCCCCTGCATACAACAAAATCGGCTTCATAGGAGTTTTCCTCAAAGTAGTAGATGTCGCATTCCTGCGGCCTGTAACGCCTCAGAAGCTCTATATAGACAATGGTCTCCAGTCTCCAGCCGAGATTCTCCCCCTGCATTGCATTCTCCCTGTTGTTCATGAATGCCACGTCAACAGCGTAGGCCTTCTCTGAGTGGATCCTGATTCTGCTCTTGAATGAAAATTTCTTGACCTGGCATATAAGGTAAGCATTTTTTGTATAGCTGACATAGTTTTCTGCTGTATGGTCTGATTTCAACCCGAAAGTATCTTTCAACTCCTTATAGTTAATCTTTGAAGGTGCATTATTCAATAGATGCTGTGCAATATTCTCGAAGGCTGCTTTATATAGAATGGAATACCTCTTTTCGATATCTTTCTTGATGATGCTGTCTACAAGAGTATTTATATATGTCTGCTTTCTTCTGCTTTCGATCAGCTCTGGAAAGCCGCCGTCAACAAGATAAGAATCAAAGGCAGCCTGCAACATTCCTTTTTCCTTTGTAGTATCATGCTGTGTGCTTATATTCTTATACTCACAGTATTCATTGAATGAAAATGGAAAGAGCTCGGTTTTCATATGTCTTCCGGTGAGATGTGTTGCCAGTTCCCCGCTGAGGAGTCTTGCATTTGAACCTGTTATGAGAATATGCATCCCCGTCCTGAGAAGTCTGTTTACAAAAAGATACCACTCGTCGATATTCTGTATCTCATCGATGAAGAGATGATCGAAGTCCCCATAGATTTTGTACAGGCTTTCAAGAATCCTGTTCAGGTCTTCAGCCTTTATTGATGAAAGACGTTCATCATCAAAGTTGATATATGCATAGTTTATTCCGGACTTCTTTATGATATTAAAGCATAAGGAAGACTTCCCGCTTCGCCTTATTCCGATTATTACCTGGGCCATGCTACTGTTGATATCTACCAGATTTTCTTCAGGTCTGGAACAGTAATTTCTCTTAATAGAAGTAATAAATTCCCTTCGCTGCTCTTGAATAGCTGTCTCGATTAACTGAATATCCATACTTGGAGAATACGATAATTTAGAAAAAAAGCAAACAGAAACTGCAATAATTTTAGAATTATAACTCTAAAAACTGCGATATTTTCTGAAAATCTTAAATTAAAACTGCGATAAATCGGCTTTTTTACTCAGAAATACTGCGATAATTTGTTTCTCATTCCCCAAAATACGCTTTTTTTCTCGATTTTTAAGCGCAAATCAAGGCCTGACAGAGCTATCTCAGCACTAAAAGCTACATGGAACCTACCATGCATTTGTTGTACATACATAACGAGGAAGCCTATGGTTCACTTGTTGTACATAAGGAAAGAGGCCTTGCCTATGCTTCTAGGCCAACCACCTATGCACATACTATTCGGCCTCCCTTCAGTCCGGCCACTTGTATATATAATGATTGATGATGCAACTCCATTCAGGTTAATACACATGACATATTCATCTACATGGAGCTGTGCTTGTTCCTATAAAGCTCTGCTGAGTGACTACGCTTGCTTTATACCGGAAATCTGGAAGTTGGAGTGTCTCCCTCTAATCCCGATGGCTTCTCCCCTTAATCGTGGTTTTGTGTCTCTTTTATAGCGTTGTGTACACTCCAACAAGACGGGGTGTTTTTCTCATGTCCAAAGAGGACAGGATGAGCAGATACAGTATTCCCCAATCGCGAGATAAGCCCAAGAATATTGGAGGCAAGTCACTGTCATGGTACTTGATAGGGCTAGACTGCTTATGATCAGAGAGCGATACCAGCATTTCATTCTTTGTGTTTCTTCACGAGGGCAGAATGCTTGCCACTGGATGATAATCGTAGAATGAGGCAAAGAAAATCCCCCTGATTCTCTCAGAGGGATTATCAACTCCATGTTTCAAGATTACATCACAACCTGGAAACCTGCAAGCAGTGGGGAGATAGTCTCCATCATGCTTGGGACAACTGCAAGCAGGACACCTGCTGCAACTGCACTTCCGATAACGCCGGAGACGTTCGGGCCCATTGCATGCATGAGAAGGAAGTTCTGGGTATCTGCTTCCTGGCCGACCTTGGATGCAACACGTGCAGCCATAGGAACGGCAGAGACACCGGCTGCTCCGATGAGCGGGTTGATCGGGTGCTTCGGATCGAGCTTGTTCATGAGCTTTCCGAGAAGGACACCACCTGCTGTTCCGAAACCGAATGCGACAGCACCGAGTAAGAGAATACCGAGTGTCTCGAGGTTGAGGAACTTGTCTGCAGCCATCTTGGAACCGACGGAGAGTCCGAGGAAGATAGTTACCGTGTTCATGAGTGCGTTACTCATTGTGTCGGCAAGTCTACCGAGAACTCCACATTCTTTTGCAAGGTTACCGAACATGAGTGAACCCATGAGAGGTACAGCTGACGGGAGGAGAATACCGCAGAGTGTGATAACAAGAATCGGGAAGATGATCTTCTCTGTCTTGCTGACAGGTCTGAGCTGTTGCATTCTAATCTTTCTCTCTTCAACACTTGTCAAAGCCTTCATGATAGGTGGCTGGATGACAGGAACGAGTGCCATGTATGAGTATGCGGCAACGGCAATCGAGCCGAGGTAGCTCGGAGCAAGACGCGATGTTACATAGATGGCGGTAGGACCGTCAGCACCACCGATGATACCGATGGAGGATGCTACATTGAGTGTGAAGTTGATTCCCGGGATGTATGCAAGAAGCATGGCTCCGATGAGTGCAACGAAGATACCAAGCTGTGCAGCAGCACCGAGAAGCAGTGTCTTCGGGTTTGCGATAAGCGGGCCGAAGTCTGTCATAGCACCGACACCCATGAAGATGAGAACTGGGAAGAGTCCTGACTCAATACCTGCATCATAGAGAATCTTGATGAATCCTGTAGCTGCGAATGTGCTGTTGGGGTCAACACTTGCAATGTATGCAAGAGGAATGTTCGAGAGGATACATCCCATTCCGATTGGAACGAGAAGCAGTGGCTCGAAGCCCTTCTTTATAGCAAGGTAGAGAAGGAGGAAGCCGACAAGAATCATGAGGGCCATACCCCAGCCTTTCTCTACAGTGAGAAAACCATAGAGCCCGGTTGAATACCAGAGCTGTACAAATCCGTTTAGAATATCTGACATATCCTTTCCCTTATGCGATAACCATCAAAAGGTCACCAGCCTGAAGCTGATCGCCCTGGTTAACATTGATTGATGCGACTGTGCCTGCAACAGGAGAATAGATTTCATTTTCCATCTTCATAGCTTCCATGACACAGAGAACCTGGTCCTTCTCAACCTTATCTCCGACCTTAACCTCGAATCTGAGTGCCAGACCCGGCATAGGTGCGAGAACCTCTGTTCCTTCTCCAGAAACTGCAACTTCTTCCTTTGTCTCTTCAACTGGTGCAGCCACTGGCTCTTCAACAACTTCCTCAACGACTTCTTCGACTACTTCTTCAACAGAGCCTCCGATTGTCATCAAGAGGTCGCCTGCCTGGAGCTGGTCGCCCTGGTTAGCAGTGATTGATGAGACAACGCCGTCACATGGAGAGTAGATTTCGTTCTCCATCTTCATAGCTTCCATGACACAGAGAACCTGGTCCTTCTTGACAGTGTCACCGACCTTGACTTCGAACCTCAGTGCGAGTCCCGGCATTGGTGCAACAACTTCTGTGCTTCCTGTTGTCTTGACAACCTTCTTGACTTCCTTAGCCTCAGACTTTACTGCAGCTGTTGGAGCCTTGATTCCGTCAACAACATTCAAAGGATATTCCTTGCCGTTTACAACAGCCTTGTTGCCACTGATCTTTACGCCGTAAGCTGTGCCGCCGACTGTGACTGTGTATTCGCCGTTTGCGCTCTTCTTGCTAGCTGGAGCCTGAGCCTTCTTAGCCTCTTCTTCCTTAGCCATCTCGCTCTTGAGTCTGACACCATTAACATGTGCCTTACCTGTGAGGTAGAGGATACCCTTTTCCTTACATGCACCAGCGATGAAGATGTTTTCGTCTGTGAGAGGAAGGTTTTCCTTCTCGAGCATAGCCTTTGCTGCAGCAACACCCTTCTTGGGGTCTCTGTCGTTGATATCTACAACCTTCTCAGTTGTAGGCTCGAGGTGGAGCTGCTCGGAAGCAAGCTTTACAACTTCCGGGTCCGGAGCGACAGGAGTCTTTCCGAAGTAGCCGAGAACCATCTTTCCGTAGCCTTCAGCAAACTTCTTCCACGGCCCGAACATTACGTTGTTGAATGCCTGCTGGAAGTAGAACTGGCTTACAGGGGTGACGGAAGTACCGAAGCCGCCCTTTGCGACTGTCTCGCCCATTGCAGCGACAATCTGCGGATACTTGTCCATGAGGTTGTTGTCCCTGAGCATCTGTGTGTTTGCAGTGAGAGCGCCACCCGGGAGCGGGAAGAACGGAATTTCAGGGTTGACCTTTGTTGCCTCAGGAGGAAGGAAGTAGTCAGCCATGCATTCCTCGAATACGCTTTCAGCCTTTCTGACCTTCTCGATATCGATATCGAGTGTGTAGTCAGTTCCTCTGAGAGCGTGCCACATTGTTATGATATCGGGCTGGCATGTTCCGCCTGATACAGGAGACATGGAGAGGTCGAGCTGGTTTGCCCCTGCCTCGATAGCTGCCATGTATTGCTGGATGGAAACACCTGCTGTCTCATGTGAATGGAAGACGATGTTCATGTTCGGACCGACGAGCTTGCGTGCTCTCTTGATTGTCTCATAAACATTGTGAGGTGTTGATGTGCCTGAAGCATCCTTGAAACAGAGAGAATCGAAAGGAATCTTTGCAGCAAGGATTTCCTTGAGGATCCTTTCATAGAAGTCAGGGTTGTGTGCGCCGTTGACGCCTTCCGGAAGACTCATCATAGTGACTGTGATCTCATGCTTGAGGCCGGCATCATGGATGGCATTACCGCTGTCGATGAGGTTGTTGACATCATTGAGTGCATCGAAGTTACGGATGGTTGTCATGCCGTGCTTCTTGAAAAGCTGAGCATGGAGCTTGATCATATCTCTCGGCTGGGAATCAAGACCTACGATGTTGACACCGCGTGCGAGAGTCTGGAGGTTGGCATCAGGTCCTGCAACCTTTCTGAATTCGTCCATCATTGCGAAAGCATCTTCATTTGTATAGAAGTAGAGAGCCTGGAATCTTGCACCGCCACCTGCTTCGAAGTGTCTGATGCCTGCTTCCTTGGCTGCGGCAACAGCCGGCATGAAGTCTTTTGTGAATACCCTCGCACCGTAGACGGACTGGAAGCCGTCTCTGAAGGCTGTACACATGAAATTGATTTTCTTCTGGGCCATTTTAATTACCTTCCCTTGTTGACAGAAGCTGCAATAGCCACTGCAACTTTCTCGTCGTCATTTGTTTTAGCTACTGTTGCAGGTTTAGTAGCAACCTTCTTCTTTGGTTCTTCTGCTACCGCATTCTTCCCGACAATCTTAGACATGAGTTTGATTGAATAAATAAGAATGGTCAGGAAAATGAAGACAACAATCATACCAAGGAACATTAACACGATTCCGTCTTTAAGCTGTGCATTGAGATATGCACTAGGCAGATTTGTTAATAATGCCAACATATATTTGTCTCCTAATCTGGAAATTAGATTTTATTTAATTTTACTAAAGATTTAGATTTGAATTCAAGTATCCGTCACTATTGTAAAGACTATTTAACATATACAGCAGAAAATGTTAAATAACTTGTTATTTCTCACAGTTTTATTATCTCCTGGCTGAAATGAGCCATGCTTTCTGGCTTCTTTCTCTGGATGAAAAGAGGAGAGACATCTGTCCTTCTCAGCCGATCCGGCCTCAAAAAAGCGGCTATGTTCACCATATTCGCAAAAGTTGAAGAAAAATGATGACATTTTCCGGAAAAAACCTGTCTTAAAGATATGTAGGAGGTTTTTCATGGAGGAAAAATCACAGAAGAAGAGAAAGAGACGTGTGAGATACAATCTGAAAGATTCTGTCTTCACTCACCTCTTCTCCATTCCGCGATATGTCAGAGAGCTTTATCTCTGTCTCGGTGGAGATGATACGACTGTCAGGGAAGAGGACATGAAGATAGTCACTCTCGGCAATATTCTGGCATACGGAATACACAATGACCTGGGTTTCACTGTAAAGGGTAAGGAGCTCTATATGATTGAGGCACAGTCCACAGTCTGCCCGAACATAACATACAGGCTCAACAGCTATTTCTGTGAGACGATTTACACTGTGTATCCCCGCTTTGAGCTTGAGCAATATGATGAGAGGAATGCCACAGGTATGCCGGACCTGTATTTTGCTGTGGTGTATACGGGAAAGAAACCTGTTCCTGATTACTACGAGGATGAGCTTTGCGGTTTTTCGGGACAGACGCTGAAAATAAGGGTTAAAATATTAACAGAGGAAAATACAACGGGTATACTCAGGGCGTATTGCATCTTCTGTGAAAAGTATGATGAGTTCCGTTCCCTGTATGGACGCACTGCAGAGGCGGTGGAGAGAACGATAGAGTATTGTCTTGAGTGTGAGGATACAGTAGCGATGAGGGAATATCTTTCAGAACATAGACGGGAGGTTGAGGGTATAATGAGCAGCATAGAGAGACAGGAAAGAATCATCGAGGCGATGGTTGAGAGAGAGGGTGATATTAGAGAAGCTGAGGGTAAAGCTGAGGGTAAAGCCGAGGGTAAAGCTGAAGAGAGAAGAGGAATGCTTGAGAAGTACAAGAAGTTCCTGGAGAATTCCGGTTTCTCCGCAGAAATGACTAAAATGATGTATGACGGTTTTGTAGCATCCCTCGGTTGAAGGACAGGTAAGGGAGTGAACCATCATCCCCGCTCTCTGGAATCATGTGAGGAGTTTGGGGTAATATGCACTAAGGAGATTAAAAATGGAAAACACAGAGAAAAGTGAATACGATCTTCAATCTGAACGTATAGATGAAAGAATGTGCCTTATAAAGCGTAAGATAATTGTGATGTCGGGTAAAGGTGGAGTCGGTAAGACAACTGTCACAGTAAACCTTGCCCGCGCTCTCTCCAAGATGGGATGCTCCGTCGGTATCCTCGATTGTGATATACACGGCCCCAATGTGGCCAAGATGCTTGGGGTGAAGGATGCCGAGCTCATGTCCCCTGATGGGAAGACGATGCTTCCTGTCGTCACTGACGACGGGATGGAAGTCATGTCGCTTGCCTTTGCTCTTCCCGATCCGGATGATGCAATCATCTGGAGGGGAGCAATGAAGATGGGTGTTATCAGACAATTCTTAGGTGATACGGAGTGGGGTACGCTGGACTATCTCATCATAGACACTCCTCCTGGAACAGGGGATGAACAGCTCACTGTTGTCCAGTCTGTACTTGACCTTACCGGTGCAATCATTGTCACAACACCTCAGAGTGTTGCAATACTCGACAGCAGACGCTCCGTTACATTTGCCCGTAAGTGCGGTGTTCCAATTATCGGAGTAATAGAAAATATGTCAGGACTCAAGTGTCCCAATTGCGGCACCGAGATTCCCGTATTCGGCAGAAATGGTGGAAGGAACATGGCACTCGAGATGAATACACCATTACTCGGTTCTATTCCGATGGAGCTCGATCTTATGGAAAGTGAAGACAGGGGAGATGACTGGATTAAGGATACAACACATCCAAGTGCTGAAGCTTTATATAAGATAGCAGAGAAACTCGAGAAGGGAGATGCATGTACGACAGGACGTGAGATGAACTACCTCGGTACTTCCTCCTGCTCTCCTGAGGCATGTGCGCATTGCACATCAAACTGTCCGAGTAAGAAAAATGAAGGATGAGGAGCTCATGTGGAAGGTGGGAGAGAAGAGGAGAGTCTTCACTTCCCCCATCTTCAGCGTAGACGTATCAGAACGTACACATGGTGAAAAGAAGGGAGAGTTCATAACACTTGCCCTTCCTGACTGGGCATCAATTATCCCGTGGATGAGACGGGAGGATGGAGTACCGGTGTTTCTCATGGAGAGACAATACCGTCACGGATCTGAAAGTGTAACCATTGAGTTTCCTGCGGGTTTAATAGAGGAAGGGGAAAGTGCACTGGAGGGTGCAAGAAGGGAATTGATGGAAGAGACCGGTTATGAGGCGGACTTCGAGCTTCTTGCGTCTTTCAATCCCAATCCCGCTTTTTTGACAAACAGACAGACTTTCTTTCTGGCAAGAAACCTCAGGAAGGTCTCAGCCCCGAACCTGGACGATAACGAGGAGATAGAACTCCTCTTCGTTCCTGTCGAGGACGTCATTCGTGATATGGCCACCGGCCAATATTCGAATGGAATCATGCTTTCGGCTCTCTTTGCCTTCATGAGAAAAGCAGAGGAAGAGCCTGGTTTAAGGAGAATCAAGAGATGAAAAAACTCACATGCAGTATCTTATTAGTATTTGTATTGCTTCTAGCTTTCACAAGCTGTTCAACTTTGAAGAATGAAAAGTCATATATAACAGTGACAGCAACAAGCTCAGTTTCAGTCACTCCTGATGCAGCTTCATTCACAATAACGGCAGAATCCCTGGAGCCTACAACAGAAGAAGCAAGGAATGCATCAAGTAAAATGATAAGTGAGGCAATAAGTATCCTCAAGGATGAGTATGGTATAACAGATGACGAGATAGTCACCAACTATATGAATATTAATCCTTATTATGAATGGGTGGACGGCTCAAGGACACTCTCGGGGCAGAGAGCAACACAGAGCCTTAATATTACAATAAAGAATGGGTTGGAAAAGGCTGGAAAGGTCTATGACAGGCTCAGTGTTCTCGACGGGATCTCGATTTCCTCGATATCATATTCGAAGCTCGATACGACAGAGGATGTGAAGAAAGCACGTGAAGGAGCGGCAATAAGTGCCCTGGAGAAAGCATCCGATTATGCCAAGGGAGTGAATATGACAGTGGGGAAGGTAGTCTCCCTTGCCGAGGGATCCGTCTCCTATTCTTCCTATGACTACTCCAATTCCAAGATGATGTTTGCCGAGGCAGCCGCAGCAGACAGCTATTCTTCTACAACTTACTATGCAGGAGACTTAAGCGTATCAGCAACAGTCACAGCAGTCTTCGAACTTAGATAACTCAACTCGAAATAAGAAGATACACATCCCGTAGGGCCTCTCCTATGGGATTTTTTATTGCCCGGAAGCCCCGAAAACTCATATAACTTCTATATTTTTCCTTCATCAGTTCAATAAAACACTTGCAAAAAATATACGGGGGGGGGTATACTCTCTTTGAAAAGTAAAAATTGAGGGACTTCTGTCCCAAAGGGGTAAATTATTTATGAAGAAAACATTATCAATCGTAATGTTGGTTGTCTTGGTGTTTGTTGCCGTGGCATGTTCACCTGAAAACCACAAGCATACGTGGGATGAAGGAAAACAGACCTTGGCACCATCATGTACAACGACTGGTGAGATAACATTCACATGTACCACATGTGGAGAAACTAAGACAGAGACTGTTGCCGCTCTTGGTCATAGTCATGCTAAAAATGCCGTTAAAAAAGAAGAACAGCCTTTGAATTGTGTTCAGGACGGTATCTATACATATCGTTGTCAGGTGTGTGGTGCAGAATTCCAGGAGATCGTTACTCCAAAGGAAGCTGCTGAAGCTGGAATGAAAGTCCCGCATGCAGTTTTAAAAAATGGTGCATATGTAAATTATCTTACTGCCGACGGAAAAATAAATGTTGCAGGTGGGATAAGCGAAGATGATGCTCATTATGAAAAGGATAAAACCGTTGCTGCAACAGAATTTACACCTGTAAGTTACGAAGCATATTGTGCATCTTGCCTTGAGTCTCTTGGGTATTTGAATAAGCCTGTGGAAACAAGTGGAACAGCTGCTCCAACTTATAAATATATGGTTGGAACCTTAGTCGGCTATACATTGGATTCTAACGGAAATATTACCAATATTACTTATGGAGATATTGTAGAGAATGCGGATGGTCTGACCGTGAAAAAGATTGAATCTTCTTGTGCTGACGGGAAAGGGTGGACAACGACAGAGGCTAGCAGTGTTGCGACTGCAGAATTTGTAGATCGCTTTGATTGCAAAGATACAAAAGAACGTGCATTGAAGCTAAGCAGTGGAATTTATCTCTCAAAAGATTCAACTGGAGCTTGGGTTGTGAGTTCGGATAATAGCAGTAATGCATATACAGCTGCTGAATCCAAAACCTGCAAAATTGTCTTCATCGAGAATCACAATCACCTTTATGGCACGAGCAGTGCTGAAAATGACAGATCGACATTTGTTGGAAATGATTCTAATTTTAAACTGATGTCTTTCATGAGTAACAACCTGATGGACGGGACAGACCACTATGTATGCTGTGATGTGTGTGGACTAGAATACTATCCTGTTGCTCATATCTACGATACCACAACCGGAAGAACAGACGAGCAGAAAGCTACATGCACAAAATGCGGATATTATGCCAAAAACTATTGCGAAGTGACTGTGAATAAGTCAAGCGATCCGGTCGCAATGACTACCGCAGACGATGCTCTGGAGGCTGCTAAGACTGCGTGGAAGTATGGTGGAAGCACGAACAAATTTACTACAGCAACGACAGGCACAAACGCTGCAGCTGTGATGCAGAAGGTTGCTGATACTCTGAAGGCTGCGGATGAAATCTTGAAGAAAATGGGGAAGGCTGATGGCTCGGGAGCAAGATCTGCAATAAAAACCCTCCTGACAGTAAATAGCGAAGCTACCCCTGGGACAAGTATCGCAGATGCAATCAAGGCTGCTTCTGCTTCCGGCTCGGCTACACTGGATGAAACTGCTGTTGCCAGCTACAAAGCCGTTCTCCTCAGTGCTGAAAAAGCTCTTATTGGTATACAAACGGACACCTCGTCGACCACAGTCGAAGGAATTACAAAGAGCGAGACTGGAAGTGTCGTGGCTGAAATAAAATACTGGGTGAATAAAACTAGTGTTGAAACTGACTCCTTTGTTGTGAAAAAGGGAGTTATTCTGGACCTGGATTATAATGGGTACACCACAAGTAGAGGGGTTAGCTATTCATTTGCTGAAAACACAGGTTGGCAAATTAGTGACAACGAAGCGATCCAGTTGACAGCTGGTGGATTCAGAATCCTTGGGGATGGTACCTTGTCATTCTTCGAGACCCTGTAAGAATGATGCCGGCATTGTTTGAATGCCGGTGATTTAAACATTGTATTTAATGGAAATAAAATTAATATTCCATTTTTACTTTATTGCTATAACCTGACGGTTCCCCTTCTGGTTATAGCTTTTTGTTTAGGGGGAACTTTTTATTTTGGTTGCTTTAGATAAGAAGCTTTGAAGGAGGAGAAATATTATGAGAATTACACCGAGCGACTTCTTTTCGCTTTTGTCAGGAATCAAGCAGTACCAGATTCCTATCTACCAAAGGAATTATGCCTGGGGGAAAGAGAATTGCGAGAAGTTATTGGAGGATATTATCAAGGCCGGGACTCCCGGGAATGCTAATCATTATGTCGGGTCAATCATTTTGAAAGAGGAACAGGCTGCAGGAGTTGTAAATGTCTACAATGTAATAGATGGACAGCAGAGAACCACAACGATTACACTTCTCCTGCTTGCTTTGGAGAGATACTGGAGTGATTATCCTGTTCAGACTGTGCCTGACACTACATCAGCAATTCTTGGTAATATAAAGAAAATTTACCTTGTAAATGATGCATTAATAAACACAAGCTTGTTTACAAAGTTACTTCCGAAAGAAGGTACAGACAGGAATGAATATATAAGCCTTCTGCATGGGGTAATTGGAGACGGGAAGATGTCCGAAAACTATAACTTCTTCCTTAAGAGTCTGGTCGATAAAAAATATAATCCGACAATTATCTTTGATGGTATAAGTAAGGCACAACTTGCACTTGTGACCTTGGAGGCAAATGAGAATCCTCAGCTTCTGTTTGAAGCTGTAAATGACACTGGTGTTGATTTAAATAAAGTCGATCTGGTGCGTAATTGGATTTTTATGGGACTTACAAGTAGAGACCAAAATCGGCTCTACATTCAGTATTGGAAACCTGTTGAGGATCTTATTCTTGATAAAATGGATGATTTTCTCTTTTATTTTACAAGACTTAAAGCCTGTACTCTTCTTGATCAGAAAGAATACTACTGCGTTTTCAAGAAGACATTCATTATGAGTTCCGGTAGTGTTGAAGGCATCGAGAGTATTCTTGCTGAGATACATCAGTATGCTAAACTCTATGCAAAATATCTTAATAACTCATTTAGAAATAGAGACATTGCAACTCTCCTAAAGTATATTTCCTACACTGGAAAAGACATATTTATTCCGTTGATTCTTAAGATATTGAATCAGTGGGACAAACACACTGTCTTAGTTGATGACACAATTGCCATCCTGAGGTACCTCGAGTCTTATATAGTGAGGAGAGATATTCTCCGTGTTCCGACGAATTCATTGGGTACTGCCATGATAATGTTCCTATCTCATTCTGACAGCCTGAATGACTTTATCGAGTGCATCAATAACCTTCCTGGCAAACAAAGAATGCCTGATGATAATGAAATATTGAACTATCTGCATTATGGTGACTTCTATAGCTTAATGAGCGCATACTACTACCTTGAGAGAATTGAGAAATCTCTTAATCCTGCATTCTCCTTAGTAGACCCAACTATCGAGCATATTCTTCCTGAAACTATGCATACGGCTGCTTTTCCAAAGGAGAATGTTCAGAACATTGATGACTATAATTGGGAACTTGACCTGGGAGCAGAAGCACAGGTTATTCATGATAGATTCCAGCATACATTGGGAAATCTGACTATTCTTCCAAGAGGAGAGAATGCCCGTATGGGAGATTATCGCTTCGGATTCAAGAGAGACTGGAGAGGTAATGCCCCGGACGGTTTCAACTATGGCTACCGCTATACTCCTATCCGCATTAGCCAAAGTCTTGGTGGCTTTGATGCATGGAATGAGACATCAATATTGAGGCGGTGTGATGAGATGGTCGGGTATATCTGCACAGTGTGGCCTCATCCTTAAACAGCTAAATGGTTGACTTTTGAAGTATACAGATGCTGTAGGACTTTGAAGAAATAATAGGTTCAGCAGCATCCGTGTATATTTAACGATGGTGCATATGTAAATTATCTTACTGCCGACGGAAAAATAAATGTTGCAGGTGGGATAAGCGAAGATGATGCTCATTATGAAAAGGATAAAACCGTTGCTGCAACAGAATTTACACCTGTAAGTTACGAAGCATATTGTGCATCTTGCCTTGAGTCTCTTGGGTATTTGAATAAGCCTGTGGAAACAAGTGGAACAGCTGCTCCAACTTATAAATATATGGTTGGAACCTTAGTCGGCTATACATTGGATTCTAACGGAAATATTACCAATATTACTTATGGAGATATTGTAGAGAATGCGGATGGTCTGACCGTGAAAAAGATTGAATCTTCTTGTGCTGACGGGAAAGGGTGGACAACGACAGAGGCTAGCAGTGTTGCGACTGCAGAATTTGTAGATCGCTTTGATTGCAAAGATACAAAAGAACGTGCATTGAAGCTAAGCAGTGGAATTTATCTCTCAAAAGATTCAACTGGAGCTTGGGTTGTGAGTTCGGATAATAGCAGTAATGCATATACAGCTGCTGAATCCAAAACCTGCAAAATTGTCTTCATCGAGAATCACAATCACCTTTATGGCACGAGCAGTGCTGAAAATGACAGATCGACATTTGTTGGAAATGATTCTAATTTTAAACTGATGTCTTTCATGAGTAACAACCTGATGGACGGGACAGACCACTATGTATGCTGTGATGTGTGTGGACTAGAATACTATCCTGTTGCTCATATCTACGATACCACAACCGGAAGAACAGACGAGCAGAAAGCTACATGCACAAAATGCGGATATTATGCCAAAAACTATTGCGAAGTGACTGTGAATAAGTCAAGCGATCCGGTCGCAATGACTACCGCAGACGATGCTCTGGAGGCTGCTAAGACTGCGTGGAAGTATGGTGGAAGCACGAACAAATTTACTACAGCAACGACAGGCACAAACGCTGCAGCTGTGATGCAGAAGGTTGCTGATACTCTGAAGGCTGCGGATGAAATCTTGAAGAAAATGGGGAAGGCTGATGGCTCGGGAGCAAGATCTGCAATAAAAACCCTCCTGACAGTAAATAGCGAAGCTACCCCTGGGACAAGTATCGCAGATGCAATCAAGGCTGCTTCTGCTTCCGGCTCGGCTACACTGGATGAAACTGCTGTTGCCAGCTACAAAGCCGTTCTCCTCAGTGCTGAAAAAGCTCTTATTGGTATACAAACGGACACCTCGTCGACCACAGTCGAAGGAATTACAAAGAGCGAGACTGGAAGTGTCGTGGCTGAAATAAAATACTGGGTGAATAAAACTAGTGTTGAAACTGACTCCTTTGTTGTGAAAAAGGGAGTTATTCTGGACCTGGATTATAATGGGTACACCACAAGTAGAGGGGTTAGCTATTCATTTGCTGAAAACACAGGTTGGCAAATTAGTGACAACGAAGCGATCCAGTTGACAGCTGGTGGATTCAGAATCCTTGGGGATGGTACCTTGTCATTCTTCGAGACCCTGTAAGAATGATGCCGGCATTGCATCATGCCGGCTGTTTAAAAAAGTGTTTTGTGGGAATTTTACTTTAATGCAATGACTGGTATCTGCTGTAATTGCGGGTGTAATAAGTGAGTAGAACTCGCCTCTATGCACTTACCCCCGCTTTCCTCTCAAAGAGCCTGTTGCCCTTCTTGAACATGATGGGGAGGGTTAGGCCGAGGCTGCGGAAGGTGTTGTCCAGGGCCATACAGAGCCAGACTCCCAGGAGATCGGCATTCAGGTACGTGAGTGCTATCTTTGTAAAGAGTATTCTTATTCCCCATGCTCCTATTGTCTCTATGATGAAGGGGTATTTTGTTTCTCCCAGTCCGTAGTAGACTCCTTCACTTACTATCATGAGGCCGAAGAGCGGCTCTGTGAATGCTATGAGTTTGAGGATCCTTGTTCCTTCTCTTATTACGTTTTCGTCCGGTGTGAAGAATGACATGACGGGGCGGGCAAAGAAGTAGAGAAGAGCCCCCGTCACTGTCATCATCATTATTGTGATTACCACTGCCTGGTGCTCGATTATCCTGAACTTCTCCTTATCCTTCTCTCCAAGTGATATCCCTATCAATGTTGAGGTTGCTCCCCTGAGGCCGTAACCGGGTACGTAGAATATCGTCTCTGCTGAGAGTGCTATGGAGTGGGCTGCAAAGATCACTGTTCCCATTGAGGAGACGAGGGAAGCAAATACTATGTGCCCCAGGCAACTTGTCGTGTTAGTCATTGCTGCCGGGAGGGTTATTGTGAATGCTTCTTTAACTAGCTCCTTCTCCGGCTTAAGGTATATTTTTCTGTAGCTTACTATCGTCTTTCTTTTCCAGACTACGGCCATTATTATTGCACCGACTCCATAGGAAATAAGGGTAGCTATGGCTGCTCCCTTAACTCCGAGCGAGAATGTGTAGATCAGGAGGTAGTTAAGGATTATGTTCAATACATTTGCCGTGAGATTTATAATCATCGGCGTTCTACTGTCCTTTATTGCCCTCAATGATGATGAGCCGATGATTATGAATGCCCTGAAGGGAATGGCTGCACTGATTATTGCAAAGTAGAGAGAGGCGAGGGGCTGTATCGCCTCATCGGCGTTCATCCACTTCGGGATGAAGGGACTAAGTGCTATTGCTATAATCCCTATGACTAGGCCCATTGCTATTGAGAGGGTGAATGCCATTGAGGAGGATTTCTCTATCTTTTCATAGTCTTTTGCTCCGAGGGAAGAGGAAATCATGGCTACGATTGATATCCCGAAAGAGGCGAAGAGGGAGTAGATGAGCCAATTAACGGTGCTTGTGAGGCTCACCGCAGCAGTTGCAGACGCTCCGAGCTGACCTACCATTGCTGTGTCAACGTATTGCAACAGGGTTGAGAGAATCTCCTCCGCCACTATGGGAAGGGCGAGGACTATGAAGGATTTAAGGTTTTCCTTTCTCTTTAATCTATCCATCTTAACTCAATACCGATACGTAGTAGTCGTTGATTCTGCCGTTCTCATAGAGAAGGGAGTAGAGATTGTTCACAAGCGGGAAGTCTTCTTCTCTTCCCTTCTCTGTGATGAACTTCTTTACGAGTTTTATCGTTCTCTTTCCCTCTATTACTGTGGCGGCATTCTTCTCTTCGTTGAAGAGGAATCCCTTTCCGAGTAGCATACCGAATGTCCTGTTGCGTGATAGGTCATTGAGGGCGGTTAGTCCCAGGTCCCCCAGTCCGCAATAGCAGAAGATCGTATCCTCCGAGCATGAGTAAAGCCTCAAAAGCTCCCTCATTTCCTTTACTGCCTTTGTGTAGACAAGAAAGTCCACATTAGGAGATCCGTACTTTCCTGACACAAGTCCTATCGCTATTGCATACATATTCTTGAGAATGGAGCATAGTTCAACACTTCTTGTATCTTCTGTCCAGTCAAGCGTGAATCCTGTATGGGGAAGAATATTCTCTTTAAAGTATTCATAGTCCTCCCTCCTTCCTCCGAAGGTGAAGGATGTCGGGAAACCGTTCATTGTCTCGATTGCAAACGATGGTCCCTTCATACTGGCTTTGCGGAGAAAGGGAATATCTTCTGTGATGAATGCCCCTTCGTCGCTCATTCCTTTGGCAAGGTTCACTATCAAGGGATTTTTGTCTGTCTTTATTCTCTTTGAGAAGGGGACGATGGCTTTGGAGGGAAGGACGAGCATGACGACATCGGCATCGCAGAAGATGCTGTCATCCATGGTGGCCTTGAGAGAGGGTGAGAGAAACTTCGTTGGAAAATACTTTGTATTCTGGTGGTTTCTGTTTATATCATCAGCAACGTCCTCTTCGATAGTGTGGATCGTTACGTTGTTATTTCTGTTCCAGGTGAGGCGCTCTGCTATTGAAGTACCGAATACACCTCCTCCTGCTACTACTATTTTATTCACTTTCTTTCCTCTGTTTTCTTTATTATGTAAAGGCGTGAAGTGTTGTCCCTGAGTGCCCTCATCCCGTCTTCCCAGCCGTTACCGCTTGAATTCTCGACAAGGGTGAGGCCTGCCCACTTCAGGACATCACCTGCACTGTTGTAGCACTCCATCTCCTGTGGATGAAGTTCATCCTCGACTTCACTTTGTATGTGGGTGCGTGCTATGAAGGAGTAGTCATAGTTTTCGTTGGCACACTCCACATAGAGCTTCTCCGCACTTGTGTTGATTTCTGCCTTCTTGAGGTAGTAGAGCATGATTACTGTAGAGCTGTCTCCATTGGAGACTGTCCAGAGAGTGCGTTCCTCATTCTCTTCCTGAAGAGTGAATGTGCCGTATTGGAAGAGAGGTCTGTAGCCTTTGTAAAAATCGAGCTGTTGCACAAGCCTTATCTTGTCACGGGCCGAAAGTTCCATCGGATTAATGGAATAATCCAGAACTCCGAATGAAAAGGCATTGAACTGTGTCTCCTCGTCTATCTTCCGTGCTGGATAGAGCCCCGTCTTGGTAATGATGTTTGTCATAACGGAAAGGGGATAAATCATCCCTGTTCCCTCTGTTATCTTGAGTTTTCCGAGAGAATCGGGATTCTCGCTTGTGACGATGCTCGGCATATAAGAGAGCATGCCCATGTCGAACCTCATGCCTCCCGCACTGGTTCCCTCTATATATATGTTCGGGTAAGTCTTTGTTATTGCATCGAGGATATGATAGAGCCCTGCGAGATAGCGGTGCATGAATTCCGAGCTGTCTCTCTCTCCGCTGTTTGACCAGAGGTCACCCTGGAAGCGTGATAGACTCCAGCGGATGTAATCAAGCTTATAGGAGTCGATTATCTTCGTCATTGTGTCGATTACCCACTCCTGCACATCCTCGCGTGATAAGTCCAGAAGCAGCTCATTGTTAGCCTTCACGCTTTCTTCTGCACTTCTTCCTACTATCCAATCGGGATGGGACTTATAGAGCATGCTACGCTCGCTTATTCCCTCCATCTCGAACCACAGTCCGAAGAGAAGCCCCATATAGTGTATCTCATTAGAGAGACTCTTGATGCCGGAAGGAAAGTGCTTGGTATCAGCATACCAGTCTCCAAGAGAAGATGAGTTATTCCTTCTTGCCCCGAACCAGCCGTCCGATACGACAATCCCCTCGAAGCCGAGCTCCTCAGCTTCCTTTGCCATCTTCAGCACATCTCTCTCGTCCGGGTCATATGAAAGAGAAGACCATGTATCGAGCATAATCGGCTTCATTCTGTTCTTCCAGAGTCCTCGTCTGACGTGGTTCTCGATGAACTTCTTCATGAGATTGCCGACCTTGTTTCTTCCTCCATCCGAGTAGGCAAGGACAGCCTCAGGAGACTCGAAGTATTCACTGCTGTCCAGCTTCCAGCTGAAGAGGTCGGGATTTATCCCTGTTGTTATGTGTGTTATTCCGCTTGCACTTTCCGTTACCGTTGTTCTGAAAGCACCTGAGTAGATAAGGCCGGATAGATAAGTGTCTTTCCCGTTTTCTATAATTATTGTGGAATCTGTCTCTCCGCTCTGGATGGTTCTCGACTCGATTACAATCTCTCCCTCATCCATTACTCTTTCTTTGATTCCTTTCTCTTTGCCCCATCTTCCGGAGAATGATGTGATGCTGGTGCCCCTTGCTCTCAAATCAAGTGAAGAGGAGAGGAGAGACCTTACATTGATAGGGGAGGAGGAGTCATTTACTATGACAGACCTTCTTGTTATGACATCTGCCTTGTAAAACGAAGTGTAATAGGTGATGAGTTTTATCTTTCTACTCTTATCGATATATGTGACTGCAAGTGTTTCTGCCTCGCTCTCTGTGCCGATTGCCTGTGGAAGCCTCAAGCCTTTCAGCCTCACTATGCCGTCTGTTATTGTATGGGAGTCATATCTTAGTTCAAGGGTCCTGTCTCCTTTTTCCGAGAGGGAGACGGCTATGAGCGGAACCCTGTAGTCACCTTTTCCCTCCGTGGAGAATTCAAGAAGGGTATCGGAGAGGGAGAACTCGCTGTACTCCTTCGAGCACCGTGCTGCCATATGAGGTGCCTTGAGATGTTTCTCCCTCATTCCAAGCAGGGAAGAGAGGGGGAGCCTTAATTTGCGTCCATAGTAAATATGCTCCGGAAAGCCTGTGTTCTCAACAGAGAAGATATAGTTTGTGTTTTCTGTTTCTATGATGAATATGCCGTCATTGTAAGTGATCATAAGGCCTCCGCATTGATGTTATTGTAATATCTTTCATGTTTTAAAGTAACCTTTATGTTTTTCACATGTTATATTATTGCTATGGATATTAGAAGACTCTCCCTGTGGGAGGGAAGATACGCCACATTTATGTCTAATGAGACCTTACAGGCTTTGATTGAGGACCAGGGGGAGGTCATTCTTGAACTCAGTGTCCGTAACGGCAACGGTGCACGCATTTCGCCTTTATGCCTTCCTTATTTTAGGGGAACGGGAAGCGGTGTCATGAGTGACACTAACGGTGAGTGGTGGAGAATGAGCCAGGGGCTTTATCAAGCTGGTGGTGCATATTTCAATTTTCCCTCCGGAACGGATGATGTAATCAACACATCCAATACCTACTGGACTCTACGCCGTTACGGCACGGAGGATGAGTTCGGGGGAGTCTGGAAGTACAGTGACATGAAATCACGTGTGGAGAACAACCGCTACAAGGTAGGAAGAGTTGATCTCATCCTTCCCCAGCAGGACGTCATCTACACGGCAATCAGCATTACCAACCTGAGCGAGGAAAGGGACCTTACGGGAAATGCCAAGTGGGTGAGCATGCTTTCCTCTCCGCTTATTGAGCAAGGTGCTTATATAAACACGAATGCACACTCGTTCTGTGTCTATCCGTTGACTTACAGGGAGTCCGGTGTGAACCGGTTTGTACCACGGGTTGTCTTTGATGACCTTAAATCTGCTCCTCTTCTTCGCGGCGGCACAGGAGATGCGTCCATTGTTCCTTCTCCAACCGGAACCTATGATTACATCATGGGGGAGACAGATGAGGAGGAGATGAATTGGGTGAGTGTAATCAATCCCTCTGACCAGATGGGCTATTTCGTCTTCACTCCTAAGAAGGAAGCTGACAACGAGTATATCTTCCCGTATTGCTCGATCGGTGAAAACTGGTACGGAAGGATGGATTCCCCCTGGGCACTCTTTGACGGCGCAACTCCCCAGATAAGAAGTCTCTCTCTCGGCTTTACGGGAGGAGAGCGGGGGACGGAGAATCTCATCCTGCTTCCGGGAGAGACAAAAGTCATGTACTTTGCAAACTCATACACACAGATAGACTCTCCCCGTATAGCAACAGCAGGGTTCTACAATACGGAAGTAAAAGGTGACGGCCTCTATCTCAAGCGTTCAAGGACTCAGACTCAGATCAGGCTTGACACCTCCTTCAGGGCAATAAGAAAGCTCTCGAAGAAGATATTCCTCAAGAGCAGTTCAACTGTGGATAATTGAGTTGCAGCCTGCATTGCTGTTTACCATTCCTCCTGGTCAGGGATGCATTTACGGAGGATAGGATGACTTCTGCTTTCTTTGTTTGATGTTGGTAGTCCTCTTTCTCTGTCTCCTTATGTATCTGTTCTATAGACGAGTAAGATCATATTGTGGGGAAAGTATATATCTACTCCTAGAGAACAGAATGATTGTCATAAACGTCGTGTCAATTTCTATTTGCCAAATGGACACAATTGTGTACCATATTATTACCAAGAAGATTAACATGAATTTCTATTCAATACGTGACTTAAGAACAGAAAGCAGAAATATGTGGGCTGATCTCTCCCACGGAGATGAAGTCATTCTCACTAATAATGGTAAGCCTTCAGCTATCATGATAGATATTCCCGAAGGATGCTTTGATGAAGTTGTCCAGGCAGTAAGACAGGCCAAAGCGATGATAGCACTCAACAAAATTAGAGAAAGGGCATCAAGAGAAGGCTTCAAGTCTGACGACGAAATTGAAGCTCTCATCAATGGAGCAAGAGGCAGCTGAAAATGAATATCGTTTTGGACACGAATATACTTCTCTCTGCTGCATGGTCACCTGGACGCAATGCTGCTAAAATCCTTGAGGCTGTATTTATGAGAAGGTTCACAGCCTGTTATGACTATAGGATCCTTGAAGAGTATCAACGTGTTCTCCATTATCCCAAATTCCATTTCACTGAAAGCGAAATTGATGCTGTTCTTGCCCCTATCATCAAAAACGGCATAGCTGTTACGCCCACTCCGATGAAAGATATCCCCTTTAATAGAGATGAGACAGACAGAAGGTTTTATGAGGTTGCAGTCTTCTGTGATGCAATTCTTGTTACAGGGAATCTTATCCATTACCCGGTGGATAAGAATATCGTCTTACCCCTGGATTTCATTGAGCGTTATTTGCATTGAGAGCATATCTACTTACAGACAGTAAAATGATTGTCATAAACGGGGTCTGAGAACAGTTTGGCAGTCAGGTGAATGTCGGGGCTGTCTGGCGCGACGAATGCATGACGAATAAGTCCACTTGCCACCTTATTTTCCCGGCAATATAATTACTCAAAGGAGCATA
>CAVHPV010000001.1:0-68376 GCA_963638045.1 Faecalibacterium sp. CAG:74 | reverse complement strand
GAAATAAGGGGAAGTAAGGTAATATGGCTACTGCAAAGAAAAAAGTTAAGAAGACCGTTCTGGAGGGAAATGTTTACATCCAGGCTACTTTCAACAATACAATCATTACTTTTACTGACCTTGCCGGGAACGCACTCAGCTGGGCTTCTGCCGGTGGCCTCGGATTCAGAGGTGCCAAGAAGTCTACTCCTTATGCTGCACAGACGACCTGTGAGACCGCAGGCAAGAAGGCTATGGACTTCGGCCTGAGGGAAGTAAACGTTTTTGTTAAGGGACCAGGCGTTGGCCGTGAGGGTGCTATCAGGACTCTCGGTGTTCTCGGACTCAAGGTTCGCTCAATTAGAGACGTTACCCCAATCCCGCACAACGGTTGTCGTCCTCGTAAGACACGCCGTGTCTGATGAGTATCTGCGGGGAATTTCCCCGCAGAAAAGCTGTTTGACAGCATAATAATAGGAGTAACCATGGCAAGAAAAAATCTTCTTAAAGGTTTTAAGAGACCTTCAGGAATCACCTCTGAGAACACTGTTAGTACAAACGAGTATGGTCAGTTTGTCGCGTATCCTTTCGAGAAAGGCTTCGGAACTACGGTCGGAAACACACTCCGTCGTGTTCTTCTTTCCTCGATCCAGGGTTATGCAGTTTCTGCTATCCGTTTCACTACATTCAAGGGAGAGAATAAGACTCCCCATGTCGTGACTTCAGAGTTCGAACCGCTTCCGGGCGTGAGTGAGGATATTTCTGATATCATCGCGGCAATTAAGAAGCTCCATATCGGAATGCCAGAGGAAAGTGAAGGCACTATCCTTACTCTACAGTGCAAAGGACCTGGTGTAATTACAGGTGCAGACTTTGAGCGTGATCAGGTCTTCGTTACCAATAAAGACCAGGTAATCATGACAATGATGCCGGACTGTGATCTTGAGATGGAGGTCCAGATTGACCTCAACCGCGGCTATGTTCCTTCAGAGATGAATGAGAAGTATTCTGAGGAGCCGGGCACAATTGCAATCGATGCATTCTATTCTCCAATAAAGAGGGTGAAGTATGCCATCGAACCGTGCAGAGTCGGTGAGAGAATCGACTATGAAAAGCTTATTCTCGACATCTACACAGACGGGACAATCACCCCTGAGAATGCACTTGGCGAGGCTGCCAAGATTGTTAAGGAGCACTTCACAATCTTTATCAACTTCGATGAAGACAAGATCTGTACAACAGAAGAGGTTGATGAGGAGGAAGAAAAGGTTAAGAAACTTCTTGATACTCCTGTTGAGGAGTTAGAGCTGACTGTACGTTCCTCTAACTGCTTGAAGAATGCAGGTATCAAGACTATCGGGGACCTTGCAAAGAAGACAGAGGACGAGATTACCAAGACAAGGAACTTCGGTAAGAAGTCCCTCTCTGAGATAAAAGAAAAGCTCAGGGAATGGGGACTTGCACTTGGCACTACAGACTTCACTGTCTTGAAGAATTCAATTAAAGTTCCAGAAAATAAGGAAGTAGAAAATGAAGCATAGGATTGGTTTCAACGCGCTATCACGTAAGGGATCCGAGAGAAAGGCTCTTAAGCGCAACATGGTCACATCTCTCTTCAGATATGAGAGAATAGAGACCACAAAAGCAAAAGCTCTTGAAGTAAGAAAGATGGCTGAAAAAATGATCACTCGTGCAAAGGTTGACTCAGTCGCTAACCGCAGAGAGATTGCAAAGAGCATCTATGACGAAGATGTAGTCAACAAACTCTTCAAGGACATCGCCCCATTATTCGCTGACCGCAAGGGCGGTTATACAAGAATCCTCAAGACTGGATACAGACAGGGGGATGCAGCTGAAATGGTAATCCTCGAACTGGTCGAGAAGACAAAGAAAGAGGAAAAGGCTGAAAAGAAGGATGAAAAGAAAGCCAAAAAGGCTGACAAGTAATCCGAGCGGGTTAAAGCTCGCTTAAAGTGGCATTGCCACTGAAGGTCAATACCTTCTGCCGTCACGTAAAGTGGCGGTTTTTCTTTGCCTTGACATAGAGTTATAATTTGATTCAATATTTTATATAAATATTAAAATTTGAAGCAGGAGGTAAGCAATATGTCAGTATTGTGGTATCTCTTGGTTGGAATTGCAGGTATTGCTATCGGTTTTACAGGCCGTTGCATATATGCGAAGTTGAAATTGACTTCCGCTGAACAGAGGGCTAAGGTCCTCGAAGAAAATGCTTCAAAAAATGCTGAGGCAAAGGCTAAGGAGATTATCCTCGAGACAAGGGACAGACTACTTAAGGAACAGCAACAGCAGGAGAGTGAAGCCCGCGACAGAAGAGCTGAACTGCAGAAAAGTGAAAGAAGACTGCAGCAGAAGGAAGAGAATCTTGAGCGTAAGCAGCAGGAGAATGACTCCGTAACGCGACAACTGGGAGAGAAAGAGCAGGCTCTCAAGGATAGAGAGTCTCAGGTAGAGAAAAGGGAGAGTGACTTAGACGCCGAGTACGAAAAGGTTGCCCAGATGACCCGTGAGGATGCGAAAAACATCCTTATCGAGGAAATGAAGCAAAAGGCTGAGCATGACGGCCTTGTCTATGTCAACAAAATTGAACAGGAGGCACAGCTTCAGGCTGACAAGAAGGCTAGGGACATTATCATCACTTCCATCCAGCGTCTGGCAACTGAAGTAAGTGGGGAAATCACGACAACATCAGTGACACTTCCGTCGGATGAAATGAAAGGAAGAATCATCGGACGTGAAGGGCGTAACATACGAACCCTCGAAACGCTTACCGGCGTCGATATTATCATTGATGACACCCCGGAGGCTGTTGTCATTTCTTGTTTTGATCCGGTGAGAAAAGAGATTGCAAGGGTTGCCCTTGAGCGTCTTGTGCAGGATGGGAGAATCCATCCGGCAAGAATTGAGGAAGTCGTCAATAAAGTCAGCAAAGAAATCGGCAGAATTATCGTGGACGAAGGAGAAAAGGTTGTCTTTGACCTGGGTATCCACAATATGGGAACCGAGATGATAAGAGCTCTCGGGCGGCTTCATTTTAGGACAAGTTATGGTCAGAATGTGCTTCTGCACTCTAAAGAAGTAGCCGTGCTTGCCGGAATGATTGCCTCAGAGGTCGGTGCCGACAGCGAACTCGCTATGCGTGCCGGTCTTTTGCATGATATAGGAAAAGGTGCGGAGACCGAGAGTGAAGCTAACCATGCTGAAATCGGCGGTGAGCTTGTAAAACGGCTTGGGGAAGACAGCAAGGTCGTAAATTGTGTTCTTGCTCATCACAATGACGTAGAGCCGGAATGCATTGAGGCCATTATCGTACAGATAGCTGATGCCATCTCTGCTGCCCGCCCGGGAGCACGAAGAGAATCTCTGGACAATTACATCAAGAGACTCGAGTCCCTTGAGGGAATTGCAAAGGGTTTTGAAGGTGTCGAGAATGCATTTGCAATCCAGGCTGGAAGAGAATTGAGAATACTGGTGAACAGTGACACTGTTTCCGATGAGGGTGCGAAAAAGATTGCTCAGAATATCGCAGAGAGGATCGAAGCCGAATTGAGATACCCTGGAAAGATTAAAGTAACCATCATAAGAGAGACCCGTGTTGTGGAGTATGCAAAGTGACAGGAAATACGTTGCGTGTCCTTGTCTTAGGAGACGTTTCAGGTAGTGCTGGTTTGGGAGCCCTGTTTCTGGGGCTCTCTTCAGCAATTAAAGAAAACAGAATTGATTTTGTCATCTGTAATGGTGAGAATGCCGCAGATGGATTCGGAATTACCATTGATGACTATAATAAAATGAAGTCATATGGCGTTGATGTGATTACAAGTGGGAATCATATCTGGCAGAAGGATGAGATTTTTACTCTTCTTGATTCCCAGGATGATATCCTGAGGCCTGCTAACTATCCTGAGCCATGTGTGGGAAAAGGCTTTACAGTCAAGAGCTGTGGAGACTATAAGATTGGGGTTGTGAACCTGCAAGGCAGAATTGAGCTCCCTGATACAGATGATCCCTTCAAGAAGGCTGAGGCGGTTGTCAGGAATATCCGTAAAACGACTTCCATCATCTTTGTAGACTTCCATGCCGAGAGCACAGAAGAGAAGGAGGCGCTGGGTTTTTTCCTGGACGGAACAGTATCGGCAGTAGTGGGGACACACACACATGTTCAGACAATGGACGAGAAGATTCTTCCTGGAGGTACTGCATACATAACAGATATAGGACTAACAGGAGTACATGGGGCAGTTATAGGCTCTAAGGTCGAGAAATCGATTGAGAGACAGCTTACACAGCTCCCGATCAGAAGCGAGGTAGCAGATGGTGCGGGATCAATGGACGGTGTCATCATCGAAGTCGATGCAGAGACCGGAAAGGCATTGAGCATAGAGCGGTTCAGATCATAACTAAGAGGACTCACGGTTCGCCGGAGTCTTTTTTTTTACATGCTTTCTGAGTGTAAAGTGTTATTTAATGATTCAAATTCAGACTTTGATGACAGTTGAACCGCAGATGATGGTAAGACTCTGGACTGTGTAATAATTCTCAAGAGTTCTCTTCACCTGTTCCACCGCCTTGCTTATATCTGAAGAAGAGAGAAAGTCAGAGGAGAATTTCACATAGAAGAAACCCGTCTCTTCAGATATGCCGATAAGCTTTGTTCCTTCCGGGATATAGGAGACAGACCCATCTTCTCCGGGGGAGACTAGAAGGGCTTCAATCAGAGAATGGAGATCATCTGTTTTTCGGGTGACGATTCTCTCTTCGTTGATTATGCTTTCGTTTCTGTAGATGGCGACAGAGTAAGCTGAGTCTGTGTTGCTTTTTTCTTCTTTCCAGATGGCATAGTGCTCCAGAATTCCGCTCTCTATGATGTTGTTTTTAATATCGTAACGGAAAAGGAAAAAGAGGGATGCCATTACGACTATAAGCAAAACATACATTATCAGAAGATATCTGAAGTGGCCTTTCTCTTTTTCCATATGGTGATTATTGCATTATGAGAAGAAAAACTCAAATATCGTGAGACTTGTCCCCGAAAAGCCGGTTTTGTATGTTCTCTCTGCATTTCTATCTATAAAGCGTTGCATAATGGTGGATGGTTGACCTCTCAAATACACACTTTGTATATCGGGAGGTGTTACTTCCCGATTCTCCAGTAATGTTGATGAAGGAGGTTGCCTATGACAGATTATGAATTACTTATGATCGTATTTACGGTTATTGGCTTGTTGATAGCTGTTAGTAGAAAAAAATAACCACCCTAGGCCTAATAGAGTGGATTAAAATATAAAACCATGTGAGGGCAACCGTTCATCGGCAACGCCTCTTTCTGTAAATAATATACCAATGAACAGTGGTGATGTCAAACTTTGGAATTCAAAAACCGCCTCTCTAACTGTGGTTTTGTATCTAGTTAAAACTTGTTTATTTATTCATAATAATGAAAGTTATGGCAGAGAAATTAGATATAAGAAACAAAGCAGATATAGACACAAGTCTTCCACTCATCTCCATTGTCGGGAGACCCAATGTCGGCAAGTCGACATTGTTCAACAGACTTGTCGGGAAAAGAAGGGCTATTACTGACCCGACTCCCGGCGTAACACGTGACCCCATCCCGGAGAGATGGCTGCTGGGTAATCATCCAGTCACCCTTGTAGACACAGGGGGAGTCAAGCTGGACAGGGAAGGCTTGGACCATGCTGTCAGCCAGAAGTCTCTATCAATTCTCTCAGAGAGTGACATCATTCTCTTTTTGATGGATTGCATGGAGACTACAGCAGAGGACATGATGCTTGTCGAGGAGGTCAGACCCTATACAGATAAGGTCGTTCTTGTTGTGAACAAGATTGATGACCCGCAGAGGGATGACCTTGTGTGGAATTACTTCTCATATGGTTTTCAGCGTGTTGTCGGTATTTCATCCGCACATGGACTCGGAATAGAGGAACTTGAAGATACTATTCTCGGTATGCTCAATCTTGAGAGGACTGAGGAGATCCCAGAGGAACCTGATTCCATAAAACTGGCTATCATGGGAAAACCGAACACAGGAAAGAGTACGCTTACAAATCTCCTGACAGGGAGGAATATATCGATTGTGTCGGAGATAGCAGGTACAACAAGGGATGTCATGAAGGGAACCTTTGTATACAAGGGAACCGACTACACAGTTCTTGATACGGCCGGGATAAGGCGTAAGAGCAAGGTTGAGGAGGATGTAGAGTATTATTCCGTCAACCGTGCCATCAAAACAATAGATGAGGCCGATGTTGTACTTTTGATGATTGACGTCCAGGAAGGACTTGCCGAGCAGGATAAGAAGATAGCCCAGCTTATAGTCAGACGTGGCAAGGGGGTTGTACTGTGCCTGAACAAGATAGATAAGCTCAGTGGAGTCGGCAATGAGCTTGAGGCAATAAAGGACAGGGTCAGATTCCTCTTTCCGATTCTTAATTTTGCACCGCTTGTCCCGATTTCAGCCCTCGAGGCAACAGATGTCGGGAAGATGCTCGATATCGTATGGCAGGTGTACAGACAGCTGGAGAAGAGAGTCGATACCTCGGACCTTAATGAGGCATTGAAGAAGTGGACGTCGGATCAGGAGCCGCCACGCTCTGCAACAGGATACTTCAAGGTGCTTTATGCGACCCAGGTCAGCAACAGCCCGGTGAGATTCCTCTTCTTTGTGAATAAGATTCATGGTTTCCCGGAAACATATGTCTCATACCTGAAGAATTGCATTCGAAGGGATCTCGGTTTTACATATGTTCCTGTAGAAATCTCTCTTAGGGAGAGAAAGCGTAACCCCAGTCTCAATGACCGCGGGCCGAGCAGGGAGGAAAAGGAGATAAGATCCGTAATAAGGAAAAACACATCCAAGTCCTCCACAAAGAAAGGAACCAGCAGGAAACCGGGTGGCAAAGCAAGAATGGGTAAGGAGAGGGAGAAAGCGGAAATCATTGTCCGTAACTCAAAGCAGAAAGCCAAAAGGAAGAAATAATGGGATTCCTAGAGAAAAATGACATCAAGGCCGTCGCATTCGATATTGACGGTACATTCTACCCTTTGAAGGAGACACATAAGAGGGTGCTCATCGCCTCCCTTTTTCATCTTCCATTTGCACTCAAATACAACAGGGCGAGACAGAATCTCAGAAGAGAGGACAGCTTCAAGGATCTCTCCATCCTCTCCCGACGGGAGAATGCAAAGAGAATGTGCATGGAAATGTACGGAAGGAGTGATAAAACTACTGTCGAACGTTTTCTCAGAAAAGAGAAGAGAGTTTTCACAGACAGGTATGAGCACCTCTTTCAGAACATAAAACCATATGATGGAGTTGAAAATGTTCTTTCCCTTTTGAAGGATAAGAATTACCCTATGGCTGTGCTCTCGGATTTTCCTATCGGGACCAAGCTGGAGAGTATGGGACTCTCCTCTTACTTCCCCGTTCAGATATCGAGTGAGGAGATAGGACGCAGCAAGCCGTCCCTGACGCCGTTCATATTGCTCTCTAAAGAGCTTGGTGTCGAGTGCGGTAATATCCTGTATGTCGGGGATAGCCTCTACAAGGACAGTGAGGGTGCAAGGAAGAGTGGCATGATGAGTGTTCTCATAACAGAAGACAGAAATGTGACTGGTCCGGATCTTGTCGTTTCAGGCTGGTTGGAGCTTAAGGATAAATTGTTTTAACGGAGAAAAAATGGCTAATACAACTGTTTATATATTGATCGGATTGAGTTTTATCATCAACTTCATAATCATCCTGGCCTTCCGTGCTGCGGACAGCAAGGAAAAGAGGCTCAAAAACCTCAATATGCAAGTCAAGAACTTCCGCAGTGAGGTCAGCTCCACAATGAACCGGATGACTTCGACGGCAAGAGACTGCGAACAGAACATAACAAGTCGCATCGAGCATGCAAACACCGTCCAGGAGCATCTTGCAGAGTCAATAGACCTGGTGCTCGTTCACCAACGGGAGCTTGATGAACTCTCCGATGTCTGTGAGAATTACGGCAACGCACTCAAGAAACTCAAAGTGCAGACAGAGCAGGCAGAGAACAGGCTCTATGCTGTCCAGGCTGAAGTGAGGAAGATTGAGGCTGTGCATGAGTACGCCACCGAGTTCCAGAAGGAAACGGAGAGAATAACGGCACAGATGAACTCCATCAAGGCTGATTATGTACGTCTTGTGGCTTCAACTGAGCAGGATCTCAAGAATGCAGCACAGAACCAGAAGGAAGAGAATAATGAGATGCTCACACTCTTCGTACAGTCCCTCGACAGGGCAAAAGCACAATTCTCTGACTATGTTGCAGAGGAAAAGCGTGCTTATGATGATATTGTGAGGGAGCAGGAGGTTACTGCCCGCGAACAGCTGGATACACTTCACTCAAGTTACAGTGAGATCGAGAATGCCGTGAACGATGGGAAAAATGACCTGACATCGTTCATTGAGAGTATAAAATCACAGCTTAATGAACTTGAACTCAGGAAGGACAATATCGAGAAAGATATTGCCGACAGGACATCCCTTTTAGAGAGTGACCGCAGTGCAACTCTCATCACTTATGAGAACAAGAGGGACACTCTCTTTACTCAAATGGATAACAGACTCGAAAAGGTCACAGAGGATCTCGACAGTGCCATCAGGAATACGGAGAATACCCTGGAGAGCAAGCTGAGGGACAAGGAGGAGGAACTTTCAGCTTCTCTTGAGAATTACTCAGACAGGATCAGCGAGAAGGAAAAAGACCTCGAGACAGAACTCACCCGCCTCTTGGAAGAGAAGGAGAAGACACTCTCTCAGTTCACAGAAAGTCTGGCTCGTCTTAAGAAGGAAAAGGATGAAGCCCTCGCAGAGTGGAAAGAGAGCATGGACAGCCTTACTACAGATTATGAGAACAGGATAAAAGAGAAGAGTGAGAGTTTCAATTCTGAGCTTGACGGGCTTGAGGAAAAGCGAAACCAATATAAGGAGAGATGCCTTGGCTCGCTCGGGGAGGCGGTTGTAGAGGCTCAGAATGAGGCAATGCAAGCTCTCCAGAAGATTAAAAGCCAGGGTGATGATTTCCTGAAGACAGTCGCACGGGCCACCGGAGACAGCGAACGAGCTTATCATATATTGACAGAGACGGCACGTGGCAAGGTGAGGGAAGCTGAGGAAAGCCTTTCCGACCTAGGGGACAGGATTGAGGAGACAAAAGCTGTACTCTCCGAACATCTTGAGAATGTAACCAACGCGAAAGAGAAGATATGGAATCTTCAACAGGAGGAGAAATCTCTTAAAGGAGAGCTCGATTCGCTGAGAGAGGACAAGTCAAAATTGCAAAGCGATAACGAGAGAGCAAAGAGTGACCGCCTCAATGAAGAGGCGAACCTCGTGCGTCTCAAAGGCCAACAGAAGAGTTTGCAAGATGAGAGGAAAACACAATCCAATGATCAGAGGCCGACGATCGAGGAGATGGACATAGTAATAGGAGAGGAAGAGGAGATAGACGTCTCTGATGACGAATGAGCCGGATTTGACGACTTGCTCTGATTTTATTAACTTAAAGATAAGAGGCCGGGAGGCCTTTTATCATGAGCAGAAAAAATAAGAAAAAAGAGAATAAAAAGGAAAAGATAATGGCTGAAGACGAGAAGAAACTTGACGAAGAGGAAGTTGTGGAGGCTGAGGACGTTGCTGAGGTTGAGAAAGAAGAGGACAATACACTCTCCGAAATCGAGACACTCAACAAAAAGGTCGAGGACCTGGAAGAGACCATCAAAAAGATGAAGGACGATGAGCTCAGACGTATCGCAGACACTGAGAACTACAAAAAGAGACTCAGAGCTGACAAGGAAAATGCTGTGAAGTATGCAAATGAGGCTCTGATTTCCGATCTTCTTGAGCCACTGGACAACTTCTCGCGTGCACTCGAAGCTGCAGAGAATACAGACGATATCGAATCCCTGAAGAAGGGAGTCGTGATGGTGAAGGACCATCTATTGCAGGTATTGAAGCAGAACTGGGGGCTTGAGATGATTGAAAGCAAACCCGGGACTCTCTATGATCCAAACACAATGGAAGCCTATGGTGTTCAGGAGAAGGAGGGAATCGACAAAGAGGAAGTTGCCACAGAATGCTCAAAGGGCTGGCTCCTCCACGGCAAGGTGCTCAGAACTGCCAAGGTTTTTGTAGCAAAGCCAAAGAATTAAAAAGAATAATTTGACGATTTTTCACAGTCTTATTATCTTAACAGAAGATGAGGAAAATCATCAAAATTAAATAAAAATAAAGATAATTAATGGAGATTAAGAATATGGGAAAGATTATTGGTATTGATCTTGGAACAACAAACAGCTGCGTTGCAGTCATGGACGGAAATGAGCCTAATGTCATCGCCAACAGCGAAGGCGACAGAACAACCCCGAGTGTGGTTGCATTCAAGGGTGATGAGAGACTGGTTGGTAAGCCGGCCAAGAACCAGATGGTTACCAATCCTGAAAACACCATCTATTCAATCAAGAGATTTATGGGAAGAAAGTTCCACGAGGTAGCAGAGGAGATTAAGATGGTTCCCTACAAGGTTACCTGTGGTGCTAACGATGAGATAAAGATTGACATCAACGGCAAGCTCTATTCTCCTCAGGAGATTTCAGCTATCGTACTTCAGAAGATGAAGAAGACTGCTGAGGACTTCCTGGGTGAGGAGATTAAGGAAGCTGTCATCACAGTTCCTGCTTACTTCAACGATGCACAGCGTCAGGCAACAAAAGATGCCGGAAGAATTGCAGGCCTCGATGTGAAGAGAATAGTCAACGAGCCTACAGCAGCAGCTCTTGCTTATGGTTTTGGTAAGGATTCCAGCAAGGAAGAGAAGATTGCAGTTTACGACTTCGGTGGTGGTACATTCGATATTTCAATCCTCGAGCTTGGTGACGGTGTCTTTGAAGTCAAGAGCACAAACGGTGATACACACCTCGGTGGTGATAACATCGACCAGGTGATTATCGACTGGCTTGTAAGTGATTTCAAGAAGGAGTACGGAATTGACCTCTCAGGGGACAAGATGGCACTCCAGAGACTGAAGGAAGCTGCAGAGCAGGCAAAGATTACTCTCTCCTCTTCAACTCAGACAACTATCAACCTGCCGTTCATCACAGCAGATGCAACAGGCCCGAAGCACCTGCAGAAGGAGCTGACAAGAGCTAAGTTCGAGCAGATGATCGAACCTCTTGTCGAGAAGACAAAGGTTCCATGCATGAACGCGCTCAAAGATGCCGGTCTCAGTGCAAGTGATATCGACGAAGTCATCCTTGTCGGCGGTTCGACAAGAATCCCGATGGTCCAGGAAGAAGTCAAGAAGCTCTTCGGTAAGGAACCGCATAAGGGTGTTAACCCGGATGAGGTTGTTGCAGTTGGTGCTTCTATTCAGGGTGGTATTCTCAAGGGTGATGTCAAGGACGTTCTCCTTCTCGATGTAACTCCGCTCTCACTTGGTATCGAGACACTTGGCGGCGTTTCCACAAAGCTTATTGAGAGGAATACGACTATTCCTACAAGGAAGAGCCAGATCTTCTCGACTGCAGCAGACGGCCAGACAGCTGTGTCCATTCATGTACTTCAGGGTGAAAGAGAGCTTGCTTCTCAGAACAGAACACTTGGTATGTTCAACCTTGAAGGCATTGCACCGGCTCCGAGGGGAGTACCTCAAATTGAAGTCACATTCGATATCGATGCTAACGGCATCGTCCATGTGTCTGCAAAGGACCTCGGAACAGGAAAAGAGCAGAAGATCAGGATTGAATCCTCTTCCGGTCTCAGCGAGGCAGATATCGACAAAATGGTCAAGGAAGCTGAGGCTCACGCTGAGGACGACAAGAAGGCAAGAGAGCAGATCGAGGCAAAGAACAACGCCGAAACTACTGTCTATGCTACCGAAAAGGCTCTCAAGGACTATGGTGACAAGATCACCCCGGCTGAGAGAAGTGCAATTGAGGATGCAGTGAAGGAACTCAAGGATACTCTTGCTAATGCCAATGCAACAGCTGAGGAAATCAAGAGCAAGACCGAGAAGGTCCAGAGTGCATCAATGCAGCTCGGTCAGAAGGTCTATGAGGCCAGCCAGCAGGCTCAGCAGAATGCAGGAGCAGGTGCAGGTGCTCAGTACCAGAGTGGCGCAAGTGAGGCTCAGGGTAGCAATACCCAGGGTGGCAATGACGACACAATGGATGCTAGCTTCGAAGAAGTGAAATAAAGTATAATTCAATACCTTGAGGCAGCGTGTTAACTCATGCTGCCTTTATGGTGTATATAGGGTGTATTATGGCAAAACGTGATTATTATGAAGTCCTCGGTGTCCAGAAAGGAGCAACTGAGGAGGAGATAAAGAAGGCCTATCGTAAGATAGCAATGGCCAACCATCCTGATACACACCCGGGAGACAAGGATGCAGAGGAGAGATTCAAGGAAGCCAGCGAGGCTTACGAGGTCCTCTCTGATCCGAAAAAGAAGAGCGCATATGACCAGTTCGGCTTTGCGGGTGTTGACGGAATGGGTGGTGCCGCTAGCGGCGGTTACCAGAATGTTTACAGGGATTTCAGTGACCTCTTCAGTGGAAGCGGTGCATTCTCTGACATATTCTCGTCATTCTTCGGAGGCGGTTCCTCATCAAGGGGACGCAACCCGAACGGCCCGAGACAGGGGCAGTCGCTCCGATATGATATTACAATCGACTTCAAGGAAGCCGCATTCGGCTGTAAGAAGGAGATCAGCTTCTCGCATGATGATACATGTCCGAGCTGTAAAGGAACAGGTGGAACAGGTCGCAGAGTCTGTCCAACATGCGGTGGCTCGGGACAGGTGTTGTCAGGTGGCGGTTTCTTCCAGATGAGTCAGCCCTGCCATGCATGCCGTGGAACGGGATACGTCGTGGACAATCCGTGCTCGGAGTGTCATGGGACGGGAACGGTACGTAAGAGCGAAAAGCTCAGCGTGACTATCCCGGCGGGAAGTGATGACGGCACAAGACTTGCTCTCAGGGGCAAGGGAGATGCCGGAGCTAACGGTGGCCCGAACGGGGACCTCATCCTTGTCATCAATGTCCGCAGGGACAAGTATTTTGTCAGAGAAGGCAATGATGTCTATCTCCAGGTTCCTATCTCATTCGTGCAGGCGGCACTTGGAGACTCCATCCAGGTTCCGACAATCGACGGAACGGATGTCATGGTCGACATTCCGGAAGGAACACAGTCGGGTAAGCTGTTGAGACTCAAGGGCAAGGGAATTCCTTCATCGCGTGGCGGACAGAGGGGAGACATGTATCTCAAGATAGATGTTGAGATCCCGAGACGCCTGGGATTGAAAGAGAAGAAAATCATGAAGGAGCTTTACGATACAATGGCTCCGACAAAGACACCCAAACCCACACCGTTTGAGAATTAAGAGAGGTAATAATGGGCGAGAAGGTCTACGGCTATCATGCAATTGAAGAGGCTTTGAAAAAAGCAGGAATGGGGTCGACACTCTACCTCCAGCGTAATGGAGGGGAGAGGATCCAGAGTCTTGAGAGAGAGGCTATGCTGACAGGTAAGGTTGCTGTCAAGAAATTGAGTCGCGAAGAGCTCTCGAGAATGATGGAAGGCGTAGATCTCAGAGGAGCACTTCTTGACCTCGGAGGTCCGAGGAGGGGAGCATCCAGACTTAAGGAAACTACAGTTGATGAGTTCTGTCGTAGCCTGACAGAGGATCAGGGAGCACTTGTCCTCATCCTTGACGGTATAACGGATCCTCATAACCTCGGGGCGATTCTGAGGTCCGCAGACCAGTTCGGCGCCGACCTTGTGCTTATCCCGGAGAGACGTGCTGTCCAGGCCAATGAGACAGTTGTTAAAGTCTCGTCAGGGGCTGCACAATATGTGCCGGTGGCAGTCGTGACAAACCTCACCAGGGAGATAAAGACCCTCAAGGACAATGGTTTCTGGATTTACGGGGCAGACATGAACGGAAATTCATCATATGGCGAGAAGTTCGCCTCCCGTACATGTATAGTGATGGGAAGTGAAGGGGATGGTATATCCTCCCTTGTCAGGAGAAATTGTGATTACATAGTCTCGATCCCGATGCGGGGTCACATAGACAGTCTCAATGTATCGGTTGCAGCCGGTATCTTGATGTATGAGTTTCGTAGAGACAATAAATGAAGTAAGAGCCTCCGGTTTGGAGGCTCAAATATTCATTGAGAGAAGAACTTGTTTCCTATATCATCCCGGTACCACAGCATCGGGAAATATTTCTCCTTGATGAGTGCATAGGCCTGCTCATTGGCTTCCTCAATTGTGGAGCCACGTCCGACAACAGTGATACAGCGTCCGCCAGAAGTGTAACATCTACCGTCATCTCTTCTCTCGATAGCCCCGATGAAGACGAGCGGCTTATCGGAGCTGTTCATCATGAAGGCATTGGTGATACCGTCAATCTCAATTCCCTTCTCCGGGTTAAGCGGATAGCCTTTTGCAGCAAGTACGACAGCGACCGTGCATTGGTCATTGAGTTCCAGTTTTACATCCCTGACTCTGTTTTCTTTCATCGCAGTGAGAATTTCTATTACATCCGTCTTGATAATCGGAACCATGGCCTGGGTTGCAGGATCATTGAGTCTTACATGGTAGTCGACAAGGACGGGACCGTTTGATGATATGATAATGGAAAGTGTGAGAACTCCCCTGTAGGAGAGACCTTCTTCCTTCATTCCCCTCAGCGTCGGCTCGATTATCTTCTTTTTGATGTCATCCAAAACATGCTCTCTCAACGGAATTGGAGCTACAGCCCCCATACCGCCCGTGGGGGTTCCCTGTGAGTGGGAGACATTCGTGTATTCATTTGCCAGAGGCAGGAGCAGATAGCCGTTGCCATCAAGAAAAAGAGTAGCAGTTGCATGGAGACCCTCAACATAGCTTTCGAGAAGGACCGGCCCTTTTTGGAGGAGAGTGGATGCATAATTGAGAATGGCCTCTCTATCAGCAGAGGAAAGCATAATGCGGGAAGGGGTAATAGAGTTTGATTTTATCGTGTATCTCACTCCTTCATGCTCATCAAGGTACTTCTCAAGTGATTCCATATCTCTGAAGAACGCATTGCCGGGGACGGGAATATTGTGGCGTGACGTGAAGGCACGTGAGAACGCCTTGTCGTCCTCAAGTCTCAATGCTTCTTTTGTTGCTCCGAAGCAGAGGATACCTCTCTCCTTGAGGTATTCCATCACCCCTGAGAGCAGAGGAGCTTCAGTTCCGATGAATACACCGTCGATTCTGTGTTCGATAATCGCCCTGTAGACTTCTTCCGGGCTTGCCGGATTGGTTGTGGGAAGATTGATTGCTATATCTTCCGTTCCGGGATTACCCGGAGCAACATATAATGCAGAAATAAATGCACTTTGGCTAAGCCACCAGGCCGCAGCAGTATCTTTGGCACCGGAGCCCAATACCAGAATTCTCATTTTTCACCTCTTTTTGTCTATTTTACACTATCAGAAAAGCAAAAAGCAAAGAAGAAAATCCGCTTAACACGCAAATTTGGGCTTGTACATGCACATGAAAATATACCAATAGACAGAATCCGGGGGTAACTGGAAGCCGGCAGGCTGAGGTATTTTCTATTTTGTAAAGAATTATCAAGATCCATCCAATGTGTATTTTTCCCAAAACAGGAATCTGACAGTTGAAAAAAAGATAAGTCTTATTGTATTCTAAAAGAGCGTTTCCTGTTTTATGCGTGTTTTTAATGTGACAACAGGTGAGTGGGAGTCAAATGGTTTCAAGAAAGTATGTCAATGACTACCGTCTGGAGAATGTACAAACTGAAAACGGCAGGATTGTGACAAAGCCGGTGTACAGGGGAGACCTTTTCGACTTCGAGAAGAGCGTGGAAGAGGTTGTGAAGCTGAAGCGGCTGATTCTGAGAACAACGGTCATTGAGTGGCTTGTTCTCATCCTGGCCCTCTTGATCAACTCAGACAAGGGAAGGGTGATGTATGTCTCACTTCCGCTTATTGCGGTGGCGTTCCCGCTTCTGGGACAGAGCCGTATCATAACCCTGTTCTTCAGGGGCGGAGAGGGATACAAGCGCGAGGAGAAAGATAGGATATCTGAGCGTCTTGTTACTTATTTCTTCATTGCTCTCTTCTTTTCCCTCTGCTCTGCTCTCGGCCATGTAGCGGCATGGGTGATGAACGGAGAAAGCACAGAGGATGCCGTCCTTCTCTCCCTTACAGTTGCATTGGTTGCATCATCGTTTTCGCTTTTCAGAAAAAGAGGGGACCTCGGAATGAGGAAAACAGGGAGTGCAAAGCTTCCGGAAACGGAAGAGGAAAAGTAAAACAGCTTACGTAGGTAGGCTTAAATATACCTCCAGGGAGGATTTTGGAAAAATGAAAAAAACATTAGCTATTGTCCTTATCGTTCTCTGTGCATTCAGCGTGTTTGCTAACGGTGCAAAGGAAACTAAGACAACAACTACTACAACCACAACAACTCCGGTTGTTGAAAAGAAAGCTACAACTGCAGTATATGCTACAGCATCTTTCGGAATGAAGTTCTCTCCGTTCTTTGCTACAACAGCATATGACCAGGACATTGTCAACCTGACACAGGCCGGTCTTCTTGCTGCTGACCGCGGCGGTGCCATCATCTATGACGGTATCAACGGTGAGACACACACATACAACGGGACAGACTACACCTACTATGGTGCTGGCTCTGTCGAAGTTGTTCAGAATGCTGACGGAACAGTTGACTACAAGCTCACAATGAGAGACGACATCAAGTTCTCTGATGGTGTCGGTGCAACAATCGATGACGTCATCTTCGGTATCTATGTACTTGCTGATCCTACATATGACGGCTCAAGCACAATCTATGCTCAGCCGATCATCGGTATGGAAGAGTACTACAACTCAATGAAGAGTGCTGACTCCCTCATCTTTGCTGCAGGCAAGGACAACACAGACTACTCACTCTGGACAAAAGAGACTCAGGATCAGTTCTGGGCTGACATGGACAAGGCCGGCGAAGCATTCGCACAGGAAATCGTTGACTATGTCGTAGCTAACTATGCTGCTTCCTACTCAGAGTCTTATCTTGGAGTAAGTGCAGCTGATGTCATGGCATCTTCTGCTCTCCAGGTCAAGCTCGGCATGTACCTCTGGGGCTACAGCAGCTATTGGTTCGAAGGTGCTACAGCAGCTGATTATTGGAAGGCTATCCTCGACAACTTTGATGGCGATATCATGAATGCAACAGAAGTTGAGACAGCAGGTTCAACAATTTTCCAGTGCCTCGCATCCGTCACTGGCAACAAGTATTCATATGGTATTGCTGCAGGAGACGATGTTAAGTCTATCTCCGGTATCGAAAAGACAGGAAAGTACACCATGACTGTCCATATGTCTTCCTTCGACGCAACAAGTATCTACAACATGAGCTTCACAATTGCTCCTCTCCACTACTATGGAGACACATCTCTCTACAATGGAGTTGACTCATTCGGATTCACAAAGGGTGACCTCTCCATCGTCAGAGCAAAGACCACACAGCCAATCGGCGCTGGTCCGTATGTATTTGAGAGCTACAACAACGGTGTTGTCACACTCAAGGCTAACCCTTACTACTTCCTCGGCGAGCCTGAAATCGACACACTCCTCTTCCAGGAGTCACAGGATTCAGACTACGTTCCTGGTATCATAACAGGTACTTTCGATATCGCATCTCCTTCTATCTCTGACGCTACTCTCATGGCTATCCAGGATGGTAACTCAAACGGAGAAATCGTCGGTGATGTCCTCACAACATACCTCGTCGACTATCGTGGATATGGTTATATCGGTATCAACGCTAATGCAGTCAACGTTGGTGGAGTTTCGGGAAGTGAAGAGAGTAAGAACCTCAGAAAGGGTATCATGACACTCCTCTCTGTCTACAGAGACACTGTCATCAACTCTTACTACGGCGACAAGGCTTCCGTCATCCAGTACCCGATTTCCAACACATCTTGGGCTGCTCCTCAGCCAACAGATGCTGGCTATCAGATTGCTTACTCGAAGGATGTCAACGGCAACGCTATCTACACATCTTCAATGAACGACCAGCAGAAGTATGATGCTGCCCTCCAGGCTGCAATCGGTTTCTTCAAGGCTGCAGGATACACATGGGATGAAGCATCTCAGAAGTTCACAGCAGCTCCAGCTGGTGCAAAGATGGTTTACGAAGCACTTATCCCAGGCCAGGGCGGACAGGATCACCCTGCTTATGGTATTGCTGTTGGTGCTAGTGAAGCTCTTGCTAAGATTGGTATCACACTCACAGTCAACGACTGTAACACAACAACATGGAACAACGCTCTCGAAGCTAACACAGCTGAAATCTGGGCTGCAGCTTGGCAGAGCACAGTTGACCCTGATATGTACCAGGTCTACCACTCAAGAAATGCTAACGGTCAGAACACAAACTCTAACCACTATCAGATCGTTGATGACGAGCTTGATGCTCTCATCATTGCCGGAAGAACATCTGCTGACACAGACTTCAGAAAGGCGACATACAAGACAGCTATGGAAATCATCATGGACTGGGGTGTCGAACTTCCGACATACCAGAGAAAGGAGTGCACAGTCACATCCACAATCCGTATCGAGAACTCAACAATGCCGAAAGACATGACTCCTTATTGGGGATGGTATGCTGAGATCGAGACACTCGAAGCAAAATAAGGATTATCCAATCTGTTATTTGCCCTCGGTTTTTCCGGGGGCATTTTCGTTGACTTTCAGCCATATTTTCTTAAATGCAAATAAAATACATATCCCTTTACAATTTGTTATTTTTTAAAGTGTTTGACCAATGAAAAAATATAAGTTAATCTGAAACAGACTTTCGGGCCATATGAAGCCCGTATTGTCTTTTTGTGAAAATCTGAACAGAAGGAGGACAATAAGGAAGTGTTGAAGTATACAGTAAAACGACTCTTGTATAGTGTTGTTATTCTTTTCTTTGTGATGCTCATTGTCTACTCGCTTATGTATAACATGCCCGGTAACTATCTTGAGACCAAGGCACGTGAGCTGGCATCCCGCCCGGGAGCCGGAAAGAGCTATCAGCAATGGCTTGATGATCTCAATGCCCAATATGGTATGGATAAGGGAATTATAAGAGGTTATTTCATCTGGCTGGGGACGGCCCTCAGCGGGAACTGGGGAGACTCATGGGCCTGGACAATTCCTGTCACAGAAGAATTCCATAACACTATATGGTTCAGTTTTGCTCTGTCGCTCATTTCCTTCATTGTCGAGATTCTTGTGGCTATCCCTCTCGGAATCCTGGCTGCAAAGAAGCAATATGGCTTCTCAGACTATTTTACGACAGTCTTTGCAATGGTGAGTATTTCACTCCCGACATTCTTCCTTGCAACCCTTCTGAAGTACATATTCTCCATCAAACTGGGATGGTTTGACCTTACCGGTATGCAGGGAAGGGACTACCAGTTCCTCTCCTCATGGGGAAAGTTCCTGGATGTCGCAAAGCATTTCGTCCTTCCGGGACTTACTCTTTCGATAATCTCAATCGGAAGTCTCATGCGTTATACCAGAACCAATATGCTTGAGGTTCTCAATGCCGATTACATCCGTACAGCAAGAGCTAAGGGTGTTCCTGAGAAAAAGGTCATCAACAAGCATGCTTTCCGTAATACTCTTATCCCTCTTGTAACAACCCTCGGAGGATCCCTTCCTGGCCTCTTCAGCGGAGCTCTCATCACCGAGACACTCTTCGGAATTAGAGGAATTGGATATGCTTCATATAACTCGATGATTCAGGGAGATATCCCGTTCATCATGTTCTATCTTGCATTCATCTCTATCCTTACACTCCTCGGAAACCTCATTTCCGACTTGCTGTATGCCGTGGTCGACCCACGTGTAAGACTGAGCTAAGGGGAGGGTAAAGAATGGCTTCATATAATCTCAATGATGTATTAAAGAAAAAGGACAATAAAGCACAAGCCGAGCAGCATGAGGTCGCACTTGACGATGTGTCCCGTGTGAAGGTTCTCTCCCCGACAAGACAGGTTGTGAAGCGCTTTTTGCGTAACCGCCTTGCAGTCTTCGGGTTTGTCTCGATTATCGTGCTCTTCATATTCTGTTTCCTTGGTCCTATTGTCTATCCCTACGGTCAGAAGGAGACTTTCTACAAGTATGACACAATCAACACAAAGCTTGGTGTCGCCACAGAGAGCACATCCTTTACAGGCTACACTGTCGACTCATCCATCAAGGTTGACACTAATGCCAACAGCTATATGACAACCACAATCAAGGCAATGCAAAGTGCAGGTCTCTCCTCCTATACGGAGATTTATGCTGACGGCAATGCCTATGAAGTGGATGAGGAAGGTGAGAATGTCTACACTCTTTCACAGAGAAGTGCATCCGCTGTCGCTTCCTTCGGTTCAAGTGAAGTTGAGTGGGCAGCCTATGACGGCATTACAAGAAAGCTCACCTTTACCGGGGAGGCTGTAGACAGCAGTCTTGAGCAGACTGTAATTTCTTCCCTCAAGGGTGCGTCAGGCACATTTACTCTGGAGGGAGAGACGTATAAGTATACAAGAACCGGCGGAAAGAACTATTCAATCACAAGAACAGTCGGCGGTTTCGTCTATGCGGGTGAGAGTTTGAGCCGGGCATTCGAGGCTGAGGCAGAGGATGCTAAGTCCAATCAGGTCTTCACTTTCGACGGCAAAGAATACTTTGTGTCAGAGAGTGGTGATACAAAAGTCGTCTATTCTGTCACAGAAAAGAAGATTGCAAAGGTCTTCACAACCTTTGTCATCGACCTCTATGACACATCTAAAACTGTATCTGATGAGTTCAGAAACAATGCCCTTCTTGCTGTCTACTCTGCTTCCGGCTTTACGGCTGACGGTAAGAATTATCACTTTGAAGTTGAGGAAGGCGGAGACGTTGTGAGAATCTTCGATGAGAAGAACAATGAAGTGGGTGAATTCTCCACATTCATCATCAGACGAAACAATGGTGAAGATACAATTCCATATGCTGCCAAGTATGATATAGCAGAGGCTATTTATGGCGGACGGACTTCCCTCACGACAGACCTTCCGCAGCAAACAGAGGACGGAAGACATGCAACGGACGAGAACGGGAATGTCATCTACACCTCAACTGAGATCCAGATAAACAAGACAGACAAAAATTACGAACTCTGGGCTTACCAGATTACATATGTAATCGATCGTTTTGCTTCTCCCAGCTGGTCACATATCCTGGGGACGGACGGAGACGGCTTCGATGTCATGGCAAGAATAATGTATGGGGGAAGAGTAAGTCTCATGGTCGGCTTTGTCGTCGTCCTTCTTGAGATAATCCTCGGTGTCATCCTCGGAGGACTTGCCGGTTACTACGGCGGATGGGTCGACAACATAATCATGAGACTTGTCGATATCTTCTATTGTCTTCCGTCAACTCCTATCATGATTATCCTGGGATCCATCATGGATGCCATGAGAATGGATGTTTATACACGTCTCTTCATCATGATGGCTGCACTCGGCATCATGGGATGGGCAGGAGTTGCACGTCTTGTCAGGGGCCAGATCCTCTCATTCAGGGAGCAGGAGTTCATGATTGCCGCAGAGGCAACGGGAATAAAGGTCAAGGACAGAATCTTCAAGCACCTTATCCCGAACGTAATGCCTCAGCTGATTGTCATTGCAACAATGGGAGTAGGTGGAACAATCATCACAGAGTCCACGCTCTCGTTCCTCGGACTTGGTGTCAAGCACCCGCTTGCAACATGGGGTACGATGATCAACAGTGTCTCATCTGCTTCGGCTATGGCACACTATGCTTATATTTGGATTCCTGTCGGACTTCTGATCAGCTTCACAGTCATTTCATTCAACTTTGTCGGTGACGGGCTCAGAGACGCTTACGATCCTAAGGGAAAGAGGTAATTTATGGCAGATCATTCATCATATATTTCCGGAAAGGAATCCAGAAGAATAACAAAGTTCAACAGAAGGGTTACCAAGAAGCTTGAAGCTGAGAGAGCCAATGCAAACAAGGATCCCCAGCTTTATACAACGAGAATGAAGAACCCCGATAACGTTGTCGAATTTGATAACGTGTGTACCTTCTTCTTCTCCGAGGTCGGTACAGTCAAGGCTGTCGACGGCATTTCCTTTGAGGTTCCGAAGAACAGCACGGTCGGTGTTGTAGGAGAGTCAGGATGCGGTAAGAGTGTCACATCACTCTCCCTTATGCAGCTCTTACAGAGACCTTCCGGGCAGGTTGTCGGAGGAGAGATAAGGTTCAACAAGGGAGACGGAACGGCATATAACATCGTGAACACCCCCAACTCCGTCATGGAGACAATAAGAGGCAACAGGATGAGTATGATCTTCCAGGAGCCTATGACGAGTCTCAATCCTGTGTTCCGTATAGGTGAGCAGGTTGACGAAGCCATCACCCTCCATAATCCCGATATGAGTGATGAGGATGTAAAAGCACGTACACTCGAGCTCCTTGACATGGTCGGAATTGCCAACAAGGAAGGTGTCTATGACATGTATCCCCATGAGCTCAGTGGCGGAATGAGACAGCGTGTCATGATAGCAATCGCCCTTGCATGTAAGCCTGAGCTCATCATCGCAGATGAGCCTACAACGGCACTCGATGTCACAATCCAGGCTCAGATTCTTGACCTGTTGGAGAACCTCAAGAAGAAGATCGGCTCCTCTATTATGCTTATCACACATGACCTGGGTGTCGTTGCTGGCATGGCAGACTATGTGGTTGTCATGTATGCGGGGCGTGTCATCGAGAAGGGCACAGCTGACGATATCTTCCACCATCCGGCACATCCGTACACAATCGGCCTCATGAAGAGCAAGCCTGTTGTCGGAAAGAAGGTCGATAAGCTCTATAATATTCCAGGAAGCGTACCTAACCCGGTCAATATGCCCAACTATTGTTATTTCCGTGACAGATGCGAGATGCAATGTGAGAAGTGCAGCGGTATCTATCCGCCGTCAATCCGCATAAGTGATACGCATGTGGTGTCGTGTTACAGGTATTTTGATGAGGATAAGGTTATAGAGTATCCCAAGACTGTAAACCCGGAGGAACTGTAATATGGAAGAAGAAATCAAGAAGACAAATGTGCTTGACGGAGCAGAGAAAGATCCTGAGAACCTTCTTGTTGTGAAGAACCTGAAGAAATACTTCCCTATCAAGAGCAGCTTCTTCAAGATTGTGGTCGGCAACGTGAAGGCAGTTGACGGAGTCTCCTTCAAGATAAAGAAGGGAACGACAATGGGCCTTGTCGGAGAATCGGGATGCGGTAAGAGTACAATCGGAAGGACGATATTGCGCCTCCAGGATAAGACAAGCGGAGAGGTCTACTTCAACGGCCGTGAGCTTTTCTCCCTCAGTAAGGAGGAACTCAGGAAGGAGAGACCGAATATACAGATAATCTTCCAGGATCCGTACTCCTCGCTTTCCCCGCGTCTTCCTGTGGGTGAGATTATCGGAGAGGCAGTGAGGGAGCACAACATAGTTCCCCCTGAGGAGTTTGATGAGTATATTACAAGAGTCATGGCAGCATGTGGACTACCGGAGTACGCGAAGGCACGTTACCCGCACGAGTTCTCAGGCGGCCAGAGACAGCGTATATGTATAGCGCGTGCACTTGCCCTGAACCCGGATTTCATCCTCTGCGATGAGCCTGTGTCTGCCCTGGACGTATCAATCCAGGCCCAGATAATCAACCTTCTGAAGGATCTCCAGAACCAATTCGGGTTGACTTATCTCTTTATTTCACATGACCTCTCAGTCGTTGAGCATATTTCAGACACAGTCGGAGTCATGTATCTTGGTAACATGGTTGAGTTCGCCCCGACGGAGAAGCTCTTCTCTAGGCCTCTCCATCCATATACAGAGGCACTCTTCTCTGCTATCCCGGTACCGGATCCGGACTATCATATGGAGAGAATAATCCTCGAGGGATCCATTCCATCCCCGGCTAATCCTCCGAAGGGATGTAAGTTCCATACCCGCTGCCGTAAGTGCATGGAGATATGTAAGTACGTCGCCCCTGAATTCAAGGAACTCGAAAGCGAGCACTATTGTGCATGCCACCTCTACAATACAGAGGAAGAGACAAAGATGTGCATAGAGTTGATGAAAGAGGAAAAGAGAAAGGAAGAGGAAGAGAAGAAGGCGGCAGAAGAGAAGAAGAAAGGTAAGAAATAATGTTCTTCAATGAGAGAAAGAGACGGAAAATAGAAGAGGAAGACGACGGCAGAAGCTTTGCGGACATGAACGTAGAGGGGATGCCGTGGTACCGCCCCGAACAGAGCACGGATGCTAAAGACGGCGATAAACCCCAGCTTACAGAGAGTGAGTACAAATCATTCATGTGGGGAGCAATTAAGGCCGGACTTTTGATAGTTGCTGTCTTTGCGGGAGTCTATTTCCTCTTCATCCTCTTTCTTGATGTTGTTGTCTTCGGTAATTGAGGGAGCGTAATGCTCCCTTTCTAAATGACTGTTGCATCCCCGGAAAAGTCAGAAAAATACAACACTTGAAGGTTGCAATGTACAGAATCTGTGGTATTGTTTTTGTATATTAGGTAGGGGAAAAATGAAGAATAAAAACATTTTTAGTCCAATTTGTATACCGGGGGGGGGTATCCTTCCCTAAGTTCAACTAGCAGCAAAGAGAGTAAAAAAGAGAGGAGACAAGGCATATTCTCCAAGAGAATAGTGCTTCTGGGACTCCTCATTTTATTTGCCCTTATCCCTGCTTTCGCTTCAAGCTCAGACTTCTCGGCACGTGTTAACGTTGCTCCCTATTCATTGGCAGTCTTTGATTTCTATAACGGAAAGGATATAGAGGGAGCAGAGGCTGTTACAGCAACATCCTACGGCTTTTCAGCCAGTGTTGAGGGAGACTGGAGGATGAACAATATGTTCAGACTCTATCCTGAGGCAGGATATTCTTTAGCCCTTAAGAAGGACACAGTCATCCCGGAAGGGAAGGCCGTGCAATATATTAAATTCGGAGCTGGAGCTGATTGTGTCTTCTCTCTCAGTGAGAAAGCAGAGCTCTACACAGGGCTTTTCGCCGGCGGAATGTTCCATATAAACAGCAAAAAGGCAAACTTTGCACCGTACTTCGGAGTGCGTCTGGGCTTTGACTGGGCTCTTACAGAGAAGATTACTCTTGGAGCATCGAGTAGATTTGCTCTGTCTTTCCTCAAGACAGACAGCCGTCTCACAGACTCCCTCACACTCATGATTGATCCGGTGAGCCTCGCTGTCTCATACGTTTTCTGATAAGGAGGGGTAATAGATGAAGAAATTATCTTATGTATTGATTATTGTGGCATTAGCTGCACTTCTCTTCTCCTGTGATGTATCAATGATGGAGAAGGGAGAGAGTATAAACGAGTATGTCTTCCCGTATCTGGAGTTCACACTCTCAGAGGACGGGACATATTACTCTGCCTCCGTCATCAAGGGCGCCACCCTCGATGATGTTTATATCCCAGCATACAAGGAGAAGGACGGAGAATCCATTCCTGTAAGATTCTTCACAGGCTTCAAGAGTGCCGATGACATGAAAAACCTCAAGAGCATAGTCTTCGAGTCTACAGCAACGTCATTGAAGCTCGATGCTGATGCAGGGACGGGAATACTTGAAAGGATAGAGTACAGGTCTCTCAGGTCCGGCGACAAGTGGCAGAGCCTCCCGGAGCTTCCCCATACAGCAACAACCGAATTCCTCGGCTGGTACACAACCGACACCGAGAAAGAGGTTAAGAACGGGGATTTGATGGAAGACGGCCGTACCTCAATTTATGCCAAAACAAAGAGCATAAAACTTATCCATCACGAAAAGAAAGAGGCAACCTGTCTCAAAGACGGAAGCATTGAGTATTGGGAGTGCGAAAGCTGCCACAAATACTTCAAGGATGAGAATGCATCCACAGCTGTCAGCGAAGTCAAGATAACATCTCCCGGAAGCCACTCCACAGTCTTCATAGACGCCGTGGCTGTATCTTGTACAGAGGACGGAGTGAAAGAACACTATGAGTGTTCACGCTGTCACACTCTCTTCTCCGATAAAGAAGCCAAGACAGAAGTCGAGCTCTCCAGCCTTTCAACAAAGGCTCTCGGACATGTGTGGACTATCAAGAAGGGGACGACTCTTCTGAGCTGTTCATACAACGAGTGTACCCGCTGCGGTGAGACAAGCGAAGAAGAAGGCCACAGTTGGGATGAAGGAAAGGTCCAGACAGAAGCAACCGCTACATCAAGCGGAACAACCCTCTACACTTGTACAAAGTGTAAGACAACTAAGACAGAGGACATCGCTCCCCTCGATACCGCGAGCCATCCTCATGTCTGGAAAGATCTTGAGGAAGAAGAAACCACAAGAGATGTGGTCAAACATTACTCCATAGCCCCGACATGCGAGGAGCGTGGCTACACAATGCGTGAGTGCACAGATTGCGGAGTAACATACAAATATAAGTATGTAAATGCTCTCGGGCACCAGACCAAGCTGACAGAGGCTGTCCAGCCCACATGCACAGAATGGGGTAACGCAAGATATTACACCTGCTCAATCTGTGAAAAGCTATTCAAGGATGTGAACGGAATCAACGGAACAACATCCGACGAAGTCAAAAAAGGAAGAGCTCCCCTTAATCATCTCTACGATGAAAATGTCTATGAAAAAGACAACTCCTCCCATTGGCACCTATGCCTCAGGTGTACAAAACCTTCAGAAAAGGTAAGCCATTCTTACAACCAGTCCAGCACCTCCAGCTCCTACCTCAAGAGTTCAGCAACATGCATCCAGGCTGCTGTCTACTACTACTCCTGTCTTTGCGGAGCTGAAGGAACCAACACCTTCACATCAGGAAGTGCCCTGGGACACAACCTAACCAAGCACGATGCAGTTGCTCCTACTTGCGGTGCGGATGGAAATATTGCCTACTGGAGTTGTTCAAGATGCGGGAAGAATTTCTCGGATGAGAAGGGAACAGCTGAGGTTGCCGACGTAATAACGCAGGCTACTGGAAAACATACTAAGCCAACTAACTGGTCAAAAGACGGGACTTATCATTGGTATAAATGCGCTGAATGTAATCAGGTGTATGCGAAGGCTGAACACACACTTGAAATTACTTATGACAGCAATGGCTCAGTAGTGTCGAAGTGCTCAATTTGTGAGTATTCCACAGCTTCTGCCTCTTCCGGTGGTTCCGCTTTCGAAGTAGATACTGCACTTGGCAATGTAAGCATCGTAAAGACCGGCGCTCGGAGTTGGACTTTGGAGTACACTGGAACTAATGCTATAACCTACGCATGGAAATGCGATAAAGAGTCCGGAACAGTCGGAACACCGAACACTAAGCAAACTGTTTTCAATGTATGCGAATCAGGTGAGTATCATGTAACCTGCGAAGCAAGAGACACTAACCAAAATGTTGTCGACATCGCAACAGCAGTACTAACAGCAAAGTAAGGAGGGGAAAATGAAGAATAATGGAAAAAAGAATAAAAAAAACATTTTAACAATCGTCTTAATACTTGCTGTTTGCATTTTTGCTTCCTGTAAAGCTGACCAAGCTGTCTTTGATGCCTTGGATAGATATGCCTATATTGATTTTGAACTTGCTGAGACAAGGGACGTAACTGTTGAGTATACTCCCGCTGATTACAGCAAACTCTATTGGTTCTATACTGCTGTCAAGAAGGACGACTATGGAAAGACAGGAGAGACAGGAGAAAACATCCTGGCTCCAGTTGTTCCTTTGACAAACACTAACAATTACGAGACTTTGGTTGTCGGGTTAACAACCAATAAAAAAGGTGTGGGGCCGTTCTCTCTTGGTGAATGGTCTCTGAAGTTGGTTGCATACAGAGATTGTACGACCTCTGAGAATTCAGGAGATGGATATACATATAGATTGCCGTATCCGGTAGACTCAGAAAAAATTGACGAAAAGGGTGCTTATATAAAAAAAGAAGCAGAATCCGGGAAGAGCTGTTACTTGTCTGATGAAAACATGGTTTACGAGTCGAAAGAAATTAAAGTTGATCTGATCGGCTCTAAACTTACCACTGTTTCCGCAAGTGTTGAACCTAAAGGAACAGAAGGTACCGTCACTTTTGAAAATGTTGAATTTGAGAGCACAGTAAGTTTTTCCAGTTTCAAAATCTCTCGAACTGATTCCGGAAAGGCGACACAAAATGTACAAATGACCCTTGCGGAAAACAACAATACCAAGGAAGCTTCAAATAATGGGATAACCGTAACCTGGAGTGACTCTGACAATTCCAACACCACATACACGGTATCCGGTTCCTCTGAGTTAGAACAAGGAATGTACATATGCGAGTTGCTTTATAGTGAAGGGAATCCTGCGACAGAGAAAGTTGGATTTTCTTTCCCGTTTGCGGTATATCCAAACACAAACACAAAAGTAACTAATGAAGCGATCGATTCAGATAGTCCTTGAACTTGAGGCTCTGACATATACAATGCCGGGGCCGAGACTTATTTATTGTTGAAAATTGAGAGAATAAAAATCAGATTTTGAAGGAGAATAAAATGAAAAAGACATTATTAATATGTTTGGCTTTGTTAGCTATTGTAATGAGTTTTTTTATTTCATGTAGTGTGGAACCAAAAGCCATTGAGGAGGAGGCTTACGCTTACGTGGAATTTGATGAGAGTGTGACGAGAGATTTCTCTGCTGCTTACACTCCATATTCGTATGATCAACTTTACTGGTATTATACAGCCAAAAAGACTGATGGCTGGGGAACCGTTGGTGCTACAGGTGATACAGGAACACTTGTGAACTCAGGCAAAGGTCTTAGCGGTTCTATCGGCCCATTCTCTCAGGGAGATTGGGAATTTACATTGTCAGCATATACAGAAACAAGTAAATCTGTTCTGGTGTATAAGACAAAAGACGCCATAAAAGCATCCCTTTACGGAACTAGTGATCAAAAAAATCCCACGAAGATTAAAGCCAGTGTCGAGCCACAGCAATCTACCGGTACAGTAGCCTTTAAAGATGCTTACTTTGGGTATAAAAATGGTGGAACAAGTGCCCCTAGTTTAGAAATGGTTGTATCCGGAACAAACACGGGAAACAACTCAAAATACACATTTTCGACTGACGTAACCACAGATGCAAACAAGAATGAATATAAAATAAACTTAGGAGCAGTAGAATCCGGAAAATGTGAAATATCTTTCTCAGATAGCACAGCACCATCTCTAGCTTCCGGCACATACAAATGTGAAGTAAAGGCATTTTTTAAATCAGGTGATACCTCTGTCGTGCTTGGAACTGGTGAGTTCTATTTTGCTGTTTATGGTAGTGCAACTACTACAATTACCGGCAACTTGGAAGAAAGTGCCACAAGTTATGTTGAGTTTAATGTTCCGGAACAGGTTATTCAGACTTTGACCATTCCACAGAAAAGCAACGACGGTACTAACTTTGGTAAAGTTACTTTTGGTAATACTGAATTGGGTGAATCAACAACAACTGCTCCTGGTGAAGATGCTAAAGTATCAGAAACAACCAAAGTTGAATTGGATTTGTCTGCAATCATGAAAACCGGAGATACGGGCACAGACACAGATAAAAAAGAAATTACAGCTATCACTCTGACAACGGAGGTTGTGACAGGAACAGAGGCTGCTAATTCTTTCGTTATTAAGGATGAGACAACAGAAAGCGGATCTTCGGTATCGGAAGATGCAAAGTCTGCTGTAATCAGCAGTATAAGCTTGACTGCTAAGACTCAGACTGGAGAAGAGATTGGAAAATCAACCGAAGAAAACAAAGCTGGGTTCGGAACGACTAAAAGCGGAGCTGTGACCCAGACTGTAACTGTTTTTATCGGAAAGGGGTTGAATGGTGGAAAGGATTATGCTGGCTCAACTGGATCAGACCCTTTACTTCTAAAAATATATTATGGTGGAGCTGAAGAAAAAGACAATATAAAGATAACTAAATATAATGCAACTACTGGTTATCTGACATTCACGACCACTCACTTCTCTACATTCGTCGTTGTCGATACCTCACAGTATCCTGTGTCTGTAAAGTCGGGTGACAATGAGACTTATTATGAGTCACTTGCAAAGGCTTTTGCAAAGGCAACAGACAATTGCACCATCACCTTGAAGAAGGATATAACTTCTATTCCGAACGATATCACCGTATCATTAGAGGGGAATATAAAGCTTGACCTGAACGGGAAAACAATTGCGACTGGAAATCAGGCTCCGATTGTTGTGTCCAAAGGCACAGTGACTGTATCAAGTACTGAAAAGATGAAGCAAACTTCTGCTGTTGTTAAAGGAGTTAAAGTTGGTGATTCTTCTTTGACTGGAATGTACTATCCATCCTTAAAAGATGCTTGCACGGCTGCTTCTGAGAACGGAACAATAACCCTCTTTGGAAATACTTCGGTATCCGATGACGAACTTGCTCTTTCAAAGAATCTGACCCTGAATTTGAATGGTTATCTTTTGACTACCAGCTCTGGAAAAGATTTGTTGACTCTGGCAAGTGAGAAGACATTGACTGTCTCTGGTGCTGCAAGTGACCAGACAGCATTTGTGAAAGGATTTAAAGTTGATGGTTCTGGAATGAACGGAACTTATTATTCAACTTTTGATGAAGCTCTGACCAAAGTTGCAGATTCCGGTGTTATTACACTGTTTGATGGCGTGAACTTGAACGGTACAACAAAAGAAATTTCTAAGAGTTTGACTCTAGACTTGAATGGACATGTGATAACTTCAAGTGCAAGAGTATTCGTTGTACATGCAGGAACTCTAACGATCAAAAACGGAACGATAGAGGCTACAATTAAAGACAATGGAAACTCTGTTATAAAACTGGACAGTATAACTGGAAATACAAAACTGGTTCTTGAAAAAGATGCCAAGATATCCGCTCCGAACAGTTATGGAATAACAGCTTTTGAAGACAAAGAAAAAGGAGAATCGTATAATAATGCTGGAAGAACTGCGGAACTTGATATATATGGCACTATCGAGAGTTATAACCCTTGTATCGGGGGGAACGGTAGTTTTAGCTATCTTAAGGTTACAATGAACGTTTATCCGGGTGCAGTTCTTAACAAAAAGAGCAGTTCTGACAAGAAATGGACTGAAAATGACGATAAGACTGCCATATATCAGCCGAATGATGGAATTCTAAAAATCTTTGGTGGCACTATAACCTGCGAAGATGGTTCTGCTGTTGAGATTAGAGCTGGAGAAGCTACTATCTCTGGTGGTTCCTTGACCGGAGGTGGAACATATTTGAGTCCAGATAACCCGAAATATAACGGGAATGGGTCAACAACAGTTGGAACGGCCGTTGCTGTATCTCAGCACACTACTAAGAAAGATATAAACGTTGCGATATCCGGAGGAAGCTTCAAAGGCGACAAAGCTATTGCTGTTGTTGATACTCTGGAAGAGACGACATTGGAAAACCAGAAGAGGGTTAAAGTAACAATAGAGACTTCTTTGGATCCTTCCAGAATAGTCGGTTTCAGGGTTGGAAATAACACGTACTATCCTACATTCGAGGCTGCTCTTAATGTCGCATCATCTACCGGGGAGACAGTAACCCTTTTTGATAACGTAGCCTTAGAAAGTTCAATTGTTATAAATGACGGTAAGTCTTATATTGTTGATTTGAATGATCATACTATATCTGCTAAAAAAGAAACATTTATTATCGAACATGGAAACGTTGAATTCATGGGAACTGGTACAATCAAGGAAACAGAAAATGATCAATATGCTCCTATAGTTGTGAAAGGCTCTACCAGATCAACCGATGGAAACTATTCGGTAATAACTGTTGGGAAAGATATAACCCTGAATGGTTGGGCAGGTCTTTTTATAAGGCAGAATGGTAATGTAAACGATTACCATGCTTATGGTGTCATAATCAACATGCACGGAAAAATTGTTACTCCTACATCTGGAGATAATGACGAAGGTGGCCATGGTGTCTACATAAACGGTACTATTAAGGATGAAACTGGAAACGTTCCTGAAATAAATCTCGATGGAGCTGAAATAACCAGCAATAACAATGCAATTTATGCTGCAGGATATGCTAAGTGGAATATTAAGAACACAACTATAAATACTGAATACAATGGTATTGTTGTTGCAGCGGGTGAGTTTGAGATTGGTGAGGGTACGACTGTTGTGGCAGGCTCGAAGCAAGGTTTTAGAGAGAGCAAAAACGGTTCTATTACCCAGAATACTTCTTCCGCTGTCTATATAAAACAGCATACTTACAATCCGACTATAAAAGTTACTGTGAACGGTGGATCATTCTCAAGTTATATCCCGTTGTATCAGGACGAAGGATATAGTGGATCTCCTGCTCCGGCAAAGGTGACCCTGAATATAACGGGCGGAACATTCACCGGAAACTCTGAAGAGGGTTCTGTTTCTGTAAAATCTGAAAATAAGACTGGCTTCATAAGCGGCGGCACATTCAGTTCAGATCCGTCTGCTTATGTTCAGTCTGGTTATCAGGCAAAAGAGATTAGCAACGGAACTTGGAAAGTGATGACTAAGTAGAGTTTATTCTGCCCTGTGTGGCTGATATGCAGGGCAGAAATTCTGGCTCTACGAAAGGGAAATTAAGGTATCATCTGCTACCATGAGGCAGAGTACATAGATCTTATTATTTATTATTCCCCCTGCACCCTCTGGCTTCTGGTTGGAGGGTGCACTTATTTGATGAGGGAGAGTGCCTTCTCGTAGTCTTCTCTTGTCTCTGCTTTGGAGAGGGCGTTCTTGCATTCGCTTGATTTCTTAATACCTTTGACGTAGGCCATGGCATGCTTTCGCATTCCATGGGAGGCAACCCTCTCCCCATAGTATCTGACCATGAGGTCGTAGTGTCTGAGGGCAGTTGCTATCCTTTCCTCTATTGTGGGGAGGGTGTAGGTTCCTGTTTTGAGGTACTCTCTTGTCTCTTTGAAGATGAAGGGGTTGCCGATGGCTCCACGGGCGAACATTACGCCTGTCATGCTGTACTTCTCCACGGCCTCTTTTGCGTCTTCCGGGGTGAATATGTCCCCCGAGGCAAAGAGGGCTATATTACTGTCTTTGAATTCTTTCGAGAGTATTCCGAATGCCTCTTTATCTGCTTTTCCTTCATAACCCTGTGAGCGTGTTCTGGCATGTAAGGTAAGTGCTGTGGCTCCATTGTCGACTGCTATGTGAGCTACCTCTAAGTAGTTTATTGTGTTCCAGTCCCAGCCGAGCCTGAACTTAACGGAGATCGGTATGTCGAAATTATCTTTGAGGACTCGGACTATCTCTCCGATCCTCTCCGGTGTTTGCATCAGTGCTGATCCGGCTCCTGTCTTCACTACCTTCGGTACCGGGCATCCGCAATTGATATCTATTGCATCTATGTTACTTCTTTTTAATAAGGGTATTGCTCTTGTGATTGGATCTGCTGAAGGGGCAAAGAGCTGGACGGTGAGTTTCTTCTCTCCGTCATATTTTTCCATTAGCTCCATTGTCTTTATGCTGTCACGGGCAAGTCCCTCTGCACTCACCATCTCCGATACTGTGCTGTCGGAGCCGTAAAGTGAACATATCTCACGGAAGGCCTTATCGGTATAACCGGCAAGAGGTGCAAGTACAAGATTGTCATTTCTGTCCATAGGGGAAGAATAGCAGAGTGGGGGAAAAGAGTGTAGACTACCCGCTATAGATTGATTATCACACCGGTGTGTGGTAATTTTCTACCTATGAAGAAGAAACAGTCAGCACACACAGACGAGAGTGCTTATGTATATGCTATAAAAAACTCATCCTATAATGATATCTGTCTTGGAGCATGGGATAGTGTCATATATGCCGGAACCCCTGTCGTATATGACACGAAGTTCGGTCTTGACCTCGGAATTGTCATAGGCCCGGCTCCAACCTTCCGTGAAGGTTATAATCCGGGGGATCCCAATCCGAGGGGGGCATGTCTATGCTTCGGGGACAATAAGGAATCCTATGAAGGTGGAGAGAATGAACACCAATGTCTCTCCTGCTTCGGCTGTCAGAGTGGGAGGGAGAGTGTGAAGATGCAAGTTGACGGGGACGTCATCTGGATTGATCACCTTGCAACTCCCTCCGAGATGGCCAAGTACGAGGAGAACATGAGCCAGGAGGAGACTGCCATTGAAGTATGCAGGGAGAAGATTAATAAGCATCATCTTGCGATGAAGCTTATTTCAGCTCACTTCCTTCTCGGAGAGAGTAAGGTCATCTTCTTCTTCACTGCTGAGGAGAGAGTCGATTTCAGGGAGCTTGTTAAGGACCTCGTATCGGTCTTTAGGATGCGTATCGAGCTCAGGCAGATCGGTGTCAGGGATGAAGCAAGACTTATAGGTGGTCTCTCCGTGTGTGGCAGGGACTATTGCTGCCACGCTATGAACAGAGAGATGGAGCCTGTCACCATCAAGATGGCAAAGGAGCAGAATCTCTCGCTCAACTCTGCCAAGATCAGCGGGCCGTGCGGAAGGCTTCTATGCTGTCTGGCTTATGAATACGACTACTATATGGAAGAGAAGGCCGGCGCTCCTCCTGAGGGCACGAAGCTCAAGATTGACCACGATATCTGGAGAGTGAGCGAAGTTAACATCCTCTCGAGAAAGCTTACATGCACCACCCTTGACGGTCGCCAGATATTCATCCCATTCGATGAAGTCTACTTTGACGGCGAGACGGGGTTCTGGGAAGTCTACCAGGATTACCAGGATGAGCTTTTCAGCGAGGATTGAGAAAGAGAGAGTCTGATGTTCTCCTTCACAATTGTAACATCATACGGCTGTAGAAGTTAGTGTGAGCAAAAGAGGTTTATAAAGAAATCAGCCTGTGATGACGCAGTCTTCTGTTATGCCTGGAGCTGTTTTCAAGTACGCTTTGAAATCTCTCGAAAATGGCCTTCCTGCTCTATGCATCCGGCGGGGTGTGAAGCCGAAAGTACACATGGCTCTTTTCCTCTCCGGGAGAATTTTGCAATTTCTTTTATGAAAGTGAGATATTTCTCAGATATTCCTGTTGACCCAAATTATTCTTTATGATAGTTTTCGTAATTGTCGTTTCAAAGGAACGTACATTTATTTGACTTTTTGTAATCTTTTGGAGGAAATATAATGTCAAGCAAGTCAGTAGAGAAGAGAGACCGCCAGAACGCTAAGCGCCGTCTCAGAAATCGTGCAGCAAAGAGTACATGCCGTACAGCTGTCAAGAAATTCAATGCAGCTTTAGCAGCTGGTGACAAGGCCGCAGCTAAGGAAGCTCTGGACCTTTCTGTCAAACTTCTTGATTCTGCAGCAAGCAAGGGTGTTATTCACAAGAATACTGCAAGCAGAAAGAAGAGTAGATTGACACAGGCTTATAACAAGCTTGCATAAGTCAGCTTTTTTGGGAGAACCTAAGATGGAAGAGAAACTTACAAAAGCAGCTATTATCGAAAATCTTCACAACAAGCTCGGTTATAACAGAAACGAGATTCACGCTGTTATCGATGAGCTCTTCGAGGAAGTCAAGGACGGTCTCAAAGACGGTAGAGTTATCGAGCTGAGAGGCTTCGGCACTTTCGAGGTTAGAGTCAGAAAGGGCAGAGAGAAGGCAAGAAATCCTAAGACCGGCGAAGTCGTCGCTGTCGACAGGCATGGAGTTGCTATCTTCAGACCCGGTAAGGAGCTCAAGGACTTTGTCTGGAACCTTACAGATGGAAACGAAGAATAATTGGAGTTTTCTTTGAAAAGCAATAACTATCCAAGGAGCCTCGGAACACTGTGTTCTGAGGTTCTTGTTTTATTATCCAGTGCATTTGTGCTGGCTGCCGCCTTCCCGGGGTTTCTCACTTCCGAAGGGTTCGGATGGCTGAGTCTTATTGCACTTATTCCCGTTTTTGCCGTAATCAGGAACACATCGTGGAGATGTGTATGGTTTTACGGCTTTATCTTCGGCCTCGTATATTACTTCTTCTTCAATTATTGGCTGAAGACTTTCCATGCTCTGGCAATTGTGATTGCACCGGTAATCAAGGGCGGGGAGATGGTGTTCCTCTTCCTGGCAATAAAGGCGGTGGATTCAGCTCTCCCGAGAAAGGGTTATATCCTAAAGGGAGCTATATGGGCAGCATACGCATACCTTGCAGAGAGCTGGTTTGCCGGCTATCCGTACGGCAATATCGTATACGCGCTCTATCCCTACCGTGTCCTCTACCAGATTTGTGATATCACAGGAATATGGGGAGTGATCTTTTTGATGGTGTTCCCGCAAGCATATCTCTCAGACTGGCTTTATGCATTTGTTCATAATGAGAAGATTGAAGTAAAGAGCAGGCTCAAGTCTGATATCATCCCGCTTGTCATCTACGCTCTTCTTGTTGTCTTCGTGATTGTGTACGGCATATTGTCCCTCTCTTACTGGACTGACAGGGAAAGTGATTCCACTCTCCGTGTTGCAACTATCCAGCATAACCATGACTCATGGAAGGGCGGGTACAGGACCTACCGCAACAACTTCAACAACCTCAAGCGTTATACGACAGCCTCCCTCAGCGAGAACCCTGACCTCATAGTCTGGTCAGAGACTGCATTCGTCCCGTCCATCTATTGGCATACACGCTATGACGCAACAGGAACACAATGGGAGGAGATCCATGATCTTACCATCGACTTTGTGGAGTATGCAGAGTCCATAGGCGTTCCTCTCCTTACAGGTAACCCGAAGTCTGTCTTGAAGGATGAGTCAAAGCCACCTTATGATGAGGATGGGAACAAGAACAGTAAGGAGTACAACACGGTTGTTCTTTTCAAGGACGGTGAGATAGAGGGTGAATATATAAAGCAGCATCTTGTGCCGTTTACCGAACATTTCCCATATGAGAAGCAACTTCCTTGGCTCTACAATCTCCTTTTGTCCCTTGACTACAATTGGTGGATTCCGGGTACTGAGGCAACTGTCTTTGAGCTTGACGGTGTGAAGTTCTCAACTCCCATATGTTATGAGGATTCTTTCGGCAACCTTAACGGGGAATTTGTGGAGAACGGGGCTGAAATTATCATAAACATGACAAACGACAACTGGTCGAAGACTGTCTCCGCCGAGTGGCAACATGCATGCATAGCGGCATTCAGATGTGTGGAGACACGTAAGAGCATGGTGAGGGGCACCAACAGCGGAATAACATGTCTTATCGTCCCGACAGGGGAGATAGAGGATCCGATGGAACCGTTCACAATGGGCTACCATGTATATGATGTTCCTGTGTACAGCCAGGAGAATTACTCGAATACATTCTATGTGGACCACATAGATCTCTTTGCTTATATTGCAATAGGCGTGAGTGTGGCTACTCTTCTTTATGCTGTCGGTAAGGGAGTGTATGTTCTCATAAGGAAGAAGAGAGAAGTATGAAAAGCATCAGTCTTGTTGTGATCGGGACGGAACTCACCCGTGGAATTATTGAGGACAAGCACACCTCTGTCGTAGCGCGTGAACTTACACGGCTCGGGCTTAACTTCAGGGAGAGCGTCCTTGTACCGGATGATGGTACTATCAAAGAGACACTCTCGTACCTTATGCCCCGGAATGATGCAATAATAATCACCGGGGGACTCGGTCCTACGGCTGACGACATGACACGCTCCTCCATTGCCTCTGTCTGCGGCCGTAAGCTCGTGAAAAATGAGGAGGCGTGGAGCCATCTTCTTGATTCATTAGCAGAGAGAGCCTATGGAGCAAACGAGAGGCAGGCTTACATACCTGATGGCTTTGAGCTTATAGCAAATCCTAACGGGACTGCTCCGGGCTTCTGGGGGGAAGTCGGAAATACCTTTCTTATCTCCCTCCCGGGACCTCCGAGAGAGATGCGTCCGATGCTCTATGACTCTGTCATCCCGCTTCTTGTATCAAAATACGGACTTGAGGAAGACGAGAGGGAGGAGTATTCCTCCTTCGTCCTTGCCGAGGCAAAGCTTGAAGAATGTGCCGAGGAGGCAGATTCATCACTTGGCTGGGGAACGAGATTCCAGGACTATAAGATAAGTCTCTACGTCTCAGGTAAGACGAGGGACGAAAGGGACAAAGCAATAGCAAAACTGGGGGAAATTGTCGGGGAGAAGAGGCTGGAGAAAGGGGATGTTTCGGCTCTCGGGCTCCTTGTTGATACACTCAAAGGTGGAAATTATACCATCTCATGTGCCGAGAGTTGCACAGGAGGGCTTGCTTCCTCTCTCCTTACATCCCTTCCCGGCTCGAGTGAGTACATGCTCGGCGGGGTAGTATCATACTCGCCTGATGTGAAGAAGAAGGTTCTCGGTGTCAGAGAGAACACTGTCATGAGTTATGGCGTGGTATCTGAAGAGTGTGCCCGCGAGATGGCAGAGGGAGTGAGAAGACTTACCTCTTCAGACTACAGCCTCTCCATCACCGGTGTTGCGGGGCCCGATAAGAGTGAAGGAAAGGAAGTTGGTACAGTATGCTTCGGCTTCAGTGGGAAGGACAGAGAAACGGAGAGTGTTACTGTTCTCTTTCCTTCCTGGGGAAGGGACAGCATAAGAAGAAGATCCTCTGTTACAGCATTTATTCTCATGAGAGCTTACATGAACGGAGAGGATATAAAGGGAATAGTGTCCTCCTGGAGAGTCTATTGATGCATTTTGAACAGAAAGAGGTGAACCTTCACACCCATACGCTCTTTTCCCACCATGGGAAGGGGATGCCCTCCGACTACCTGAGTTCAGCAAAGGAGAGTGGGAATATAAACCTTCTGGGCTTCAGTGAGCATACACCGCTTCCTGATCCGACATTTCCGCCTGAGAGACTCCAGAAAGATGAAATTGACCAATATATAGAGAGTGTGAGAGGCCTTTGTGATGACGCTGTTACCGTCCTTTTAGGCTTCGAGTGTGACTGGAGAGCAGACTTTGTATCCTACTATGAGGATGAGCTTATGGAAAAGTGCGGGGCGGACTATCTTCTCGGCTCCGTGCACTATCTTCCATCCCTCCTGGATGGAACTCTTCTCTTTGTCGGGAAGAGTGACAACGCCGGGCTAGTGTCACTTAGCGAATATGTTGATGCCTATACATCAATGCTTTCCTCCGGGCTCTTTCTCTACGGCTGCCATCCGGACTTGTTTGCTGCAGTCTTTCATGAGTGGAATGAGGATGTAAGGAGTGCCAGTGAAGATATTATCGCGTGTGCACTCGATTGTGGTGTGCCACTTGAGATAAACGGCAACGGCCTTATGAAACGTAATATAATTCTACCAGACGGGAGTGAGCGACATCCTTATCCCTGGGATGAGTTCTGGCGTCTTGCAATAGAGAGAGGAGTAAAGATTGTCACCTCCAGCGATGCACATAAGCCGGAGTGGGTATCAGGATTTGCCAGGGCTGAGGAATTTGCCTCCCCTCTTGGTGTGAAGTGGGCCGGGTATGACATGGATGCAAAGACAAGAAAAATCAAGATCAGCTGAGTTCATCGCACCCGATAACCCGATGTTTAATATGGAAAATTGAAAGAAAATAACAAAAGCAGCATTCAAATGTTGATTTATGCGTTGTTTATGACTATCTCCCGTGTCTCATCGGCTATCCAGAATGCGAAGAAGCTTGAGAGTGAACACATAAGGGAAGGTTTAAAGCCTCAGACAGTTGAGTTTATGCCGAGAACCAGTTGGTTGAGTTGCTTCTGAAAAAAGATTGAGGATGTTATTCTTCCTCATCATTCGCATTTTCCAACTTGTTGACAAATATCGAATTGGGTGTTTAAAATTCGCATATACATAAAAGGTGGCCTGTGGCTGCTCAATTAGAATTATTTTTCATAATTTTTATTTAACAATATCAGACTTAATATATATAGAGGTATGAATGTCCTCAGACATTAGTGAAGAAATCAAGGCAGAAGAAATGCCTAAAGAAGAAGAGAAGAAGAAAATCACAGTCAAAGTCCCGGTCAGGAGAAAGGTTTCGGTGAAGAAAAAGACTGAGGAGCCCCAGGAAGAGCCATTCCTTGAAGGTCTCTCACCATCTCCCGCTGAGGAGAGTGCTCCCGCCGTCCCAGAAGAGAAACCCCATACAAGAAAACCAAGACAGGGAAGACCTCACACTTCACAATATAAAGCAAGAAAGAAAAAAGATGATTCCTCTAATGAAACCCAATCTGTTGAGGAGAGTCCTGCACCTGAGACAGTAGCTGTGACAGAGGCTCCAGCTGAAAGTGTAACAGAGACTCCTATTGAAGAAGTAGCTCCGGCTCCTCTTGAAGGTGAGACCACAGCTGTCCCCGCTCCAGTGACGGAGAGTGAGACAGTGGAAGAGAAAACTACCTCCGATCCAGCAGAAAGAAGCGAGTATTCAGAGGGCGGAAGGAGAGACAAGTTCTCAAAGAGAGATAAGTATAAGAACAAGAAGGAGAGGAAACCCCAGGAGGAGATTCCGCCTGAAGTGAACCTTGATGAGCATCCTGATGCACCGCAGCTCTTTGTATCTGTTCTGACAGCACTCCCGCTGGAGGCAATCAGAAACAGGGCTAAGGAATGCGGAATGACAGAGGAGACAATCCTCGATTGCAAGAAGCAGGAACTCATAATCAGGATTCTCCGCCATCACTCGTCTCTCGGCGGGGCAACCATGGTCGAAGGTGTGCTTGAAACTCTCAATGACGGAGGCTACGGGTATATAAGGTATGCGGTGAACAACTACCTGCCAGGCTCTGATGATGTTTATGTCTCCTCTTCTGTAATCAAGAGTGTCGGACTTAAGACAGGCGACACTGTCCTTGCCCAGATCCGTGCTCCAAGGGACAACGAGAAGTATTCATCTGTTGTGAGAGTGCTGAAGGTGAACGGGGAAGAGCCCCGGATGGCAAAGATCCGTGCTCCATTCGATTCCCTCACTCCGCTTTTCCCGGATGAATGCTTGAACCTTGAGATAGTTCAGGAGGGAAAGAAGTCAGACCTCTCGACAAGAGTTGTTGACCTCTTCTGTCCTATCGGAAAGGGACAGCGTTCTCTTATCGTCGCTCCACCGAGAACAGGTAAGACCGTCCTCATGCAGAAGATAGCGAATGCAATCACACATAACCACCCGGAAGTAATACTTATGGTTCTTCTTGTAGATGAGAGACCTGAAGAGGTTACCGATATGAGAAGGAACGTCAATGCAGAGGTCGTTGCATCAACCTTCGACGAACAGGCGACTCATCATGTCCAGGTTGCAGAGATGGTCATAGAGAAGGCAAAGAGACTTGTCGAGTACAAGAAGGATGTGGTCATCCTCCTCGACTCCATCACAAGACTTGCACGTGCTTATAACCAGACCGTCCCGGCATCAGGCAAGATCCTCTCCGGCGGTGTTGACTCCAATGCCCTCCATAAGCCCAAGAGATTCTTCGGAGCTGCAAGGAACATCGAGGACGGAGGAAGCCTGACAATCATATCTACGGCTCTTATCGAGACTGGAAGCCGTATGGATGAAGTCATCTTCGAGGAGTTCAAGGGGACGGGTAACAACGAAATCGTTCTCGACAGGAAGATGGCCGATAACCGTAAGTTCCCTGCCATCAACATCAAGAAGAGCGGGACGAGAAGGGATGACCTTTTGTTGGATGAGACAACACTTGCACGTGTCTTCCTCCTCAGGTCCTCCTTCGGCAACCTTGATGACATTGACATGTCAGTCGATATCATTGACAAAATGGCCAAAACGAACAACAATAGGGAGTTCCTGAACCTGATGAATACACCATCGAGGGTTTAGGTGAGATGAAATTCCTTGTCTGTGAAAGCAGACAAAAGATATAAGGAGAAAATAAAATGAAAAAGGGAATCCACCCGAACTACGAGCTTAAGGAAATCCGTTGCTCATGCGGTAACGTAATCAAGACTAAGACAACAGCAAAGAACCTCACAGTTGAAATCTGCTCAGCATGCCACCCGTTCTTCACAGGTACACAGAAGCTTGTCGACACAACCGGAAGAGTCGAGAGATTCAACAAGAGATACGGAAGAACATCCAACTGAGGTATCTTCAGAAACGAATAGAAGCCACGGAGAAATCTGTGGTTTTTCTTTTGGCTGTATCTTTGTTCTTGCTGTGGAAGGTGAGCCTTGTCCCGTGCTTGTTCTTCTTCATGTTTACAAGCGGCTTTTTGCTTATTTCTTTTTCTTGTTATTCGGGTTCCAGCATGTAAGTGGAGCTCCTACGATGATTATAGGTGCAGCTGAACCATATGTCTCAAAATGGTCTCCCCAGTAATCGCAGGCATAGCATGTGCCGTCAATGCCGTTTTTGTTCACTCCGGGTTTGCGCTGAAAATACTTGCAGCCATACCCGATTGTGGTTCTGAGGTATCCGTCATCTGTATAGCATGCACCGCCGGAGACAGAGTCAAGCTCATCATCCTCAATTTCTCCGCTCTTGTGGAGGGCATCATAATACTTGGCAGCATCGGCCTCGCTTAAGTCGAATCCATTCTCCTTGCACAGGTTGATAAGCTCTTCTTTGCTTCCCGCTTTCTTTGCTTTTTCCAATAGATTATTGTCCATAATGTCCTCCTGTTTATATTATCTACGCTCTTTCCTTTCTCTGTTAACAGAAATTCCGAAATTGATACCCCTTATCCCGAAATTGGTCATCAGGAATCCACGCTCTAAGGATTTCCTTTGTTTTCTTTCACGAAGGTGAAAGTATGAAAGAAATTATTTGCCTTTTGTTCTGTCCGGATAGATAATTTACAAAAAGGAGAGGGCGAATTGAACGAGGCAGCTTTAGCCCATAAAAAGGAATTCGAGACATTACCAGATATCATAATCTCTGTTCCGCAGGCTACAACTTTAATAGGTACATTCTCTGAGTTTGTCAAAGGATGGAGTCTCTCATGCAACACGCCTGACGGCATTACGCTTACTCTCTCAAGGCGGGACGACAATATCGTGAGGATAGTTAACACTGCCCGCCAGGACAAGAAGAAATTCACAGCTACGACAATCAAATACCGCAAGGAGGACAAATGGGCGAATGCCGTCAAGGCAGTCTTCTATGAGCTTGGCAAGCTGAAAGTACGCTGCGGAGGCTTCAATATCCTCATCTCCGGGAGAGGTGCATCAGGCTCCGGCTACTCTCTCTCTGCTGAGCTCTTTGTCGGGACATTGTATGCCATGAATGCTCTCTTTGATTTGCATTTTGACAATAACCAGATTTTCACACTTGCACTTTCTGCATCAAAGTTCTCTCCGACAAATACTGCCCGCTACAGGGATTTATGGCTTCTTGTCTACGGAGAAGAGGGCAAAGTGTATCTTTGTGACGAGAAGAAACTCGATATAAAAGGTACGGTTTACTCGATATCTCCGGAGAAAAGCTGTCTCTTTGATTCAGATATCCCGTACTCAGTACTGACAGGGGAGTATGATGAGTTCAAGCTCATGATTCCCGGACTATTGGAAAAACTCATGGCCAGACTTCCACAGGGGACTGAATTCAGATCTCTCGGGGAGAAAGACCTCAGATTCTATACTTCTTCCCTCCCTGACAGGGAGAGAAGATGTCTTCTGCATTTGAGTGCATCCTCCGAATATGCCCGTCAGGCATTTGATGAAATAGTCTCCCATGACGGCCAGGGCTTTGGGCGCATCCTCTCTCTTGCCCAGCGCTCGTTGATTGTCAACGCCGAATTGACTTGTCCGGAACTTGACTGGATCTTCCGCCGGTGCAGGGAATCAACCTCGGTAATAGGTATGGTATCCATCGATGTGGGTACAGCAGGCTCATTTTTGTGTGTGGTTGACGAAAACAAGGAGTTTCCCAATAATCAAAAGCTGGAAGAGTACGAGAGGATTTTCGGGTTCCATCCTAAAAAGACTGCTTTTATTCCATTCTCTTCCACCAGAACAGTTAAGTTGGGTTAGCATGCGGATTTTATTGGTTAATGATGACGGTTACAGGGCAGAGGGTATATTGACCCTTGAGAGAATATTGACAGAGAAGGGCCATGATGTTTGCATGGTTGCACCACACACAGAGCAAAGTGCAAAGAGCCACGCGATGACAGTACACGGTAGTGTGACATGTTACAGGTGGGATGAGAGGCACTATTCATTGGAAGGAACTCCGGCAGACTGTGTCATCTATTCCATGAGGGGTGGTATCCTGCCGTTCACACCCGATGTTGTGATCAGCGGGATAAACCATGGCTATAACCTTTCAAGTGACACTATCTACTCGGGAACATGCGGGGCTGCAAGGCAGGGGGCAATGTACTCCATACCGGCAATCGCAATATCTGAAGAGAAGAATGAATGCGGGGAGTATGATTTTGTCTCTCCGGCACTATATCTTGAAAGCAGGCTCGAAGAGTTTGTCTCCCTCCTTGATGGAGCGGACTCTTTTTTGAATCTCAATTTTCCTCCGCACTGGAACGGTGAAGTGAAAAAGGCCCGGCTGGGACACATAAACTACTACGACACATACTCCTGTGATGATTCAGGTGACAGGTTGGTCCTTACAGGAAACGGCTGCACTGTTGACTTCAGGATGAATGAAGAAGGGGAGTATGAAGGGGATAGAACTCTTGCCGGGAAGGGATATGCTACAGCAACAATAATAAAGATCAATCCTGTAGCAGACAATAAGAGGATGACTTTGCTTGAATTGTAATATCCTATTCTATAGGATGAGCCTTTTATGTATAATACTTTTTGCCTGAATGGAGTTTGTCTCGTTTAACCTTGACGGAACATGCATCAAATAATTACCTTAAAGGCAGAAGGAATACATATATGGGTAGAATTGTCTATCTTGACAACAATGCTACGACACAGATGGCTGATGAGGTCAAAGCCATAATGGCTGAGAATGCCGATCTCTACGGCAATGCCTCCAGCATGCACACTCTCGGGCGTAATTCCATGAGCGGAATCAGCTGGGCGCGTGGGGAAGTTGCAGCACTTATAAATTCGGATCCCGGAGAGATTTATTTCAACTCCGGTGCCTCAGAGTCCAACAACACTGTCTTCAATATCTTTAGAGACACGATAGACAGCGGAAGCAGCAGAAACAGGATTCTGCTCTCGACTATTGAACATCCTGCTTCAATCGAGACTGCAAAGTACTTGATTGGAAAGGGCTACAGGATTGAGTTTGTCCCTGTCAACCATACCGGGGAGCTTGATCTGGATGCCTTGAGAAGAATGATGGGGGACGATGTCGCCCTTGTCTCAATTATGACAGGTAATAACGAAAGCGGTGTCATCCAGCCTGTAAAGGAAGCTGCCGCGATAGCACATAACGGCGGTGCCTATTTCCACACAGATGCAACCCAGGCTATCGGAAAGATCAAGGTCGATGTGAGAGAAATCGGAGCCGATTACCTTTCTCTTTCCGGCCATAAGTTCTACGGCCCGAAGGGAATCGGTGTGCTTTATGCCAGAAAGGGTGCTCCATTCACTCCGTTCGTACACGGAGGTCACCAGGAGAAGGGGCTCAGAGCAGGAACATACAATAACCAGGCAATAATTGGATTGGGAAAGGCTGCAGAGCTGGCTAGACTGAACCTCAAAGAGGAGCATGACAGGCTCTGGTCCCTCAGGGAGATGCTGAGAAAAGGTATCGAGGAGAGAATTCCCAATGTCGTGATCAACGGCACCAATGACCCTGAGAAGTGTCTTCCGGGCACACTTAACGTGTCATTCCCGTCAGCTGAGGGAGAATCCATCCTTCTCTATCTCGATATGGAGGGGATTGAAGTTTCAACAGGCAGTGCGTGTGCCTCAGGCTCTCTTGAGCCGAGTTATGTACTCCTGGCAGCCGGGCTCGATGTCGAGCTTGCCCATGGTTCCATCCGTTTCTCATTCGGACGGTATAACACAGAAGAGGATGTTGAATACACTCTCTCGAAACTTCCCGGGATAATCAAGAAAATAAGGGAAATGAGTACAAGGAAGTAGAAGTATGGCAAACAGTTTTATGTCCCAATGGGTTTATACAGATATAGTAAAGGACCACTTCATGAATCCGAGAAACCTCTGGAAGGAGGGAGATGAATTCGAAGCTGATGGAGTGGGGGAAGTCGGGTCCCTGGCCTGTGGAGACCAGATGAGGGTCGGTATTAAGGTGAAGGACGGCAAAATCAGTGATCTCAGGTGGCTTACCTACGGATGTGCCAGTGCCATTGCATCTACATCGATGATGAGTGAGATGGCTATCGGCATGACACTTGAGGAAGCATATAAGCTGACTCCTAAGGCTATCATGGACAAGCTCGGAGGACTACCCGAGCATAAGTTCCACTGTTCTGTCCTTGGAGACAAGGCATTACGTGCCGCCATTGACGATTATCTTGAAAAGAACAACCTTCCTAACCCCTACAAGAAGAACACAGCAACCATTATCTGTGAGTGCAAGGGTGTTACAGACCAGATGATTGAGGATCTGGTCAAGGAGGATAAGGTCAAAAATCTGGATGATCTACAAAGACTTACCGGTGCCGGAACGGGTTGCGGTAAGTGTATAGCCAAGCTTAAGGCTCAAATTGAAGAGTCAATGCATATTCTGGGGAAGTGAAATTGTCCAGCTATTATAATGACACAATTAAGGATGCTCTTTTTCCAAAGAAAAAGGGCGTCATTGCAAAGAGCAACAAGTATATAAAAGTTATCGAGCCTGAGGAGATGACAAAAGAGAAGATCAGGGCTTTGAGGCTGAAGCTTCATCTGTCTGTGGCTCTCTTTGCTGCTGTCTTCAATGTCTCGGGTAAGACTGTCGAGGCATGGGAGAGCGGAGTTAATTCCCCCTCCGGTGCATCTCTCAGACTTATGAGAATGATAGAGAAAAACCCCGATATCCTCCTGGAGACCGGGGTATTGGAAGACAGGACAGGCCTACGCGAGTAGGAAGGCCGATCCTCCTATGAACTCCCTGAGTACCGAGTCTGGTGGGACAAGCTCGGGGGAAATAGGATTGACGAGTTCTAAAAATGCCATAAGGCGTCTTGCCGTCGTGTATGCATTTCCCTCCTCGAGGCGTACGGAACGCAAAAGTGGCATTGCGTACGAATAGAGGACACCAAGTTCATACTCGAGGGCACTGTTGATCATCATGTCGGCATTGTTCTGATAAGGGAACAGGAGACTCTTCTCTTCTTCCTCTATCTCTTCCCATTCGTTTATGATATCTGCAGGCTTGACATCCCTTGTTCTGCATTCCTTGACGATTCTCCTGAGAAGTCTGTTGTCTCTTGTCGAAATACTTGAGTAAGTATCGAGATTTAGCTGTGTCAGGGCAGATACGAAGATACGGTAAATGAGGCTGTCGTCGAGTCCAGGGATAAGATGTTCGTTGAGCGTCTGGACACCCTCTATGACAAGAATGGTATTCTCCTCCATCTTTGCATTGATGGTTCTGAAGATACGCTTTCTGTCCTTGTCACTGCGGGTGAGTGCAACCTCCTTACCTTCAAGAAGTGATTTGACTTCCTCCCTCAGGAGATTTGTATCTACATAGGATTTTCCCTCTTTGTCTGTCTTACGGTAGTCATCTAGACTCAGCATTACCGGTGAGTAGCCCTGGATTTTGAGCTCTGCACATAGCCTCAGTCCGCATGATTTCTTTCCGGAGCATGCCGGACCCGATATGAAGACAATCCTGACGTTGCCTCTTTTCCTTATATCCTCCGCAGTGTAATAGAAGGACCTTCTCTGCAGTGTCTCTGAAAGTACTATGACCTCACGTATCTTCCCGTCTGCTTCCTTGAGGTTCAGGGCTCCCAGGCTCTCTACATCGAGTACTCTGGCCTTTGCCCTCGTCTCTTCGAAGACACGGAATAAAAGGGGATTGTCCTTGAACTCCATCATCGCGTCCATCTGCCTTGACTGGGGGTACCTCAAAAGCATCCCTTCCCCATATTCCATCAAGTCCCACACCGAAAGGAGCGAGAGGGAGGGGATGAGAGGCTCGTAGTTTACTGAGTAGCATTCTCCAAGACGGTTGAAGATATATGCCCCGTCATTACGTGACAAGAGAAGTTTTTCTGTTTCAACAAGGCCTCTCTCTTTGACATATTTCAATGCCTCGGGAGAACTTAGCGGCTCGATGTCGATTATCATATCATCATTTATCGCCTCTTTCATGACCTCTTTTATTTTCTCTATGTCGGCTTTATTTTTGTCACGGAAGTAGAAGTAGTAGCCGTCCCCGAGAGAGTGGCCGGAAATGAGTGTCCTTTCCGGGTAGACTACAGATGCCGCATAGCAGAGAAGGAAGCACAGCGTACGTCTGTAGACGGTGCGTCCTATTTTGCTGTTGAGGTAGACAAGGTCTATCACAGCATTCTCCTCAATCTCTGACTGTAGGGATTTCAACACCCCGTTAACTACTGCCGCAACAGGTGGATTGTTGAAATATTTTATCTTTCTCTGTTTGCCAAGAAGATAGACTATCTTCATGGATGATTTCTCCATGAATGTGTCTGTTTTTACGCCATTGAATAAAACTGTGTTCTTTTCCATAGAAAGAGTATAAGGCCGGATACCCTTTTGTGCTATTATGTTTTAATGAAACACAGGTACTCACTAGACAGCAGCCTCGAGAAACTCTACAGAATTAAGACACCACTCTCTCCGTTTATCTTTCCATTCGCCAATACCTTCCTCTCCTTTTTCTCTCTCCATTCTGACAGCCGGATAACAGTCAATAAGCAGGATGGTGGCCTTCTTGTGGAGCCTTGTGGTGCAGACGGAAAACTTCCGCTTATCATCTACATTCACGGCGGGGCATTTGTATATAAGGCAGCACCGTATCACTACAGAAATGTGAGGGAGTATGTGACAAAGTGCGGGTGCCGCATTCTCATAGCTGACTATCCACTCTCCCCGAAGCACCGATACCCGGAGGCTCCCAATTATGTTCTCTCACTTTACAAAAAGGCTCTTGATGATGAGAGGAATAATGGGGTTGCACTTATGGGAGACAGCGCAGGCGGAGAGATAGTTCTCTCGGCAATGATGAAAATCATAGATGAGGAACTCCCGAAGCCGGACTTCATGGCACTTATTTATCCGGTTGTGGCTCCGGTGGCTACAGAGTCGAAGGAAAGATATATTGACACTCCAGTCTGGAACTCAAAGCTCAACGGTAGGATGTGGAAGTATTACCTTGGAAAAGAAAAATACAGGAGTGTGTTTGATTACAGCTTCTTCTCATCGTTTCCTCCTCTTTATATTGAGACGCCCCAGTTCGATGCACTTCACGATGAGGGAGTAATGCTCGCCTCATGTCTCTCATCGTCCGGTGTGAAAACAGTTCACTACGATATTCCCCTTGCACCCCACGGCTACGACATGTGCCACAATAATGATATTACCCTTTCGTTCCTTGAGCGGAGGTGTGAGTATATAAAGGAAGGATTTTCCATACAATTTCGCAGCAATTGAAAGCATTATGAATAGGGGTGGATAAATAAATAAAATTTATGACCATATAGATGCTGGTTATATTGCTATTTTCTCCCGATTAGTGGTAAAAGGAAAAAAGAACAGAAATTTAACAGAAAGATAACAGAAGTTTAATATGGAAATGTTAGAATTTATCAACCAGATGCTGTCCAATCCCATGCTGTTGGTATCGAGTATATTGACGCTGGGGGTTATTCTTGTAAACGGCTGGACAGATGCACCGAACGCCATTGCCACCTGTGTATCCACAAGGGCTATAGGCGTCAGGAAAGCCATAATTATGGCTGCAATATTCAATTTTCTCGGCGTGCTTGTCATGACAAGTCTCAATGCTTCAGTGGCAATGACAATTTATAACATGGTTGACTTTGGGGGAGATGCAAGAATCTCCCTCATTGCATTATGTGCGGCCATGGCTGCCATAGTTATATGGGCGACTGTCGCATGGTACTTCGGTATTCCGACAAGTGAGAGCCATGCCCTCATAGCGGGGCTGTCAGGAGCTGCGGTAGCCATCCAGAACAGTTTTAGTGGCATTAACGGCTCGGAATGGATCAAAGTTATTTACGGTATCGTGCTTTCCACTCTCCTGGGATTCGGACTGGGATTTCTTGCTTCAAAGCTGACTGTTTTACTCTGCCGTAACGTCAACAGGGTAAAAAGTGACAGATTCTTCGGTTTTGCACAGATTGCGGGAGGTGCGGCAATGGCCTTCATGCATGGTGCACAGGATGGACAGAAGTTCATGGCAATCTTCCTTCTTGGAGCTGCGTTTGCAAGCGGGAATGCCGCTGTTACCACATTCGTCGTTCCCCTGTGGCTTATGATTCTCTGTTCCGTTGTCATGGGACTCGGGACTTCAATCGGAGGATACAGGATAATCAAATCCGTCGGAATGGACATGGTCAAGCTGAAGCCTTATCAGGGATTTGCGGCAGATGCTGCAGCAACACTCTGTCTTCTCTTCTCATCTCTGACAGGAATCCCTGTCAGCACTACGCACACAAAGACTACGGCCATAATGGGCGTCGGGGCGGCAAGACGCATGAGCAACGTCAATTGGTCAATTGTAAAGGATCTTGTGCTTACCTGGGTATTCACTTTCCCGGGATGCGGCCTTTTGGGATTCGGGATGGCAAAACTATTCTTGTTGATATTCGCATAGGAGATTTTATATGTCTAAGAAAGGAAATGATTACTTCAGCCTTATTCAGAGCCAGACAGGCTTCTGTGTAAAGGCAGCCGAAATGCTTGAGAAAATTCTCTCCTCATTTGATTCTTCAAAAGTCAATGAATACAGGGAGAGTGTACACAAAATCGAGAATGATGCAGATGAGGTCCACCATGAGATACTCAAGAAACTCTCCGTTGAGTTCATAACACCGATTGACCAGGAGGATATCTTGCACCTTGTCCAGATTATTGATGATATCACAGATGCACTCGATGAGGTCATGATGGATGTCTACATGTATCATGTTGACTCTATTCCACCCCGCACGGAGGAGTTCGTGAAGGTTGTCACGAGATGTGTTCACGCCCTTGATGAGGCGGCAGGGGAACTCAAGAATTTCAAGAGACCTGATGAGCTGAGAAAACTTCTCATCAAGGTCAATGATATTGAAATTGAGGCCGATGTCATCTACACGGATGTCATCCATGCTCTCTTCGGTTCTGATGTCGGGCCTAAGCTACTTCTTGGTGCAAAGGCAATTTATGAGGGTCTTGAGAATTGCTGTGACCTCTGTGAACATGCTGCAGACGTCATTGAACAGGTAATCATTAAAAATACTTAATAAGATTCTCAAAAGGATATATAATCCACCTTTATATGGTTGTTCTGGTTTTGGATTTGAAGAATTCTTCTGTTACCCGGGAAGAATGGAAAGAAGGGTATCTGGGGCTCAGATGTGCCTTTTCTCTGCATGAGAAGTATGGCAGGGATTCCCTGGTGCTGGCTTCCATCACGGATGCTGTCTCTTCTGAGTTGTCAATCAAGGCCTGGCCTGTTGTCTATTTTTCAGATATTACACAGAAGGATGAGGTGGTGTCCCTCAATACCGCACATGGCTACTCCCTCTTGAGAATGGGGATTGCAGCACTGGTCATCACCGGGAGGGCGGACAGGCTCAGATATGTGACTCTCGCTTCGTCAGGCTGTGAGATTCTCCCTGTCGAGAACATGCGGGCGGAGAGCTCGAAGCAATTTGAGAGTGTCGTCGCCTCCATTGGTGATATCTGTCTTTCGACCGGGGTTGCTGCCGACAAGGGAGTTTACTTCGGCTCTGTACAGTTCAAGGGAAGAAATCTTCCCGGCACCGGACTGGGACATGCCTTTTATATACACAACCTCAAGGGTATTGTCATGCCTTCTTTCCAGGATACGAATCCTATACATGAGGGAGAGAAGGTTAAGAACAGGGACAGGTCCGCGTTCGGACGTCTTGTACGATCCTATGGTGAATATGCAGTGATCGGGTCGGCTTTACGCCTGGGCTGGGCACCGGTGAATAACTACTCTGACCGTTTTGATCCGAGAATATTCAACATAGACGGGATGAGCGTCTCGGAGAGGTATGGTAACTATCCTGACGGGTGTCTTGGCTGCTCACTAGCCTGTCTGAGGCGGACAAAGGACGGATTGTCTCTTCCTTCCTGGTCAGATCTCTTCTTCCTGGGGCCGAACATCGGTTTCTTTGACCTTGAAAACATCTTTGAGATATATTCTGCCGTAATCAGATGCGGACTCGAGATTCCGACTGTCGGAGCACTCCTATCATATATTTTCTCTCTTCCTGATGACGAGAGGGCTATCTACTTTCTGAAGGACCACACAGTTGAAGCAATAGTCTCATTTATCGGAAAAGTCAGTACGGGTTCCCTCCTTTCAAAGGGTCTGGAGTCACTCCCGGATGCCGTACAGAGCTATGACCACAGGCCGGTCTTCTTTGACGTGAGAGGATCATTTACACATGCCATCCTCCTTTCCCAGGGCCTTGACCTGGTTCTTCCCGGAACGCTGTTCTTCCCAAGAAAACCTGTGGGAGAGCGTGTGGCTGCTATTTTTGCACTTTACGAGACCATATATAGTCTGGCATTGAGACAATTGGGTTATCCAGTATTCCTGCTCTCGTCACTCTATTGGACAAAGGTTCCCCAGCTGGCATTCCATTCACCTTTCCTTGCCCGGTTCTTCCTCAGGCGTTTTACAGCCTTCGGATACAGAAGCCATGAGCTTTTGAAAATCGGGTATGAGGTATATGAGTCACTTCACCTTGAGTGGCATCCGATTCCGGAGCACTTCACTATGGATAGTGTCTCTTCCTTTGATGCTATGACGGTACCGCTCAAGAGACTCCAGGATTACTACGACGAGGAGAAATTGAGGCTCATTATCTTCTTGAAGTCTATCAGGGAGAAGACAGAAAGTCCCTCAGGAGTGAAGAGTGCGAATGTGGGGCCCGACGACGAGCGTGGCAGCGATGCCGACCCAGGGTTAAGCGTATAAAGATTCCCCTTTTTTCTTATTGACGGGATATGTGTGTGTCCTGTGATGAGAACTTGTGTTCCTTCCGGGATTTCAATTTCCATGTGACCGTGCGTAATGAAGACGGAGTGGGAATATATGGAGAGGGAGAGCATCAATGGAGGGAAAGGTAGGGAGCCGTATTCATAGAATCTGTCCGAGTTGCCTCTTACTCCCTCTATGGAGTAGAAGAGAGCATCATATGGGTCGGGACAGAGATCGCCTGCAGAAATTATCCTTTCTGAGTTGAAGTGTCTCTCTGCCTCCCTTATTCTTTGCATTGCTTTTCTATCGCCGTGTACATCCGAGATTATAAGACAGTTTCTTTCCATATTTACATGATAGTGTAAATTCTCCTCATGATGCTATAATTATGGGACGGAGACAGGTTATGGAAGAAAGATGGCTCACAATGACAGATGGTAAGAAACTCTTCTACAGGGTTTGGAAAGCAGAGAATACAAAGGCTACTGTGCATATAAATCATGGTATGGCGGAGCACAGCCTCAGATATGACAGATTCGCAAAGTTCCTCAATGCACACGGTTATACCGTATTCTGCCAGGATCACAGGGGACACGGAAGGACAAAGGAGAATGCTGAGGAGACCGGCTGGTTTGCTGAAGAAGACGGCTGGATGCTTATATGTAATGATTCATATGCTCTCGACAAAGAGATAATGAAGGAGTATCCCTGTGTTCCCCACTTTATCTTCGGGCATTCAATGGGGTCGTTCATGACACGTACCAATATTGCACTTCACAGTCCGGATTACGCAGCAGCCATCATAATGGGAACAGGGGCCAGCAAGGGGCTGGTGAGTAAGTTCGGTCGCAGTGTAGCACTTTCAAGATGCAAGAAGTATGGCACTAAGCATAAGGATGAGTTCCTGAACAATCTTGCCTTCTCATCTTATTTGAAGAAGTTTGACTATAAGAAAGATGGTGTCTGCTGCTGGCTCAGCAATGACCGTGAGGAAGTGAAAAAGTATGAGGCTGACCCGGATTGCGGGTTCATATGTTCGTCCCGCTTCTATGCTGACTTGATCGAGGGGCTGGAGACAGCAAATGATGAGAAACTCATAGCCGGAATCAGGAAGGACCTCCCGATTATGTTCCTCTCCGGTGATATGGATCCTGTCGGAGACTATGGTAAGGGTGTTGTCAAAGCTTCCAACCTCTATAAGTGGGCTGACATAAAGGATGTCAGGTTGAAGCTGTATAAGGACGGAAGACATGAGATCCTTAATGACATTATGAGGGATAGCGTCATGAAGGATGTGCTTGCCTTCTATGAGGAGTTTGTCTGATGGCGGGAGATAAACCGCTGAAAAAGGCAGGAGCCTGGCTCAGGGATTACTTCAACGCAGTCATCAGGGCACTCGGAAAGATAGGTACAGACAATGTCTCGATCCTTGCTTCCGGCATGGTCTATTCGACCCTTGTTGCAATAGTCCCGTGTGTGACCTTCCTCTCTGCTTTTCTTTCCGCTTTGGGTGGCATGGAGAGATTCTCCATGGTTGTCGGAGAGTGGCTGATGGAGACCTTCGGGGAAGCACAGGGGGCGTTTGTGCTTGAAAAGGTTACACAGTTCAGCCAGAATGCGATGTCTCTCGGGATAGTCGGTCTCATCACATTTGTCATAACAGCTTCACTCCTTGCTGGAAAGATAGACACTGTCATCAATAAGATATTCAGAACACGCTCTGCCGATGGGGTCATGAAGAGGTACGGGAAGATAATCATCTTCCTCATTGTACTTTCAGTCTTCATAGCCGTGTCATTCTCGCTTGCCCAGTCGGTTAGAATTGATGTCTATTCATGGCTCGGGATTGATGAAGAAACCGGAGTATGGGCTCGTATATTGAAGAACGGGGCACAGTTTCTGATAGTCTTCCTCCTTTTCTTCTTCATTCTCTTCTTTGTTCCCCAGGTGAAGGTGAAATTGTCTGCAGCAATTGCCGGCTCCGTCCTGGGAACTGTGGTGATGAGTATCTTCTACCTTGTCTTTACGCATCTTATCGTCTACTCGGTCAAGTATTCAGTAATTTACGGTTCACTTGCCTCCATCCTGCTTGTTCTGCTTTTCTTATATATCGTCTGGTACATCGTGATCCTTACAAGTGAAGTCACGTTCATCTACCAATTCAGACCGGAGAAAGATGAGAGTGAGGGACGCAGTCTGACTCCCCAGAAGGAGATTGAAGAGAGCTTGAGGGTTCTTGTCGAGATAGCAAGAAGCTTCGAGAAGGGGGAAGGCGGGATATCACCAAGGGTGCTTTCATCGCGCTCCAGAGTCATTTATTTCAGGGTAATATCGTATTTGAGAATTCTTGAAGAGGATGGCTTCATAAAGGAACTTACAACCACACGCTATCTTCTTTCTCGTCCCAGTGAGAAGATAAAGCTGAGGGATGTAGTGGATTCACTTTTTTCGCATAATGGTACAAGTGAAATTCTTGTTATCCGCTCTTTCAAGGCTGCGGGGCTGGAAACGCTTGATAATAAAACTTTGAAGGATTTATTGTAGAGGATTATATGACAGAAGATATTGTTTTGAATGCAGAGATCAACCAGAACATACCATCTCCCGATAGAGGTGTGGTGGACACCAGGAGCGTGGAAGGCGTTGAAATACGCCTTATAAAGGATGGTGTTCCGCTTGGTGCCAACAGTGTCGTTGCCATTCCGTGGGCAGTAGCTGCCATCAGGGATGGAAAGTACATCTGTGCCCTCTCGGTTGAGCGTGAGGACCTCAGGATGATCTCCCTCTTCTCCGGGATAGCTGTGAAGACACTCGCAGCTGAATACGGCATCAAGGGCTATCTTCTGGATGCCAATCTCATATTGTATATGAACGGAGAGTTGGAAAACCTTGGCGTATTCAATATTGAGCAGGGAGAGGAAAGCATAAAAGCCTTCCTTTATGAGTCCCTTCTTGAGACTTTGGACCTTATTGATGAATAAGATAAACTACGGCATTATCGGGGATGGGGAAGCTGCCTTCCGCCATGCCCATGCGATCAGTCTTGACCCCCACGCGTCTCTCCTCTCATTGAGTTCCCCTGACAGAAATAGTGGTGAAGAACTCTCTCGGATACATTCCATTCCTTTTCTTGAGAGGGATCCCGAGTATATGCTCGAGCGGGAGGACATAGACGCAGTCGTAATCGTACTTGGGGTGGAGGAACACATGAAATACATAGAGTACGCCCTCCGCTACTCGAAGATAGTTGTCGTCGATGCTCCTCTTACCATCTCTCATGATGACGCAGAGAGGATCATTTCCCTCACGGAAGACGGGTATTTCATCTTCAACTCCAACTGCTATCTCTATTTGTCCATCCCGGAAGGAGGTGAGTACACTCTTACTTTCTCATCTCTTAGTTCTACTCCCCCAGAGATGCTTGAGACTGCACTTGAAACAGTTATATATCACTTTGGGGAGGTGAGTAATGCTTCAATGAGAGGACAGGAGATCTACCTTTTACATAGGAACAGGAGCAGGGGGAGGATTATCCTCATGAATGACTCATCTTCCCTCGGAATGACTCTCTCGGTAGACGGCAATGATGTTTTCACCGGCGTGATGCCCTATGACGGGCTGGGAAATTTCTATAGCTATGTCTATACCATTCTCAAGGATGGTGGAGAGATAGAGAACAAGCTTTTCTGCTCTCTTGAGGCGTCCCGGATAATTACGAAATTAGTGCCTTGATGAAATTTGTCCCCAAAAAGATGAATCTTTATTTTTTATTAGCTTGCGAGTAGGGAATTTTTTTCTTAATATTTTCATATATGCTTTAAGGAGACTGATATGGCTGGCGAAAAGAAGAATTCGCGTCTCAGAGAGATGCTGAATGCAACTGACGGAAGAATCAAGATCAAGGAAGAAAGGGTTTTTAATTACCTATTGGAGAATGAGGACCGTATCCAGGAGCTCTCCATTTCCGATATAGCAGAAAATGCAGATGTGAGTAAGGCAACTGTCGTCAGATTCTGTAAGGCTCTTGATTTTAACGGCCTCAAGGATTTCAAGGTATGGTATGAGGCGGGGAAAGGAGCCAAGTTCAACAAAGTCCGTGAGCTCAAGGGTAATGAATCTCCCTCTGATGTTGCTTCCCTTCTCAAGGACGGCGCTGTAGGTACTCTTGAGAGGACTCTCTCCGGGGCTAATATAGAGGTACTGTCGGGCATAGTTGAGAACATTAAAAAGAATGACAGCATCACCATAGTCGGCCTCAGGGAAGAGAGTATATATGCTAATGAGCTTATGAGAGTTATAAAGGAGAACTTCCCTGAGAAGAACATAGTCATCAACGGAGATATGGAGAATCCGCTTCCATATTGTATTGTGATATCATTAACGGGAGTCGACAAGGAAGCAATGACGTACCTGACCAATGCAGTCATAAACGGGGGAGTTGTTACTGCCGTGACTGCCAATGCCTCTTCCCTCATAGGAAAAGCTGCCACTGACTGCTTAAACCTCTCTGATGAACTGTTCTACAGAGGTGATGTTCATCTTTTAGGCAAGTTTGCTCTGACAGCTGTCATATGCTACATAGGGATAATGCTGGCAAGAGCATAATAAGATAACTTTTTGTAATGTTTTTCCGGAAACTGTTAACAAATCTTATCGGTTTTTGGCTTTACGCTTTACTCTCCATAAGAGGGCCATTAAAGACAATTTAAAGTTTCTGTTTCGAAATATCTTCCGGGAGATTAGAAGACTCGACAAACTCGACAAACTTTTTTTACCGGGACACTTCAGAACCAACTTCGGGGGCTGTCCAATACATTAAAGACAATGTAATCCAGGAAGTTGTCATCAAACATCCTGACAGGGCGGAAGCTGAGAGATTTTTCAATTATCCATATGAAGCGATTGAGGAACTTTTGGCAAATGCTGTTTATCATAGGTCTTATCAGAATCAGGAACCGATTACAGTAAGAATAGAGAATGCTTCAATCGAAATTACCTCAACTCCGGGGTTTGACAGGAGTATTTCTGATGAGGCGATAATCAATTATAACCTTCGTGGCAGAGTATATCGTAACAGGAGAATAGTGGAATTCCTGAAGGAGTTGCATTTGACAGAAGGAAGAAATACGGGGTTCCCTAATGCTTTCGCGGCATTGGAGAGAAACGGCTCGGCAAAACCTGAATTTCTGATGAATGAAGAGCGTGATTTCATCAGTGTTATAATCCCTATACATCCATATTTCAAATCTTCCCGGAAGGCTGAAAAGGATACATTGTATTTTGAGAAGATACTTTCTGTGCTTGAAGAGTCGATGACATTGACGCAACTTGCATACAGAATGGGATATAAGGGAATCAGCAGAAAATTGAAGAGTTCATTAGAAATTCTTCTCAGCAAAGGGAGAGTTGTCTCCTTTATCGAGAATGGAGAGATAAGGTATAAGAATAAACAAGGGCATTAATGTTTCGCTTTATGCAATAAAAAAGAGGTGCCGTTGAGCACCTCGTAGTCCCCCCTGGTGGACTTGAACCATCGACCAAAAGATTATGAGTCTTCTGCTCTAACCACTGAGCTAAAGGGGGATAGCTAGAGTAATCTAGCACAAAACAGGGCTCGTTTCAACTGGTTGAAAAATGAATTTTCAGAGTATGCCCAATTGGTGTAGACTGGGACAAGTGAGGATTATATGAAAAAGGTTATCGTTTTTCTTCTTGTTCTGATTATGGCAGCTGGTCTTTTTGCCTCTGACCTTCACTTCGTCTTCAAGGATCTCGGACAGCATCCGGATATCATGTGGGGCTTTTTCCCGACTTATCTCATGGCAGGAGCCGGATATGACCTGCCGGCTTTAATTGACGGCAACAAAACACAGGTACAGCTCCTTGTGGGCGACGGGTATACACAGCGCCTGTTGTGGCTCGACCAGAACAGCGGGGATAACAATTATAACAAAGGTGTCTGGAATAGGGACAATGCACTCCGTGTCAATGTATGGCAGAATGAGTTGTCGCTGAGGTTCATCCAGGGGTTTATGATAAGTCCGGTAGGTGACAAGGATCTTCTTACTCTGACTCTTAACCTTACTGCAAGGTACGAAAGATACTATTCTTCTTCGAAATTCCTCTTTTTTGGTATTAATGGAACCTTTGATGATTATATCAATTCTTCCTATAGTGGAGCAGTCTATCCTGAACTCAACGGAGGGAAGGATTTTCTTGGAGGAGAAATTGCACTCAGCCTGAAGTTTGACATGATGGAGGATACTCTCCACACAAATGATGGCATATGGTCAGCCCTGGATGTGAAAGTCGGCCCAAGCTGGCTTAACAGTGGCGCATCGGGACATGCCTCATACATTTCTGTCATTTCGAATACAGTGGGGGCAAGGACACTTTATAACCTGGAAAATACAAAAGGGGACTCTATGTTCTCTATTACCCTTGTCGACAGACTTAATGCCTCCTTTACTGGAGGGAATGCCATACCGGCATATATCCAGGGGCCGGTATCATTGGGAGGCAAGGTCAGGGGATTCAATGCATACACATATGGCACTGAGTTCAATGTGGTCAATAATTTCGATATCCGCCTTGCCGGTCCGGATCTGGGAGTCAACGGGATAGCTCCGAGAGTGAACCTGTTTATAGATTGCGGTTACGGCTGGGGTAAGGTCTTCAATACAGAGAGGAAGGAGAATAATCTGCTTGCATCTTGCGGTGTACAGATTGAGATGTCCTTCTTTGATATGATTGACCTGGGATATGAGGTCAACTATCTTCTTGTTGATAAGGATAAGTACACACAGCCGGGAAGAGTGACAACCAATTTCACATTCTTTCTTGATTTCTGATAAGAGAGGCCCCGAAGAGGGCCTTCTTTATTTATCTTCCGGAAATCACAATCCCGTCTACTGCAAGGTATGGAAGTATTGAGGAGCCGTCAGAGACCCTCTCTTTTGTTATTCCCTTGATGCTGTTGAGCATGGAGAGAAGGTTGCCGTTGACCATTGTCTCGTTCACAGCCCCTTTTATTTCTCCGTTCTCTATGTAGAAACTTGATTTTGCAACGCCGGAGAAATCACCGCTGACAGAAGGATGTCCACCGGAGAACCCCCCTATGATGAGTCCTCTCTCTGTCTTTTTGATGAGACTCTCAAGTGTCTCGTCTCCACCATCCATTACGATGTCGCTGCTGGAATTCTTTGTGACGGAATTTCCTGTCTTGTTGGCTGCATAGAGCGATAGAAGGAACGATTTGAGAATACCTTTCTCCAGAACTGTCACATCCTCCGTTCGGTAGCCGTCATCTGTAATAAGCTCGTGGCAAACTATGTCCTTGTTGGAGGATTCCAGCCTTATCGAGATTCTCTCGTCAGCAACCTTTTTGTTAAGTTTGTCCTTCCATATGCTTACGCCGTTCTGAATCATCGTGTCTGAGATATTACTAAGTATATAGCTCAGGAACTGTCCAAGACACCCGGGGGTAAAGATGACTGTTCCCGTGAACTTGTCCCCGAATGAGATGGTATTGAGACTCTTTGACTTGCTTTCAAGCTCGGAGCGGATGGCGCCGAGTTCAATGAAAGGTCTCTCGAGTGTCTTTGTAAGGCATGATGAGTAATTCATGCCGGAAGTTACATTACCTTCGTGTGCAGAATATCCTAGATAGAATTCGTAGAAACCGCCTGTAGAGTGGTAGTCGGTTCCGTTTGAATTATGATAAATGGTTTCAAAGTGGTTGTGTTCTCCAACAGTGTCCATGACAATGAGGTTCGGATAGGTGACTTTTATATATTCAAGGAGCTCAGTGAGGCGCGAGAAGAAGAGCTGGAGGTTGTCATCATCCAGTCTATCTATGTCCATCTTTCCTTCTCCGGGTGCAATGTCATAAGCCTCATCCGGCTCTGATGACACGGCGGATGTAATTGCATCGTCTATTGTTTTCTCCACTGCCTCGCCGGAGAGGTCACTGCAGCTTCCTGTCCCCCTGCTGCCGTCAATAAATACAGAGAGCGAGAAAGAGGAAGAGAATGTTGTTCTGAGAAGAGTGAACTTGCTGTTTTTCGCAGTGAACTCCTCTTTTCTCCCTTCTGTGACAGTATAGGCGAATTTCCCAACTCCTTTATTTTTGAGTTTTTCCTCTATCTCCTGTGATGTTATTTCCAGTTTTTCCATCATCTTCCTCCAATCATGATTTTACATCTCAACTGGGGGCCGCCCATTGCGACTGGCATTGGCTGTTTCTTCCCGCACATACCTCCGGAAGACCAGATGACGTTATCGGAAACCATGTCGACTGACTTCAGCATGTCGAATGCTATTCCCGATACAGTGGTATCGAGGATGGCCTTTCCTAGTTTCCCTTTCTTTATCTCGTATCCCATTGTGACGCCGAACATGAATTCCCCGGAAAGATCTGCCTGTCCGTTATTTGTGTCTGTCAAATAGTAACCGTCATCTATGGATGAAATCATGTCATCAAGCCTGTCTTTCCCCGGAAGGATTGCCGTATTACGCATTCTGATTATAGGCTCATCACCAAAGGACCATGCTCTGGCATTTCCCTGTGGTTTTACTTTGTAGTGTTCTGCGGTCTCACGGTTATTCATATACCCGACAAGGATTCCGTCCTTTATGAGGACAGCATCTTCAGCTGGTACCCCCTCGTCATCGAGTATGATCGGAAGCGGGGCGGTTTTTCCGAATGCTGACCAGGCATAGTCCACAAGACTCACAAGCGGAGATGCCACAACCTTTCCCAGCATCGGGCCGGCAACACTTCCTCCCCTGACAAGATCAGCTTCCACAGTATGTCCTACAGCCTCATGTGCAAGCATCCCGGAGAGTATCCCGCCGAGGACTACTGTCTTGAGCCCTGCTTCAGCGTAGACACCTTCTTTCTTGTCCATCAGGCTCCGATAAAGCTCATCCACCTTTGGAAAGAGCCATTTCACTGACTTGAAGTAGTTATCAAAACTTCCCCTTCCGCCGTAGGAGTTATAAAGCTCAACCGGTACTCCTTCCTTTGTAAGCGCACTGATTGTTACCGATATGAATGCACGCGGATTGATAACATGCCCACTTGACATATTGCTTGAGTAGATGATCTTGTCCTGGCTGTCTTCTCTGTAACTGACACAGCGTGAGACAAGCCCGGGACAGTGTGACACTATATATTCATCAACTTCCCTGATTGCCGCTATTATATCTTTCTGTGAGGCGTCATTAATTGTTCTTTCTGTCTCGAATCTCTTTTTCGGATAGTCCGTAAATGGAGGAAGGTTTCCCGGTGAGTTCTCAAAGAGGAAGGATGCATTCTTCCCGGCTTCTCCGATGACTGTATCAGCAGAGAGCTTTGAGTAGTCTGATGATGAAGCAAACCCGTATACTCCGTTCCTGTAAACGAGAGCACTTACGCCTCGCCCTTCAGAGCGTACATTGCTCACAAGGCTTCCATTATTGAGAGTTGCCCTTCTCAGTCTATTCTCATGCCCCCTGAGGACTGTCTGCTCCCCGTCTGTGAACAGGGATGTACTTTCTTTTATTATGTCGTCGAGCATATTCACTCCTGTATATACGGGTTTACTGTCTCCTTGACATCCTGGACAGCAAGGCCGATATCTTTCAGAAGGTTCTTAGTATCTTCAAGTTCGTACTCTGCAACATACGGGATAGTGTATAAGATTGTGTCTCCGTCCCTGTCCGCCTCGGGTTTAAAGCCGTAGAAGATGAGAGATCTGTATTTTTCAAGTGCACATGACATGGAATATGGCTCAAGTGTAATTGAATACCAGCCACTGTTTTCTGTGACAGGTGTATCTTCCTTCACCTTTCCGTTTACTATGGCAGTATCGAGGACAGTATCTGCCTGGCCCCAGATGCCAAGTTCGGTAAGGACCTCCCGTGATAGCCCCAGATCCCTCCCGGGGAGAGTGTCGGGTATAGGGCCGGTAACTTTTACATTTATAGTCTTATCATTGAGGCTCAAAGATATGACAGAGGAGGCGGCATACCTGTCAGAGCAGGCATTATATCCGTCGTCATCTCCACTCCAGAAAACTGTATCTGCTGCAATAGAGGTAAGTGCAATTAAAGACAGGGTAAGTAAAACAAATATCTTTTTCACAGCAAAAAGTATAAGTGCACGTGATTGAAAAGTCCACATCCAATTCCTTGGATGCATAGTCTAGGATTGCGGGGAGGCCAGGTAAGGTTTATGGTATAGAAGATGTAAGTAGGGCTGCCATGAATATAAAGTGGTTTGTTGTTTACTCAGGTAAGTGAATCCATGGTAACTTACAAGAATTATTCCTTAATAAGAACAAAAAACAGGATTTATTATCTTATGTCTCTGTTTGCACTTCCCAGAAATAGGGCCGCAAGGGGAAAATGTGTCAAGAGAGGCTTTATGGTCCAACTGGGGCTCGGCATTTATATTTCAGGCATATGGACTTATTGTTGAACAAAGAGGTGCTCTTTGTCATAATCAGACCATGAGTGAAAATATTAATCAGTCTACCCATTGGGCAGACATAATGGCCGATAAGATTATCAGAGAGAAGGGAGACAAGCCCAGCTATACATGTGCCAGTGGTATTACCCCTTCCGGAACTGTCCATATTGGCAACTTCAGGGAGATTATTACTGTCGAATTGGTTGTCCGCTGTTTGAGGGAAAGGGGAAAAAATGTAAGATTCATCTATTCCTGGGACGATTATGATGTATTCAGGAAGGTACCGAAGAATATGCCGGAGCCGGAACTTCTTGCAACCTACCTGCGTAAGCCTATTACCCTTGTTCCAGATACCAAGCACCGGGCAGATAACTATGCGCGTGGCAATGAGGTGGATGTCGAGAAGATTCTTCCTACAGTTGGAGTCTTTCCGGAATTTCTTTACCAGGCTCAGCGATACAGGACAAACATGTATGCAGAAGACATCAGAACTGCACTTGAGCACAGGGATGAGATAAGAGCTGCCCTCAACGAGTACAGGACAGAGCCTCTTCCTGAGAATTGGTGGCCGGTATCTGTATTCTCATCCTTCACGGACAGGGACAACACAACTGTTACAGGCTGGGACGGTGCGTACGGAATCACATATCATGATGATGAACTCGATAAGAGCGAGACTATCGATATCCGCACAACTCCCAACACAAAGCTCCCATGGCGTGTTGACTGGCCTATGCGCTGGGTTAAGGAGGGGGTTGACTTCGAACCGGGCGGAAAGGACCATCTTACAGAGGGCGGAAGCTACGACACTGCAAAGAATGTCGTGAAAGTGTTCGGCGGTACTGCTCCTGTTTCGATGCGTTATGACTTTGTGCGCCTCAAGGGAATGGGTGGAAAGATCTCATCCTCGGGTGGTGAAGTTGCGGACCTCTATGATGTGCTTGCAATCTATCCTCCGGAGATTGTCCGTTATCTCTTTGTCGGGACAAAGCCTCAGAGCGAGTTTGCAATTTCCTTCGACCTCGATGTTCTGAAAATTTATGAGGACTATGATAATTGTGAGAGAATCTACTTCGGTCTTTTACCTGTTAAGGAACAGAGAAAAGAGAAGGAAAAGAGAATCTATGAGCTCAGTCAGGTTGATGACAAGGCCATACCGACTGAACCGGGCTACCAGATTCCGTTCAGACATCTTTGCAATTATATCCAGATATATTCTGGAGACAGCGAGAAGGTACTTTCACGTTTGAGCGATGCCACTCCGAGTCAGAAGGAAAGACTGAAGGTAAGAATCGAATGTGCAAAGAATTGGCTCAGGGACTATGCTCCGGAAGAGTTCAAGTTCTCTCTCCAGACTGACGCTGCTCCCCTCTATGAGGCATCTGACAACGAGAGAAAGTCCATCAGGGACTTTGCCGGATACGTAGAGAAATATCTGGATGAACTTGGAGAGAAGGAATTCTCCAACTATATCTACCAGGCTGCCGCAGATAACGGCCTTGAGAATGCAGATTTCTTCAGAGTCATCTACACCGTCCTTATCGGAAAGGAGAAGGGGCCGAAGCTTGCAGGATTCGTGAAGGCATGCGGAAGCGAGACTATCCTCCCGATTCTCAATAGATATTAACTCAAACTTCATTTTGAGATGTTCCCCCGGAAATCCCGGGGGATTATTAATCATTTTAGTGATAAAGGGTTAAACATAATGTGTATTTGCTTCCAATTAGGGTTAATTTAAACTAATTATGTAAAGGAAAGAGAACTCGATATAAACAGGAAATATCATGCAATATACTCAAAAGAATGCAAAAAGGTAATCCTCAGGTACATAGGAAAGCATTATGGTAAGGAGATGACAGACAGCGTCTTTACTTTCTGTACAGGTGCAGTTTGTGGAGTATCTGAGGTCATGGCGGACAGACCTTGGTGGAAAACGGAATTTCCATAATGGAAAGGGTAGAACCTATGATTGAATAATGATTTTTTCCTATAATTCCCCGATGTCAACACCTATTATACTGTGCTGAGGGATGTTGTTACTTTCGGCGAGATTGAGACTCTCTATAAAGAGCTTTTTCTGCCATCATTCAAAACTTTGGTATTTGTTGATGCGAACAGGAAAGTCTACAGGAGGCTTCTTCACTTTGCCTTCTCAAAAGCTGCACGGAAATGCTCAAGGTGGCATGAGTATAAGATGATAGTCGAGCCGTACAGGGACGGAGAACCCGTAAGATACCGCTTCATGTCCTGCCCGGTAGCTGAATTTGCCAGGAAGCATGATTTACTTCATATCCTTCCTGCACTCTGTAACATTGACTATTACGCCATTGCCGTGATGCATGCACGCCTGGTGAGAACAACCACACTGTCGAAGGCGACTGCTGTGACTATGCAATTGTGGGAGACAGAGATCCATATCTCAAGAAGCATCCTGAATATAGGGATGAGAACGGCGGACTATGGAACAAGTGGCAGCATATTATGTTTAACTCTTTTTCTCTATAGGAGATAGTTTTATTGCTGATTTCTAAACACCTTGTCGAGGATTATCGGGTTCTGTCTCCACTTTTCAGCTGTCTTCACCTGGAGGTCGAGTCTTACTGTGGCTGAAGGGAAGATTCTTTTTATTTCTTTTCTTGCCTCTGTTCCGATTCGCTTTATGTTCTGTCCACCCCTACCGACGATGAAACCTTTCTGGCCATCACGTTCCACGCAGATGAAGGCCCTTATCCAGACTTCCTTTGTCTCTTCGTTGTATTCCAGGTCAGAAACTTCCACATAGATGACGTGGGGAAGCTCATCAGAGAGATTTGATATTGTCTTTTCTCTGATTATCTCGCTGATTCTGAATTCCAGGTCCTGGTCTGTATATTGATTTTCGTCATACATCAGCTCTCCCTCGGGGGCAAGCTTATAGAGGGCGATTAGGATATCATCAATGCCGTCGTCATTGAGTGCAGAGGCAACGAAGACTTCGACTCCGGGGAGGTTTTCGTTTATGAAGAACTTTGCATCTTCTATATTCTCCTCTGTCAATACATCTTTCTTGTTGATTACTGCCACAGTCTTCACCTTTGATGAGCGGATCATCTTGGCTATGGTCTTTTCCTCTTCTCCAGCACTTCTTTTTCCGTCTATCACATAGAGTATAAGGTCGCTGTCCTTCAATGAGGAAATTGCAACTTCCTGCATGCGTCTGTTGATGGTTTTGTCTGACAGGTGATAGCCCGGAGTATCTGTAAAAACAAGCTGTCCTCTCCCGTCTGTATATATGCCTCTGATTTTGTTTCTCGTTGTCTGCGGAGTCGGGCTTGTTATCGAGACTTTCATCTCACATATTGTATTGACCAGTGTTGATTTGCCACTGCTTGGCCTTCCTATTACCGATACTGTTGCACTCTTCATGCTCTAATTATTGTTAAGAATGGTGAAAATTGCTATATGCATTTCCCAAAGTACCTGTTTTTGATTATTATCTTTGTATGGACGAAAAGAAACAGAATATTGATCCGACTTTGTTGGATAAACTCATGAAGACACGCTCTGTCATGCTCAGCGGTGAGATTAATAAGGATTCAGCAAACGACTTTGCTGTACGTATGTTGGTTCTTGACAGCGAAAGCAGTGATCCCATTACAGTATATATCAACTCACCTGGTGGGGATGTGGACTCCGGCTTTGCCATCTATGACACTATAAGGTTCGTGAATTCTCCTGTCACGGTAGTCGGCATGGGGCTTGTTGCCTCTGCTGCCGCACTTATCTTTCTTGCTGTCGATAAGGACAGACGCCTTGCCTTTGAGAACTCCACTTATCTTATCCATCAGCCACTTTCACAGCTGAAGGGAACTGCAATTGATTTGGATATCTATGCGGGAAAACTTGAGTCTTTGAGAAAGAAACTTGACGGAGTCATCGCATCCGCTGTAGGCAAATCCCTTGATGAGGTCGCACTCGACACAGAGAGAGACTATTGGCTGACAGCTGAGGAGGCTGCTGAGTATGGCCTTGTTGGAAGGATAATCAAAAAGAAATCAGAAATCTGAAGATAGCGTCACTGAGAGTATGAAGGCGGGAGAGAAATCTCCTGAAAAGCATCCTTGCCCTATACAAATAGACTATTCGGGGACAAACCACAATAATGCTTTGACTTTCCCGGGAACCTCCCCCACCATTCAGAAAAGGAGGTTCCTATGGGACAGTATGTAAATCCAGGAAACAGGGACTACGCAGAAATAATAGAGCAGACTTATGTTGATAAGACAATGCTCATCAGCCTGATCAACGAGTCCATAAATACACCATACAAGTTGATATGCCTCAGTCTTCCCCACTCCTTCGGAAAGACTTACTCTGCCAGAATGCTCTCTGCCTATTACGACTCCTCATGTGACTCACATTCCCTCTTTGACGACAAGAAAATAGCAGAAACGGAAGATTGCCTGAAACACCTTAACAAGTATAACGTCATCTATAAGACAAATGACAGAGTACCACTTCCATAGGACAGTTTGCTACCGCATGGTGGTGGGTGAATGTCATTAAAGCACATTTTGCACGAAATGTGCTTTAATATAAGTAGAGGCAGAACCTTTCAGTAATGCCGGAGGAGACGAAATGTACAGTACAACCAGAACAGTTATCAGGAAAAGCCATCCGCTTTACGGATATTGCTCTGACACTACATCTGCTTCCAAGCTCCTGTACAATGCAACTTTGTATCGTTTACGCAACCACTACACCGCCTGCAGTAAGACTGAACTTACCGAAAATGAGAAATCTGTCGAGGCTGAGCTTGATG